>CAYFQP010000056.1:0-25890 GCA_964345375.1 uncultured Gammaproteobacteria bacterium | reverse complement strand
GAATCAATGGTTGGTCACCGGCTGGGCGAATTTGTGCCTACTCGGACATTTCGTGGCCATGGCCGGGTAGTTAAGAGAATTTTGGAGAAAACTTAAAATGACAGTTATCGAAGGAAAATCAAATTATATCAGAATGTCGGCGCGAAAAATGCGTTTGGTTGTTCCTTTGGCCAAAGGTCGACAGCCAGAAGAGGCGATTACCGCTTTAGAGCAGTCAACTAAAAAAGCAGCCTTTCCTTTGATTAAGACGATCAAACAGACAACTGCCAATGCGGTTAATAATCTTAAAATTAATAAAGAGAACTTGGTTATTAAAAATATTCTTATCGAGGAAGGGCCGACTTACAAGAGATGGCAGCCAGTTTCTCGAGGCCGGGTTCACCCAATTTTAAAAAGAACCAGCCATATTAGAGTGATTTTAGAGACTAAAGAAGAGATTAAGGAAGGAGGAAAAAAGGATGGGTCAAAAAGTTAATCCATTAGCCTTTAGAATCGGAGCCGGGAAGAAGTGGCGCTCTCGTTGGTTTGCTGGGCAAAAGGATTATTCTCAAAATGTTCTCGAAGATCATCGACTCCGTCAATTTTTACGGAAAAGATTAAAATTAGCTGGTTTGGTGAGAATAGAAATTGAACGATTAATTCATCAGATGAAGATTGCTCTTTATGTTACCCGACCAGGAGTGGTTATTGGTCGAGGCGGGACTGGCCTTGAGGAATTAAAAAAAGCCCTTATTCCCTTGGTTTCTATTCCTGAGCCAGAGAAGAATCTTGAGATTGAAGTGGCTGAAGTCAAGGAGCCTGATCTCTCAGCCCAATTAGTTGCCAATCGGGTGACTAATGAGATTGAGCGAAGGTTGCCTCATCGAAGAGTGGTTAAAAGGGCAATTAGTCGGGTAATGGGGGCTGGAGCAGAGGGAGTGAAGATTGTTCTCTCGGGCCGGATTGCGGGTGCGGAAATTGCCCGAACCGAGAAATATTCTCAAGGCAAGATTCCTTTATCGACAATTAGAGCGGATATTGATTATGCCGAGGTTCCGGCGATGACCCGGTCAGGATATGTTGGGGTTAAAGTCTGGATTTGTCGGAAAAAGGAGGCTTAAAAATGGCAGTCTTAGCACCGAGAAAAGAAAAATATCGAAAAAAATTTCGGGGGAAAATGCGAGGTAAATCGCAAAGAGGAGCCAGTTTGGAATTTGGCGACTATGGCCTAAAAGCCTTGGGCCGAGCCTGGTTAACTGCCAATCAAATTGAAGCAGCGAGGAAGGCGATTACTCATTACACGAAAAGAGGCGGTAAGGTTTGGATTAGGGTTTTTCCTGATAAACCGATTACCCGAAAAGCCCAGGGTGTCCGGATGGGCGCAGGTAAAGGCGATGTTAAAGGTCATGTTAGCGTGGTCAAGCCCGGAAGAATTATTTTTGAAGTAGCCGGAGTTTCAGAAGAGATTGCCCAAGAGGCCTTGAGGCGTGCCTCTCATAAACTGCCTTTTAAAACAAAGATTATTTCCAAGGAAGAGTAAATGAAGAAAAAGGATTTTGAGAAATTAAGAAAATTGGGTCTTAAAGAACTGAAAGAGGAGCTAATTAAGACTAGAAAGGATTTGGTCGATCTCAAGATGGCTGGCAATAGAGAGAAAACAAAAGATGTCCGGCTGATTGGGAAGAAAAGAGATGAGATAGCGAGAATGATGACGATTTTAAAAGAAAAGCAATTAATGGAGGAGGTTAAGGATGAAGAAATTTAGGGGCAAAGTTATTTCTACTAAGATGGCGAAAACAGTGATTGTCGAAGTGGTTAATTATCGGGCCCATCCGGTTTATAAAAAGAGAATGAAAGTCAAGAAAAAATACCATGTTCATGATGACCTTGGAGTGAAAAAGGGTGAGGAAGTTATTTTCGGGGAAACAAAACCGATTTCCAAAACCAAAAAATGGAAGATAATTGAGAAAGTAGGCACTAAAAAGAAAAAATGATCCAATTAAGAAGTAAATTAAAACTAGCCGATAATACTGGTGTTCGTCTTTTGCAGGTGATTAGGGTTCTTGGTGGCTCTAAACGCAGGTTTGGGGGAATAGGCGATGTCGTTGTTGCCTCGGTTAAGGAGGTTGACTCCCAAAGTTTGTTTAAAAAAGGCCAGATTGTTAGGGCTTTAATTGTTAGGACTCGGAAGGAGAAATCCCGACCAGATGGCTCGTTCATCCGCTTTGATGATAATGCGGCCGTGATTATTGGCAAGGATAATAATCCCAAGTCTTCAAGAATCTTTGGCCCGATTGCTCGAGAGATTAAGGAACTTGGTTATAAAAAACTGGCCTCAATGGCTCAGGAGATTGTTTAGGAGGAAAATGAAACTAAAAAAAGGAGATAAAATTCAGATTATCAGCGGCAAAGACAAAGGAAGAAAGGGAACAATTGAAAAAGTAATTTCCGAAAAGAATCAGGTTTTAGTGCCAGGAGTTAATGTTTACAAAAAACATGCTCGGCCTCGAGGTCAGACCCAAGGAGGAATTATTGACATCGTTAAGCCTTTGGCGGCCTCAAAGGTAGCCTTGATCTGTCCTAAGTGTAAGAAATTAACTCGGATTGGTTATCGGTTGGAAAAAGAGGCTAAAACCAGAATTTGTCGTCATTGTCAGGAGGCAATTTAAATGTCCCTTTATCAAAAATATCTCAAAGAAATTAGACCGATTCTAGTTAAGGAGCTGGGATTAAAAAACTTAATGGCTGCTCCTAAGCTAGAAAAGGTGGTTATTAACGTTGGTCTTAAGGAAGCGGCTCAGAAAAAAGAGGTTCTTAATCAAGTTAGTCAGGAGCTGGCTTTGATTACTGGCCAGAAGCCAATTCCCACCAAGGCCAAAAAATCAATTGCTGGTTTTAAGCTGACTAAAGGAGCAATGATTGGTTTAAAGGTCATCCTAAGGAGAAAAAGGATGTATGATTTTCTTGATAAGCTTTTTAATCTTGTTTTACCTCAGGTAAAGGATTTTAAGGGCTTAAGTCGTCAGAGTTTTGATGGCCAGGGTAATTATACTTTAGGTCTTGAGGAACAATTAGTTTTTCCAGAGATTGATTACTCAAAAATTAAAGAAACAAGGGGGTTAGAGATATCGATTATCACCAGTGCCAAGACCAACAAAGAGGCTGAGAGACTTTTGGAGTTACTCGGCGCTCCATTTGCGAAGGAGAAATAATGGCTAAGAAATCAAAAATTGTTAAACAAATAAAACCAAAGAAATTAAAACACGAAACAAGGTACCGTAATCGCTGTAAGCTTTGTGGCCGGCCAAGAGGTTATTTGCGATTTTTTGGTCTCTGTCGGATTTGTTTTCGAGAGTTGGCTCACAAAGGTGAGTTGCCAGGAGTCAAGAAAGCGAGTTGGTAAAATGACTGATCCCATTGCTGATCTGTTAATCAGAATTAAAAATGGCTATTTAGCCAATCGTAAAACAGTGACTGTTCCTCATTCAAAAATGAAAGAGGAGTTAAGTCGGATTTTGGTTGAACACGGTTATTTAGCTGATTTTAAGGTTGAGGGTGAGAAAAAAGGAGAGAAGAAAACAATCATTGTTAAGTTAAAGTATAAAGGCAAGAAAGCGGCGATTGAAAATGTTAAAAGAATTTCTAAGCCAGGCTTGAGGATTTATGCTGATACTAGAAAATTAAAAAAAATGATTCCTGGATTAGGAATTACCTTGATCTCGACTAATAAGGGTCTACTTACTCTAGAGGAGGCTAAAAAAGCTAACCAGGGTGGAGAAATTATTTGTCAAGTTTGGTAAAAAATGTCAAAGATTGGTAAACAACCCATTAAAATACCAGAAGAAGTCAGAGTCAGCCTTGAAGATTCAAAGGTCAGGGTGGTTGGTCCAAAAGGAGAGTTGGAGTTAAGATTGCCCCGGAAGATTAAGGTAGAAGCAAAAGGAAAAGAACTGGCGATTAGTCGCCAGGCAGAAGACAAGCAAACTAGGGCTAATCAGGGAACTATTCGCCAATCACTCGTTAATATGATTGAGGGCGTTAAGAACGGCTGGACTAAGATTCTTGAGATTCAGGGAACTGGTTATCGAGCTAAAATGGAAGGAGAGAAATTGGTTCTCTCTCTTGGGTTTTCCCACCCAGTGGAAATTATTCCTGCTAAGGGAATTGAGATTCAAGTCGAGAAGAATTTAATTAAAATTTCGGGTATTGATAAAGCCTTGGTTGGTCAGGAAGCAGCTCGAATCCGGAAGATTCGGCCTCCTGATGCCTATAAAGGTAAGGGAATCCGATATCAGGGAGAGGAGATTAAACTTAAGCCAGGTAAAGCTGCCAAGATGGGAGCAGCGGGGATAGGAGGTTAAGATGGAAGGAAGGCCAAGAATTGTTGTTTTTCGCTCAAATAAATATCTTTACGGCCAGGTTGTTGATTCTCAGGGAAAGACAATCTTGACTGTTAACGACAAAGGCTTAAAAGAAAAATCAGCTTTGGTTCGGGCCAAGGAAACTGGTAAGCTTTTAGCCAAGATGGCTTTAAAAAAGAAAATAAAAAAAGTTGTTTTTGATCGCCGGAGCTATAAGTATCATGGCCGAGTTAAAGCCTTGGCCGAAGGAGCCAGAGAAGGGGGTCTTGATTTTTAAAATGGCAAAAGAAAAGAAACCAGGGGAGATTCAAGAAGAACCAGAATTTGATGAAAAAGTGGTTCAAGTCAATCGGGTTTCCAAGAAAACTAAAGGAGGCAATCAGATTTCCTTTACTGCTTTGACAGTTGTCGGTGACAAAAAAGGAAGAGTTGGTATTGGTTTAGGTAAGTCTAAAGATGTGGCCACCGCGATTGGCAAAGGAATGAATTATGCCAAAAAACACATGATTACCGTTCCTTTAAAAGGGAAAACTATTCCCCATGATGTCCGGGTTAAATTTGGAGCCGCTCAGGTTTTGCTTAAACCTGCTCCAGCTGGCAGCGGCCTTATCGCCGGTGGACCGGTCAGGGCTGTGGTCCAGGTAGCCGGGATTAAGGATTTAAGTTCAAAAATTTTAGGGACGAGAAATAAAGCGAGTAATGTCCACGCCACTTTTGAAGCTTTGAAAAAATTGAGGGGAGAAAAATGACCAAATTAAACCGACTACCAAAAACAAAGACTAGACCTAAAAAGAGAGTCGGCCGGGGCTATGGCTCTGGCAAGGGTGGTCATACTGTTGGTCGAGGTCAAAAAGGTCAGAAAGCTAGATACAAAGTTAAGCCTGGTTTTGAGGGGACAAAAACAAAGAAGTCGCTTTTAAAAAGATTGCCTCTTTTAAGAGGGAAAGGTAAACTGAAGTCAAGAAAGCCAAAAGTAATTATCGTTAATTTAAAGTATCTTAATATCTTGCCAAAGAATAGCAAAGTAACCATTGAAAGTTTGAGTAAACACAAGATTATTAGAGAAGAAGAGGGGAAAAAATTTGGAGTGAAAATTTTAGGTGAAGGCAAGTTAGAAAAGCCTTTAACGATTTGCTTGCCGATTTCTAAGGGAGCTAAAAAGAAAATAGTCAAAGCTGGTGGAAAGGTGGAGGTTAATGCCTAAGGGAGACCAATTTTTTGGTAATAAAATATTGACGGTCATTAATAATGCTTTCAAAATTCCTGATTTAAGGAAAAAGCTGTTATTTACCTTATTGATCTTCTTGATTTTCCGGATTGCTGCCCATATCCCGGTTCCTGGAGTTGACTTGGTGGCTTTAAAAAACCTTTTTGCCCAGAATCAGTTCTTGGGATTACTGGATATTTTTTCAGGAGGGACTTTAGCTAGATTTTCAATTATTGCCTTAGGGCTTAACCCTTACATTAATGCTTCAATTATTTTTCAGCTTTTAACCATGGTTTTTCCTCGGCTTGAGGAGCTTCAGAAAGAAGGTGAGGCCGGTCGAGAAAAGATTAATCAGTATACTCGAATCGTGACTGTTCCTTTGGCCGTTCTTCAGTCACTGGGAATGTATGCCCTTTTGAAAAATCAGGGGATTATCTCTCCTTTAGCCGTTCCCAATCTTGTTGCTTTGGTGGCGACGATGACCGCTGGTTCGATTTTCTTGATGTGGCTGGGTGAGTTAATTTCTGAACATGGGATTGGTAACGGAATTTCTCTTTTGATTTTTGCTGGTATTGTTGGCCGTTTTCCGATTTCCATTGGCCAGACTTTAGCCACCTTCGAAGCCACTAATGTTTTTAATTTAGTAATTTTTGCGATTATGGCCTTAGTGGTGGTGGGCGCGATTACGGTTGTTAATGAGGCTAGTCGTCAGATTAGAATTGAATACGCTAAGAGAATTCGGGGAGGTCGAATTTATGGTGGTCAGCCTACCTATCTTCCTTTAAGAATTAATCAAGCAGGAGTGATTCCGATTATTTTTGCGATTTCCCTGGTCCTTTTGCCCTCAATGTTTGGCCGTTTCTTAGAACAAGTCCCTCAGCCTCAGGTGGCGGCCATTGCCAAGTTTTTGGCTGACAGTTTTAATCCAGGCAGTTTGATTTATAATCTTGTTTATTTCCTTTTGGTGGTTGGTTTTACTTATTTCTATACCGCGGTTATCTTTAATCCCGAGAAGATTGCTGAGGAGTTAAGAAAACATGGTGGTTTTATTCCTGGCATTCGGCCTGGAAGGCCAACCTCTGATTATCTTAACTGGATTCTGACCCGGATTACTTTGGCCGGAGCGATTTTCTTGGGTTTGGTGGCGATTCTTCCTTCAATTGCTCAGAATTTAACTGGGATTGCCACTTTAACCATTGGCGGAACTGGAATCTTGATTGTTGTTTCTGTTGTTTTGGAAACAGTCAAGCAGTTAGAAGCAATGATGATTATGAGAAGTTATGAAGGATTTTTAAAATGATTTTGCTTTTTCTCGGACCACCAGGCTCAGGTAAAGGAACACAGGCTAAGTTAATGGTCAAGAAGTTGAAAGCTGAATATTTTGAATCAGGCGATATTTTAAGAGAGAAAGCTCAAGAGAAAAATGCTCTTGGTCAGGAAATTGACCAGATAATTCACCAAGAAGGGAAATATGTGCCTGACGAAATGATGAAAAAGATAGTCAGTGGTTGGTTAACAGAAAACAAACTAGAACAGGGGATTATTTTTGATGGTTTTCCTCGAACCCTTGAGCAATATCGAGATCTCCAAAAAATTTTAACTGAGAAAGGAAAGGAGATTGAAAAAGTTGTCTATCTTAAAGTTAGTAAACAAGAAAGTGTGAGGAGGTTGTCAGCCCGGAGAATTTGTCCTCAATGCGATCTTGAGTTCAATTTAATCACCAAACCACCGAAAAAGGATGAACTTTGTGACCAATGTCAGAGGAAGTTGGTTCAACGTAAAGATGATTCTCCAGAGATCATTAAGAAAAGACTGGAGACTTATTATCAATTAACTAAACCCTTGGTTGAATTTGTCCGCCAGGAGGGGATTTTGGAAGAGGTTGATGGTGAAAGGCCAATTAAGGTGATTCACCAGGAAATTGTTAACCGTCTTGGTTTATAAAAATGATACCCATTCTTAATGAAAAGGAGATAGAAAAGATGAGAGATGGAGGTAAAAAATTAAGACAAGTGATGGACAAGGTTTTAGAAGAAGTTAAGCCTGGAATGACTCTTCGGAGGTTGGATGAAGTCGCTGAAGAGAAAATTAAGGAGCTTGGGGGTAAGGCCTCATTTAAGATGGTTCCTAAATATCACTGGGCAACCTGTCTTAATCTTAATCAAGGTGTGGTTCACGGCATTCCTGATGAAAGAGTGATTAAAAAAGGAGATATTGTTTCAGTCGATATTGGTTTTTATTTTCAAGGATTCCATACTGATATGGCTCAGACGATTGAAGCGGGAACAAGGAAAAAAACCAAGTTTTTAGAGACTGGAAGAAAGGCTTTGAAAAAGGCAATTAGTCAAGTTAAGCCAGGCAATCGGGTTGGTGATATCAGTTTAGCGATTGAGAAGACAATCAAAAAAGGAGGCTATAATCCGGTTAAGAATTTGACTGGCCATGGGGTTGGCCGTCAGCTTCATCAGGAACCAGTCATTCCTTGTTTTCTTAAAGGCAAGATTGAGAAGACGCCTCTTCTTAAAAAGGGAATGGTTTTGGCAATTGAAGTGATTTATGCTCTGGGAAAGCCTGAGATTTTCGTGGCTGATGATGGCTGGACAATCCGAACTCAGGATGGTAAAATAGCAGCGCTTTTTGAAGAGACCGTTGCTTTAGGAGCTAACGGTCCTTTGATTTTAACTAACTAATTTTAAGATGATTCACAAAGGAACAGAAGAATTTGAAGGAGTAGTCACTGAGTGTCTACCGAATACTTTATTTAAGGTTAAACTCGATGATGAACGCGAGGTTTTGTGTATGTTGGCAGGCAAGATGAGAAGGTATTATATTCGGGTTCTACCTGGTGACCGAGTCAAGATTGAAATGACCCCCTATGATGAGAAAAGGGGAAGGATTGTTTATCGGTTCAAATAAGATGAAAGTTAAAGCCTCAATCAAAAAAAGATGTAAGCAATGTAAGATTGTTAAACGTCGGGGTAAGTTATACGTGATTTGTTCTAATCCCCGGCATAAACAAAGACAAGGATAAGGAGGAAAATGACTCGAATTATTGGAGTTGATATCCCTAGTGAAAAAAGAATTGATATTGCCCTCACCTATATTTATGGAGTGGGTCGGAGTAACGTGGAAGAAATTCTTAAAAAAGCCAAAGTTGACCCAACTAAAAGGGCCCATCAGTTAACTCGGGAAGAGATTGCTAAACTTACCAAAGCCTTAGAATCAGTCAAGACTGAGGGTGATTTAAGAGAGGAGCGAGTTAAGAATATTAAACGATTAAAGAGAATTGGTTCCTATCGAGGCTTAAGACACAGCCAGAATCTGCCTGTTCGAGGCCAAAGAACTCGGAGTAATGCTCGGACTAAGCGGGGTAAAAGAGTGACAGTTGGAGCCTTTAAGAAAGAGGCTTTGACCAAGGTTGAACAAGCCAAGAAAGCTAAAGAGAGAGAAGAAAAGTAAAGAAAGATGACTGATAAAAAAAAGACTAAAAAAAAGATTAAGAAGAAGATGCCTCGTTCACTTGAGAAGGCGAGGATTAATATTCAGGCTACTTTTAATAACACCCTGGTAACCGCAACTGACCAGGAAGGCAAGGCAGTTGCTTGGCAAACAGCTGGTAAGTCTGGTTTTCGGGGAACAAGGAAATCAACTCCTTTTGCGGCAACAACGACCGTGGAGAGACTGGTTGATGAGCTGAAAAAGTTAGGGGTTAAACAGGTTGAAATTTATATTAAAGGACCAGGGCCAGGTCGAGACGCGGTCCTTCGAGTCATTCGGGCCGCTGGTTTAAAAATAAATCTGATTGCTGATGTGACGCCGATTCCTCATAATGGATCTAGGCCAAAAAAGAAAAGGAGAGTTTAATGGGTCGTTATCTTGATTCTAAATGTAGATTATGCCGTCGAGAGGGAATGAAATTATTCCTTAAGGGTGATCGTTGTTTTTCACCAAAATGTCCTTTGGAAAAAAAAGGAGCCGTTCCGCCGGGAATTCATGGTTTAAAGAGAAGAAGGCGATTATCAGAATATGGGGTTCAGTTAAGAGAAAAACAGAAGGCTAAAAGACTTTATGGGCTTCGAGAAAAGCAATTCAAAAAATATTTTGATGAGGCCCGGAAGGCAAAGGCGGCCACTGGCGAAGTCCTTTTTCAGCTTTTGGAATCAAGACTGGACAATCTTATCTATCGTTTAGGCTTGGCCCCTTCAAGAGCCTCTGCCCGGCAGTTAATTTCTCATGGTCATGTTAAAGTTGATGATAGAAAAGTTAATATCTCCTCCTATCAGGTTAAGGTGGGTGAGACGATTTCTCTTTCGGAGAAAGGAGCGAAGATTAGTTCAGTTAAAGCTCAGCTTGAGAAAAAGGATTTTAAAGTCCCTGAATGGTTGGAAAGAAAGGCAACCGCAGGCAAGATTAAACGCCTGCCTAAGCGAGAAGAAATTGAAGCTAATATTAATGAGCAAGCAATTGTTGAATTTTATTCAAGATAATATCTACAAGATATTGTTTTGTCCAAAATAGATTGGAGGTGAAGAATGAAAGAACCACTTTTTCAAATCAAAACTGAAAAAGAAACCAAAAACGAAGGGGTTTTCATCATCGAGCCCCTTGAACAGGGTTATGGCCATACTTTGGGTAATTCTCTTCGTCGGGTTTCACTGACTAGTTTGCCAGGAGCAGCCGTTACTTTTGTCAAAATCAGTGGTGTTCGTCACCAGTTTACCACCCTTGAGGGATTAAAAGAGGATTTGGTTGATTTAATTCTTAATATTAAGAAAATAAGGATTAAGTATCAAGGTAAAGACCCAGTCAAAGTTAAACTTGAGGCGACTGGCCCAGGTGAGGTTAAGGCGAAAAAGATTAAAACACCAGCCGGGATAGAGATTGTTAATCAAGATTTGGTTTTGGCTCATTTGGCTGATAAAAAGACAAAGTTGTCAGCTGAGCTAACGATTGAGTCAGGTTATGGCTATTCTCCTTTTGAAGAGAGGAAGAGTGATGTTTTGGGAATAATTCCGGTTGACGCCACTTTTTCTCCGGTTATTAAAGTTAATTATCAAGTTGAAGCAACTCGGGTGGGCCGTTTGACCAATTATGACCGTTTAATTATTGAATTAAAGACAGACGGAACAATTTCTCCTTCTGAGGCAATTAAAGAAGCGGCTCAGATTTTGATTGGCTATTTTAAACAAATTGTTGAGCCTAAGGTGCCTAAGAAAAAGATTGAGGAACAGCCAGCTATTTCTCACGAGACTCTGAGATTGACAGTTGAGGAATTAAATCTGCCAACGCGGATCGTTAATGCTCTCGAAAAGTCAGGTTACAAGACAGTGGCTGATTTAATTGCGGTTGACAAAAAAGAGATTAAAAAGGTTCGGAATTTAGGTGAGAAGTCGTTGAAGATAATTGCGGCCGCTCTTAAAGAAAAGGAGGTTGATTTTTAATGAGACACCGGGTTTTTGGCCGAAAATTAGGCCGAGACGCGAAAGCAAGAAAAGCCCTTTTTAAGAACCTGATTAATGCCTTAATTGAGCATCAGGAGATTAGGACGACTGAGGCTAAGGCTAAGGCGATTAAGGGGTTGGTTGATAGGTTTGTTAGTCGGGCAAAGAGAAAGGACCTTCATTCTCGACGACTGGTTTTTTCCTATCTCCAGAATAAAAAAATGGTTAATAAGTTGTTCGAGGAGATTGCTCCTCGGTTTAAGAACCGGCCAAGTGGTTTTACTCGGATTATTAGGCTGGGAAGAAGGCGGGGAGACGCGGCCATGATGGTCAAAATGGAGTTTGTTGAAGGAGAAGAAATTAAGGAGAAACCTAAGGCTAAGCCTGCTTCAAAGAAGAAGGCTAAAACTAAGACTAAGAGTAAGAAAGTTTCTAAGAAGGAGAAGAAGAAATGAAAACTCATTCACCTAAGGCTAAAGAGATCAAGCGGGAGTGGCATCTGGTTGATGCTCAGGATAAAGTCTTGGGAAGATTGGCGACCAAGATTGCTCAGTTATTAATGGGTAAGAATAAGCCTTATTTTACCCGCCATTTGGATTGTGGCGACTATGTGGTTGTTATTAATGCTCAGAAAGTAAGGGTAACAGGCAGAAAGGAAAAACAAAAGATTTATTATCGTCATTCAGGCTATCCAGGGGCTTTAAAAGAAACCCCTCTTTGGCGGTTAAGGGAAAAACAGCCAGAGAGGATTATTATTAACGCGGTTTCAGGAATGTTGCCAAAGAATAAGTTAAGAAAAGGAATGTTGGTGAGATTGAAAGTCTATTCAGGAGAAAAACATCCACATCAGGATAAATTTAAAAAGAAAAATGAAGGAAAAAAAGACTAAAGAGAATAAAGAATTTACTTACGCGGTTGGCCGGAGAAGAGAGTCTGTGGCTCGGATTAGGCTCTATTCAGGTAAAGGTCAGAATCTGGTTAATAATCAGCCAATTAGTGATTATTTTCCAGGCCAAGTGGCCCAGATAGTTTATACTCGACCTTTTCAGTTAACTGATACCCAAGGAAAATATTATGCTACTGTTCGGGTAGTGGGTGGTGGTAAAAAAGGTCAATTAGGGGCTGTTATTCATGGTCTGTCTCGGGCTTTGGCTGAAGTTGAGGAGAAAAAATTTCGACCAGTTTTGAAAAAAGAGGGTTTGTTGACTCGTGATCCCCGAACTCGAGAGCGTCGGAAAGTTGGTACGGGTGGGAAGGCAAGAAGGAAGAAGCAATCGCCGAAGCGGTAAAGACTGCTTCGTTTAAGTTTTGAATTCCATTTGGGAGTTAATATTTCGGGTATTTCTCACCAGCGAGAAGGGTTTTCATATATAGTTCGGGATCGAAGTTAATCTCAAAAACTTCTTTAAGAATTATTTTAGCAATGTAGGCGTTTCCTAATGAATTTGGGTGTTGGAAATCTACTTCTCCTGGTTTAATACCAATTTCTTTATTTCCATACTCAGAGATGAAAGTAAAGAACTTATCAAGGTCAAATTGTTGATAGATTTCAAACATGTTAATGAATTGAGTTTTGGGGTGAGGGAAGAGCGGTTTGATTTGAGCCACGTAATTTGCGTATCTTTCCCTAGATTCTTCATTATTGTCTGGAGTAGAAGTACAGAAAATTAAGTGAGGGATTTTGCTAGAAACTTTTTCAATTAACTCTTTTACATTCTTTTTGTGTTGAGAAGGACTAATCTTAAAATATGGGTCATTTGAGCCGATCATACAAATAAGCATTTCTGGTTTATGGTCAAAGACTTCTATTTTTAGACGCTCTAATAAATCCCTGGTAGTAGCGCCGTTAAGACCTGAATTGATAAATTTTATTTCCCAATCTGCAAGCTTCCAGTCATTGAGGACCTCTCCTACTTTGCCCTTTATCACATACTCAACTATCCCTCGCCAGTTGGGATGAACTGCTTCAGTCGAGACCAGGGAGTCACCTAGAAAAACGATTTTGAATCTTTTTTTAGAGAGAAGGTGTTTTTCAATTTCTTTTATTTTTTTATTGCCCATATATCTTTGGTAATTTTCCGATTTGGATGGTGTTTTTCATTTGAGCTTATTATACTAAAAATTTCAACCCTTGAGTTTTTACCCCTTGACAGCTAGAATATAAACATGGCTGATAAAATTGGAGTTTGTGGAATAGTTTGTTCTAAGTGTCCGCTTTTTGTGATAGAGGAGTGCCCTGGTTGCAGGCCGAACGAGGTTTGTCCTTTACCAGCTTGTTCTCAAGAAAAGAATGTGGATTTGTGTTTTGAGTGTGATGAATTTCCTTGTGAGAAGAACTACAAGAAAGGCCCGATTGTTAAAGAGCTTCTAGATTACTTCAAAGAGAAGGGGAAAAAGTAAGTTCTTAACTCTCTGGGGCACCCCCGTTTGTTATAATAGGCCCATGACTAAGTTTATTCTTCATGGTGGAGCAACTAGTCTTCCGATAAAAGAAAATGAATTATTTTTCAAAGAGATTTTGAGGGGGTTGAGGAGTCCAATTAGACTCTTAATTATTTACTTTTCCAGAGAAGAAACAGAATGGCCAAAGCTACTTAAGCAAGACAGACCAAAATTCAAATTAGCTGCTGGAAAACGGAAGGTTGAGATTATTTTGGCTAGTAAAAACTTAAGTGGATTTGATAACCAGCTCAAAAATGCCGATGCGATTTATATGAGGGGAGGTGATACCCTGAAGCTTAGGAGAGCTTTATCTAAAGTAAAGAATTTCAAGAGACTTTTAAAAGGTAAGGTTGTTGCCGGTTCCTCAGCCGGTGCTTATGTTTTAGCAAAATATTTTTATTCCAATAATTTGAAAAGATTCATGAAGGGTTTTGGCATCCTTCCCATTAAAGTTTTTGGTCACTATACCAATGACCAGAAAAATATTTTAGAAAAGTTTAAGAAACATAAAGAAAACTTAAAAACTTACGCCATCGAAGAAGGGAAATTTGTGGTCTTATACGACTGATTTTTTCTGACCGTCCCCTCGAAGAATATTTAGATTACTTCAAGGAGAAGAAATAGCCGTAATTTTTCGATTTCCAAGGCAAAAGTTGATATAATAAGCCTATGAGTGGAGAGCATGAGCAATTAATAGGCCAGCGACCTGAGGAATATTCTCGGAATGAGATGGTCCTAGTTTCGGAAAATACAGAGGCAGTTGTTTCTCGCCTAGGATCAATGGTGATGGAATGGAAGGTTGGTAAGAAAGATGTTCTTTATCTTCTTCAAATGGTTGATGGGAAACTGAGAGGAGGCAATTTTTTTGTTTTTCCAATTGCTGGGCCCCCAACTAAAGAAGGAGAGTTCCCTAATCTTCCTCAGCATGGGTTTGCCAGGGATAAAAAGTGGACTGGCTGGGTTTCTCCAGGCGGCAATGAGGCCTTTTTAGACTTACATGCGGATTCAGAAACAAGAGAAGTCTATCCTCATAATTTTAGTTTAGCCGCCCATATTACCTTGGAAGAAGGCGTTTTGAAATACGAATTGGGGATTGGTAATAAGAATCCTAAAGAAGAGATGCCTTTTGTCTTTGGCCTCCATCCTTATTTTCAGCTTCCTTCCTTAGATGTTTTACCTCGGATAGAGACTAATCTTCCTGATTTCAAGCCTGAGATTGAAGCCTTGAAAAAGTCTTTAATTAGTGACTGTCCTGAAGAAGATATAAAAATCAAGATTCCAGAATGGGGTGAGGTTACGATGATTCCTTCAAAGGAATTCAAGAAACTAGTTGTTTGGACTGATGGGAGAGGCCCCTATCTTTGTTTTGAACCTTGGACATCAGGCCCATTCACGATTGATAAAAAAGAAGAGCGGACAGTTATTCCGCCAGAGGGTACTCTTAAACTTGCCTTCGAGATGCAGTTCCAACCCGCTTAACTTCTGTCGGGGTGCGGGGACTTGAACCCCGGGCCTCCGCCACCCCATGACGGCGCTCTAATCCAACTGAGCTACACCCCGTAAGGGACTACTTGTATTTTACCAATAATTATGGCAAAATTGAAGTTGTCATGGGCAGGAAAAAAAAGACTTCTAAGAAGCCAGTCATCGAGAGAAAAGACACTAGTCAAAAAGCCCAGGCTGTTAAAGTGGCCATGGAGCAGATTGAAAAACAATACGGAAAAGGAGCAATTATGAAATTAGGTCAAGCTCCGGCGGATCGTCTTAAAGCCAATGTTATTCCTACTGGTTCGATTGCTCTAGATTTGGCTCTGGGAGTTGGTGGCTTGCCCAGAGGAAGGATTGTGGAAATCTATGGGCCAGAAGCTTCTGGAAAGACAACTTTAGCCCTTCATATCATCGCTGAAGCTCAAAAAATTGGTGGTTCAGCCGCTTTTGTTGATGCCGAGCATGGTATGGATCCTCAAAGAGCCGAGTCAATTGGGGTTAATCTCGATGAGCTTTTAGTTTCCCAACCAGATACAGGTGAGCAGGCTTTAGAGATTGTTGAGACCTTAATTCGTTCTGGAGCGATTGACGTAATTGCCGTGGATTCGGTCGCCGCTCTCGTCCCCCGAGCCGAAATCGAAGGAGAGATGGGTGATGCGATGATAGGTGTTCAAGCGAGATTAATGTCACAGGCTTTAAGAAAATTGACAGGGGCAATTTCTAAATCTAAGACCGTCGCCATCTTTACTAATCAACTTCGTCATAAGATTGGCGTCATGTTTGGTAATCCAGAAGTTACTCCAGGTGGGTTGGCTCTTAAGTTTTACTCTTCAGTTCGGGTGGACATGCGGAAGATTGGAGCAATCAAAGACGGTGAACAGGTAATTGGTTCTCGTCATCGAGTTCGGGTGGTTAAGAATAAGGTTGCTCCTCCTTTCCGGGTGGCTGAGTTTGACATCATGAATGTGGGTGGGATTTCTAAAATGGGTGGAATTTTAGATGTCGCCGTTGACATGGGAATTGTGGAAAAGTCAGGTGCTTTCTTTAAATACGGAGAAAAGATGTTGGGTCAAGGAAGAGAGGCGGCCAAGATTTATCTCCAAGAACATCCTAAATTAGTTAAAGAAATTACCGATAAAATTTGGAAAGAAGTTAAATCAGGAAAGAAAAAAGTGCCCAAGGAGATTGGCGAGGAGAAGAAATAGTTAAGAGTCCTTTTTCTTTTTAATAATTGCCCTTTCTCCTATTTTTGTTTCACCGTCTTCACCAACGGCTTGATCTGTGCGGACGTATTCGTATTTTCCTGATTGAATCAGTTTTTGGACTTTATAATTTACCCCCGATTCGTCTAATCCTCCATCTGGTCTTATTCTTTCTATTGGAAAATTGCCTCCAAATTCTTCTCCAGGTCTAAGTCGAGACTGACCAAAGGAGTCTTTTTTGGCTTCTTTGTTCATGATATAAATTGATTTTTAACATAAAGTCTAGTAGCTCTCAAGTGATATACTTGTCACATGGCCAAAATCACTGATATTAAACCCCAGAAGAATAGAAAGCGTTTTAATATTTATTTAGATGGTAAGTTTGCTTTTGGTTTGTCAGCTGATAGTTATTTAGGCGCAGGCCTGAAGATTGATCAGGAGATCTCTGAAGAGAAAGTCGAGAAATTGATTAAAGAGGATGAATTTATTAAGTTCTATGATCGAGTGCTTAAATTCCTTAGTTATCGTCCCAGGAGTGAAAAAGAGCTTAGAGATTGGTTTAAAAAGAAGAAAGTGGGAGAAGAAACCCAGAAATTAATTGAGAAGAAGTTAAGAGATTTGGGTTATCTTGATGACCAAGATTTTGCTCAGTGGTGGATCGAGCAGAGAATGACTTTTCGGCCGTTTGGTAAAAAACGCCTAGCTTTGGAATTGAGACAAAAGGGGATTGACAGAGAAATTATTGAGGAGCAATTGACGAAGCTGAAAGATAAAGAGTTAGAGCAGTTAGCAGAGAAAATAGCTAAGAAAAAGATTAAATCCTTAAAAGGCCTGCCCTATTTTGAGGCTCGAGAGAAGTTGGTTGGTTTTCTTTCTCGTCGTGGCTTTCGTTGGTCTATTATTAAAGGAGTGATTGAAAAAATTTTAAAAAAGGAGTAAAATAGGGCCAATCTAGTGAAGATTGGCTATTAATTATGGCTTCAATCATGACCAGTTTTTTAAAATAAGACTGAGTTAACTCCGAAACTTTGGAGAGATTTTTTTATGCCATAAAACCAGCTTCCTAGAGGAAAAATATGGCTATTTTTGAGAAAACTAAAAAAAAGTCTAAATCTCAATCATTGAGAAAAAGTGCTTCTTCTCAGAGGTCTCCTCAAGCCCAACTTCAGAAGCTGGCCCGGCTTCAAGGTGCTTTGGAGGAAAGAGAAAAGCAGCTGGACAAAGAAGAGGCTAAGTTAAAAGAAGAAAAAGAGAAGATTGAAAAACTTAAGCAAGAGCTTCTGGCTAAGTTAGAAAAAGTGACCAAGCTGGACAGAGAAGAAGCCAAGAAGACTATTCTTGAATCAATCGAGAAAGGCCTGACTGCTGAAATTGCTAAGAAAATTAAAAAAGCAGAGGAAGAAGTTCAGGAAAAAGCTGAAGAGAAAGCTAAACAGATTCTGGTTGACGCCATGAAGCATGGTGCGGTTGATTGGACAGCTGAATATACGGTTTCGACAATCAGATTGCCTGATGAAGAAATTAAGGGAAGGATTATTGGTCGGGAGGGAAGGAATATTCGGACTTTTGAACAGGCAACTGGCGTGGAGATTGAACTTGATGAGACTTTAGACCTTCGGCTTTCTTCTTTTGATCCGGTCAGAAGAGAAATTGCCCGGTTGGCAATGGAAAGACTGATTAAAGATGGTCGAATCCAGCCTGGGAGGATTGAAGAAGTGGTGGTACGGACCAAGAAGCAGATGGACAAGATTCTTTTTGAAGAAGGAAAAAAACTTTGTCATTCAGTCGGGGTCTATAATCTTCATCCTGATTTAATGAAAATGCTTGGTCGTTATAAATTCCGTTTTTCTTATGGCCAGAATATGATTGTTCATACTTTGGAAGAAACAAAGATAGGAGTGGCCGTTGGTGAGGAATTGAAGGCTGATGTTAACATCGTTCGGCTGGGTTGCTTACTCCATGATGTTGGTAAGGTCGTCACTGATGAAGAAGGTTCTCACGTTGAATTAGGGGCTGATTTGCTGAGAAAATACCGTTTGCCTAAAGAAGTGATTGCCTGTGTTGAAGAGCATCACGAAGACAAACCTTTTTCTTCAGTCGAGTCAGCCATTGTTTGGGTAGCAGATGCGATTTCTGGTTCTCGGCCTGGGGCTCGTTATGTCCCTCATGAGGAATATTTAAAGCGGATGACTCATATTGAGGAAGTAGCCAAGTCTTTTAAGGGTGTTGAGAACGTGGCTGCTTATCAAGCTGGTCGAGAAGTGAGGGTGATTGTCAAACCAGAAGAAGTTAGTGATGACGAGTTAACGGTTTTGGCGAAGAAGATTAGTGAGAAATTAGAAGAAGACGCTAAGTGGGCCGGCCAGATAAAAGTGGTTGTCATTCGTGAGACGAGAGCGACAGAAGTGGCAAAATAAAGGAACGACAGGAAATATCTTGACAAATATGCTTTGATGTTTTACAATCTTGGCCGATGAGGAAGAAAGACCTGATTGAGATTGTTGCCCGCAAAGCCCATTTAACCAAGAAAGCTTCTTCTGAAGCAATTGAGACCTTCTTAAATGAAATTCAGAGATCTCTTGTTAAAGGTGAGAAAGTAATTATTTCTGGTTTTGGTACTTTTAAGATTGTTTCGGTTAAAGACAAAAGGGTGATTGTACCAACCACTGGTGAAGAAAAGATTGTTAAGTCTCATCGGGCGCCTCGTTTTTCTCCAGGCAGAGCTCTTCGCCGAGCCGTCAGGCGTTGATATATTTTGATCTATTTAGAGTGAGTTCTTCTTTGATTGAGTTGTGTTAAAATAATTTTAGTGGCTGTTGTTAAGGTTAAAAACCTAAAAAAACATTTCCGAGTTCATCAAAAAGAACCGGGTCTGATTGGTTCAGTTAAATCTCTTTTCCAGAGAAAATATCAGACTGTTAAGGCAGTTGATGGAATTTCTTTTTCGATTGATGAGGGTGAGTTGATTGGTTTTATTGGTCCGAATGGAGCTGGAAAGACAACCACTCTTAAATGCCTTTCTGGACTCCTCTATCCTGATTCAGGTTCAGTTGAGGTTTTGGGTTTTACTCCTTGGGATCGCAAGCCTGAGTTTCAAAAAGAGTTTGCTCTGGTCATGGGTCAGAAAAATCAGCTTTGGTGGGATTTGCCGGCCATTGAGACTTTTATCTTGAATAAGGAAATCTATGAGGTGCCAGAGGAAGAATTTAAGAAGACTTTAAAAGAATTGACTAAGCTTCTTGAGGTTGAAGAGATTCTTAAGGTCCAGGTAAGAAAACTTTCTTTAGGTCAACGAATGAAGTGTGAATTGATTGCCGCCTTGCTTCATTCACCCAAGGTTTTGTTTTTAGATGAGCCAACGATTGGTTTAGACGTCGTCATGCAGAAAAAGATGCGTGATTTTATTAAGGAATATAATCGCCGATACAAGTCAACGATTATTCTTACTTCTCATTATATGGGCGATGTTAAAGAGCTTTGCCAACGGGTGGTGATTATTGATAAAGGCAAGATTGTTTTTGATGGTAAATTAGAGGAAATTATTAAGAAATTTGCTGACAATAAATCGATTTCAGTTACTCTTTCTAAGGAGACTGATCCTAAGCAATTTGAGGCAATGGCTGAGGTTAAAGAATATAGCTATCCCCGACTGGTTTATTCGGTTAAAAGAAAAGAGGTCTCTAAAGTTTCTTCACGGATTTTAGACAAGCTTCCAGTGGCTGATCTTAATATTGAAGAGCCTGCGATTGAAGACATTATTCGAGAACTGTTTACGGGCAAAAATTATGGCTAAGTATTTTCAGGTGATTAAGATCACTTTTCAAGAATATTTTGTCTACCGACTTAACTTTTTCTTATGGCGATTTAGGAGTTTTGTTCAACTTTTAGTTCTCTACTTTCTCTGGTCAGCAGTGATGACTCAAAGAGGAACGGTTTTTGGTTATGACCAGGCGAGAATTATTACCTATATTTTAGGTACCTCAATTGTCCGTTCTTTTATCCTTGCCTCAAGAAGTGTTGATGTGGCGGGCCAGATTGGTTCAGGTGATCTTTCTAATTTTCTTTTAAGGCCAATAAGTTATTTAAAATATTGGTTTGCTAAGGATTTTTCAGACAAGATTTTGAACTTAGTTTTCTCTGTTTTTGAAATCTCCTTAATCTTTATCTTGCTTCGACCACCAGTTATTATTCAGACTAATCCCCTGATTATTGGTTTAACCATCCTCTCAATAATTTTAGGTATAATTTTATACTTCTATCTCTCTTTTTCTCTTTCGATGATTGCTTTTTGGACGCCAGATAATGTTTGGCCGCCAAGGTTTTTAGCGACGATTATTATTGAATTTTTGGCTGGTAGTCTTTTTCCATTAGATATCTTACCAGCAGGTGTTTTTAATTTCTTGCGGATTTTACCCTCTACTTATCTTTTATTTTTTCCTTTGAATATTTATCTGGGCAAGTTAACCTTGATGGAGACCTTTTTTGGCTTGGGGATCTCTATTTTTTGGATTTTGGGTTTTTATCAACTGGTTAAGTTGTTATTTCGTTTTGGAGTTAAGAATTATGCTGCTTGGGGGAGATGATAATGAAAATTCTAAAAAAGTATTTTAGGGTTTGGCTTAAGCTGGCTAGTTACTCGTTTAAGGTTGATCTTGCTAATCGGTTTGTAGCTGGCTTTGCTCTTAGTGGTAAGGTCTTAAGATTTCTTTTCTTTTTGGTCTTTTTATTTTTATTAGTCAGACGGACTGAAACTTTGGCTGGTTATAATCTTTATCAGATGATCTTCTTCTTTCTTACTTTTAACTTAGTTGATATTTTGATTCAGTTTTTTCTTCGAGGAGTTTATGATTTTCGAGGTTTAATTGTTACTGGAGATTTTGATTTAGTCTTAGTTAAGCCGATTAATCCTCTTTTTAGGAGTCTGACTGGCAAGACTGATGTTTATGATTTGATGACTCTTATCGCCTTAATTATTTTTATGATAATTTTTTTGCTAAGAGGATATATTTCTTTGACTCTCGAAGGCTTGGTTCTTTATCTTTTACTAGTAGTTCTTTCTTTTATTATTGGCTTGGCAGTTCATATTAGTGTCTTGGCTGTAGGGATTTTAACAACTGAAATTGAAAATCTAATTTGGATTTTCCGAGACTTATCTGGAATGGGAAGGGTGCCAATTGATGTTTACCGAGAGCCTTTGAGGACGTTTCTGACAGTTGTCATTCCGGTCGGAGTCTTAATGACTTTTCCGGCTAAGGCGCTGATGGGTCTTCTATCCTGGCAGTGGGTAATTTTTTCATTTGTGATTAGTGGCCTATTCCTTTTAGGTTCATTGAGATTTTGGCAGTATGCTCTGACTCAGTATTCTTCAGCTTCAAGTTAGCTTCAAAAATCGAGTGGGAAATGGTAAAATTAGTCAGACTTGTTTGATTGCCTACAAAGAGGGCAATGGGTTTGGTTATAGGTTGGGCTAAAGATCGAGTAATAGAGATTAAAGAAGACGATTAAGAAAAGACAGACACTTAAGACTATTAAAGGCAAGCCGACGACCATTGTCCACCAGACAGGCACGTCTTGATACCAAGGTCCAAGCTTGAAAAAGACAAGGTTTTTGAGTTCTTGAAAATATGGTAGTTTGGTTATATAAAGACTGACTTTTTCAAACCAAATTGGAGGCGAGTAAGGCTGGATGGTCTCGGCTGAGAGGAGAAAACCAAGGGTAAATAAATAAAAACTTAAGGGAATTAAAAAGATAGAAATAATTATTCTAATTAGAACAACGATTAACCAATGAAGAGGATTATGACGAGAATCAGCAATTGGGAATCTCAGATGGTCAATGACAAGATATTCCACAGCTTAAATATAAACAATGGATAGACTAATCTCAAGAATTAAGAGAGAAATCTCAGTTTTTCAAGAGCTTAATCGAAGAACTAAGCTCCTTCTTGTTTGTATGGGTCTTTTTACCCTAGGCACCTCTTTTTTAGATGTCTTTTTGAATATTTATTTATGGCGAGAGCTTGACAATTTGAGAGCCGTGGCTCTTTTCAATCTTTGTTTTTTTCTGAGTTTGCCATTTGGTTTTATCTTTAACGGCCTTCTCCTTAGAAGGATTTCCCATGCCTCTGCTTTTCGTTTTGGTATCTTAGTCCAAGGCTTTTTTCCTTTACTGATTATCTCTTTAGGAGGAAATGTTTTGCCCTACCTGGTTCCCTTAGGATTAATCAGAGGATTCGGTGAAGCCTTCTACTGGGCTAATCTGAATTTATTTATCTTTGATATTACTTCGGATAAAATAAGGGGTTATTATACCGGTCTTCAGGAAGTCTTGAATTCAGCTATCTGGATGGTGGCCCCTCCGCTGGCGGGTTTAATTATTGTTTCTGTTGGTCAAGAGTGGCTTGGTTTAAGCATTAGGAGTTCTTATTATCTCTCTTTTTCGGTCGCTACCTTTATTTTTCTTTTGGCTGTTATTATCGCTGGTAGGTTGAAGACTGATAAAGAAAAACTGGATTTTTCTCTGAGAGGCATATCTTTTAAGAGTCTGGGAAAAAATTGGTGGACTGTCCGTTTGATGAGCATGATTGATGGTTTTCCCAACGGCATTTTTATTCTTACTTGGTCAGTATTGGCTTTTGAATTTTTTGGTCGAGAGGTGGAGGTTGGTTGGTTTAATGGTTTATTGGGAGTAATAGGTATTTTGGCTGCTTACCTTGCGGGGCGATTGGCAAGACCGGAAAGACGGTTGATGGCTGCGACTATTGGGACAGTTCTTTTTGTTGCCGGGACAATATTTTTTGGGCTGAATTTTTCTCTTTTTGCCTTCTATCTCCTTGGTATTCTAGTTGCCTTTGGTGATCTCTTTGTCTGGACAGTTGAGTATCCTGTTATCTTAAGAGAGATGGATAAAGGCCATCTTACCAGAAAGAAGCGTTATTATTATTTGGTTGACCAAGAAACCTTTCTTAATCTTGGTAGGGTGATGGGATTGATGACATTTATCTTTTTAGCTGGTCTTTTTGCTTTTGATTTTGTTTATAGGTTGATGTTTATTTTCATTGGTATCAGTGCGATTTTATTATGGTTGATGATTAGGAGGTTGGTTAAAGCTCGATGAAATACTTCATTAAAACTTTTGGTTGTCAGGCGAATAAAGCAGATTCAGAGAGGATTGCTAGGTTGTATAAGAAAAAGGGTTATCAGCCTGTGGGGAGAATTGAAGAAGCTGATTTGGTGATTATTAATACTTGTTCAGTTCGGGAGTCAGCTGAGAATCGGGTTTATGGGTTGGTTCGGAATCTTGCTAAGAATAAAAAGCAAAAGATTGTTCTGGCTGGTTGTATGTTACGTTATGGAGTAACGAGTTTGAAGAAGAAATTACCAGAAGTAGATGAGCTTCTAAGAATGGAAGATTATTGTTTTGATTTACCACCAGTCAGGAAGGAGAAAACTCATGCTTGGGTGCCGATTATGGAGGGTTGTAATAATTTCTGTGCTTATTGTGTTGTTCCTTATGCTCGTGGTCGAGAAAAGTCTCGGCCTTTTTCTGAGGTTGTTTGTGAGATCGAGAAATTGGCTAAGCAGGGATTTAAGGAAATTACTTTATTGGGTCAGAATGTTAATTCTTATGGCAAGGATTTAAAACCAAGAAAGAAGTTTAGTCAATTACTTCGAAAACTTCATGAGATTAAGGGAATTAAGAAAATTTCTTTTATCACCTCTAATCCTTGGGATTTGACTGAGGATATAATTCAATCAATTAAACTACCTAAGATTGATAAATATTTACATCTGCCAGTTCAGTCTGGGGATGATGAAGTCTTAAAAAGAATGAATCGGCCTTATACAGCCAAAGAATATTTTGGTTTAATTAATCAAATCAGGAAAGAAATTCCAGAGATTAGAATTGGGACAGATATTATTGTTGGTTTTCCTGGAGAAACAAAGAAAGCTTTTGAGAATACGGTTGAACTTTGCAAAAAAGTTGGTTTTGCCAAAGCTTATATCGCTAAATATTCACCTCGGCCAGGAACGGCTGCTTATAAATTTAAGGATGATGTTTCTCCTCAAGAGAAAAAGAGAAGGTGGAGAATTCTGGAAGAATTGATTAATAAAAATTAGGTTTTAATTTTGACTCCAATTGGGCAATGATCTGAACTTTTGACTCTAGAAAGAATAAAGGCTTTTTCCAGTTTTGGGGTTAAAGACTTTGAAACAAAACCATAGTCTATCCGCCAACCAATATTTCTTTCCCGGCAACCTCCATAAGCCCACCAGGTGTAATGACCACCCTTTTTATGTAACTTTCTAAAACTATCCGTAAAACCTAGTTTAATAATCCGGTCAATCTTTTTTCTTTCTCTTGGTGTGAACATTGTATTCTTGAGATTATCTTTAGATCGAGCTAGGTCAATTTCTTGATGAGCAACATTAAAATCTCCAATCAGAAGAATCTTTTTACTTTTTATTCTTCTTAAGTATTTAATTAGGCGCTCATAAACTTCAAGCTTATAATCGTAATTTTCCTTTTTTCTTCCTCCGTGAGGGAGATAAACATTGATTAGGGTGAAGTTAGAGAATTCTAATCTTAATAGCCTGCCCTCTTGGTCAAACCTTTTGAAGCCTAAATTAAATTCTATCTTTAGAGGTTTTTCTTTCGTGTAAACCACCACGCCGCCATAGCCCTTTTTCTTGGCGGAATTGAAATAGGAGAAATAATCTTTTGGTTGAGTTAAATCAAAAGGAAGTTGGTCTTCTTGGGCTTTTATTTCTTGAAGACAGATAATATTGGCTCGGCTTTTTCCTAGCCAATCTAAAAAGCCCTTTTTATAAACTGCTCGTATTCCGTTGACATTCCAGGAAAGTATTCTCAAAGTAGATTTATTTCTTTTCTTTTTCAGTTTGGAGTTCCATTGGTTGGCCACAACAAACAAGTTCTCCGACTCCAGGTTTTAAGACTTTAACAGTATTGCCACAGATATTACAACGATAAATCTGGTTTATCTCGGTCATTTTTATTGTTTTTTATCAGCCTTCTTCACAAGTGCATTCACTGGTTGGTTTACCACAACCTGGGCACTTGTCTTCGGCTTTCTGTTTTTTCTCTCCACCACGGATTTTGTCAAAAATTTTAAACAAGTTCTTTCACCCCCTTAATACTTCTCGCAGAGTAGTTGATAAAAACTTTGTTCGTGATCACAAGAAGGGCAAACCTTGGGTGCTTCTTTGCCAAAGTGGATGTAACCGCATTCGCGACAGACCCACCAGACTTTGTTTTTCTTTTTAAAGACGGTTTTATCTTTGACTTCTTTAAGAAGTTTTTTATATCTTTGTTCATGGTGTTTTTCAGCCATGGCAATGGCTTCTAATCTGGCAGCAATTTTGAGAAGGCCTTCTTTTTGGGCGGTTTTAGCGAATTCTGGATACATTTTGGTATATTCATAGTGTTCGCCATCAATCGCCGCTTGGAGGTTTTTGGCTGTCTTACCATAGGTTAAGGGAGCAGTTGTTTCAACTTCAATTTCTTTGAGTTTGCCTTTATTTAATTCTTGAATATGTTCGAAAAGTCTTTTGGCATGCTCTTTTTCGTTTTCAGCCGTAAGAAGGAAAATCTCAGCAATTTGTTCGTAACCTTCTTTTTGGGCAATCTTAGCGTAGAAAGTATATCTGTTTCTGGCTTGGCTTTCACCAATAAAAGCTTTAATTAGGTTCTCAAGAGTTTTTTTCATTTTTTAACTCTCATCTAAGACTTAGTTATTATATTATAACAA
>CAYFQP010000055.1:0-8074 GCA_964345375.1 uncultured Gammaproteobacteria bacterium | reverse complement strand
AGGATCAACTACCTCGATTGTCCTTCGCGGTTCCATGTATCTTAATTGGGCCTTTCGGGCTAGGGTTTCCAGTTGGGTAAAAATTCTTTGGACCATTGGTTAGCTCTTAAATACCTTCGATAAGTTCTTCCTCTTTGCCAGAGGGGCTTCATCTGGCAAACTTCGTGAGCTGAAAACAGGTCTCTTTCCTTTTTAGGAACAGTTAGATGTTTTTCATCAATAATCATGTTAGGACAGATTCTATCCTTAACCTTCCCAGGCCGGCGGTAGAGTCCAAAAAATCTTAAAAAGCTAACGATTAAACCCCGGCTGAGCCAAGTCCGATCTTTTGAGGTGATAATTAAGAAGTCAATATCATCACCTTTCTGACTATTCTCCATCGCTAAAGCACCAGTCACTCCAATCAGTTTTATCCAGGGAATCAAGCACAAAAAGTGAGCCACTCTTCGGGCGATCTTCATTTTCTTTTGGCTCCACCTTTCTCTTTTCCGACGCAAGGAAATAAGTTCTTGACGGCCTTTTAGAAAGTAAAAATCATTTTTAGTCTGGCAAGTTCCTTTTTTTATTAATTTCTTTAGAGCTCTTAGTGATTTTGAATTTTTTTTAATCAGCCATTGCCAAATCTCGTCCTCTTTCAGGGGATAGTCAAAAACATCAGCATAGACTAAGGTCCGAAGAATCGCCTTTTCCATTAAGCCTATCTTACCACAGCCGCCCCGACTTCGTATTGAGAAAGAAGTTGGCCAATCTTTTGGGCCAGGGTCTCAAGTTCTCTTTCAATTGATTTCCCTTCAGCCGCTAAACCAACCACCGCTCCATAGGCTTCAATCATTGAATCATTAAGACCATTATCAAAGGTCCTGGAGGCTAAATACCATGACTGGGCCGCACTTGCCTGGCGAATATAGGCACCAACATAGAGATCGCCTTGGAGTAAGTCGGCCATGTCTGTTCGGGCATAAGGCTCACCAAAAAGCCTGATTTTGGACTCCGCTTCAAACAACTTCTGCATGGTTGATTTTTCTGAAAGATATTTAAGAAACTGCCAGGCTTCGTCCTGATTTTCAGATTTCTGGGCCACACCTTCAACCCAATATGAAGCCCAGGTAATGTTCGTTCCTGGTAGCTGAGGCACAGGAATGACTCGATAGCGCAAACCAGGATTCAACCTATTGATCTCAAAAACCTCCCAAGAAGGACCAAAATACATGGCCACTTTGCCGCCAGCAAAAGCAGCGGTCGAATTAGGCAAAGTTTCATCCCAAGTTCGAGAACAATCGGTCGTTCTTTGACCGAACATGGCAAAATAGCGAATTGTGTCCTGGGCTCGTTTGTCAGTTGGACTAGTCAAATCAGCTCCATTCTGAAGCATCATTAAAGCCAAAATATCGCTCCAATGCTCAATATTCTCTGTTCTTCCTAAAGCCGCACCAGCAACCTCAATTTCGTCTTGTTCATTAATTGAAGTTAAGTCACAAGCCAGTCTCCGGAGTTCATCCCAAGTCAGAGAAGAGGGAATCGTTTTCCCGCCTCTCTCAAAAATTTCTTCATTGACAAATACTCCCAAGCCATCTATTTCTAAAGGAAGGCCAACATAGTTGTTGCCCACTCGTAAATCCTGACGCATGACTGGGTAAAAAAGAGACTCGAAAGTGGCTGAATCCATCACTGAGGCTGGAATTGATGCCAATTCTCTTTTAAGCATCGGCATCCAGGTATTATGAAAGCGAAAAATATCCGGACCTTCGTTTCGGGCTAGAGCTGACTGGAGTCGTTGGCGATAATCTTGAGGAGAATGGCGGACGTACTCAATTTTGACATTGGGATGAGACTGTTGATATTCACTAATGACACTACTATAGACTGTCTCGGGCTCCCAGAGTCCCCAATAAGTTAAAGTCACTTCTTTGCTGACTGGTTTCAATCGGGGAAGAATTAGTTTGTAACCGCCAAAAATTAGTCCAGCAAGAATAATCAAGATAAAGAGAAAAGAGAAAATCTTTTTAAAATTAATTCCTCTTCCCGGTTCTTTGGTTATCAAAGCCTGAGCTGCTTCTTCTGGCGGTGATGAAGCTGGTGGTGAAGCAGGCGTTGGGCTAACCGGTTCTGGTGGTTTGAGTGGCGTCCCGGGTGGACTTTCAGGTAAACTAGGAGCAACAGGAGAAGGTTCCTCACCAGAAGCAGGACCTGAAGCCAGTGGCTCGGATGGAGGTTTAAGATCTGTTCTCGGCAGATTAGAAGGCGGCTCAGAAGGTTTAGAACTAGGAGGTGGAGGAGGCGAGGCCTTGGGTAAATCTCCTCCAGAAGGGGGTGGAGTTTGGTTGGGATTAGAAATATCAGGTTGATCGGCCATGGTAAGATAATTAATAGCTTTTCTTAATAATACAAGATGTGGGAAATCGATTTCAAGAAGATTAAGAAAAAAATCAAGAAAGTAGTTCGGGAACAGATCTCTTTGTGGCTACCAGGAGGTTTAGTCATTTTATTGGCTCTGACATTCGGCCTCTATCACCTTGCTTATTGGCAAAAAATTTATCCGGGGATCAAAGTCTTAGGTCTTGACCTTAGCAATCAGACTCAAGCTCAAGCTAGGGCTAAGTTAACTAATTTTCTTAACCAAAAAGATTTCCAGCAGATTGAGATTAATTATGATAGTCAGTCATGGATTATTAGTCTTGATTCAATTGACTTTCAGCCAAATTTAGAAATAACAGCTGAAAAAGCTTTTTCTTTAGGTCGAAGCGGCTCGCCTCTCGAAAACCTAAAAATTAAATGGCAAGCTTGGCATCAAGGGTTTAATCTGCCTCTTAATTATACCTTGAATGAAACTTCTCTTAGGAACCAAATCGCTACCATTTCAGCTGAGATTTATATTCCCACAGTTGAACCCCAAATTAAAGTTTCTGGTCAATTAGTCGGCATTGAGTCAGGCAAACCAGGCCAGGAAGTTGATCAAAGAACACTTTTGCTCCAGATTAAACAACAGCTTCAGGATTACCAAACTCAACCAATTATTCTTCCAGTGATTCAACTCAATCCTCAACTGACTGAGGAAGAAATTGAGGAAACCAAAAAACGGGCCGAGAATCTCCTGGGTAAGACAATCAAAATTACGGTTGAAGACCAAGTTTTTAATCTCGACCAAGAGATCTTGATCAGTTTTCTTGATTTCCAAAATGGCTTTGACCAAGTTAAAATTGAAGAGTATTTAAACAATCTTGGCCAATCAGTCAACCGACCACCAGAAAATGCTGCTTTTCGGTTTGAAAATAACCGGGTAATTGTCTTTAAACCAGCTAAAGAGGGAATCGAGCTTGACCAAAAACAGGCCTTAAAAGCTCTTAATCAAAGCCTAAAACAAATTGGAGGGGCTGAAGAGAAAAAATTAGCCTTAGTCATTGAGGCCAAAAAAACTCCGCCAGCGATTAAAACCGAAGATGTTAATAATTTAGGGATTAAAGAATTAATCGGTCGAGGTGTTTCCTATTTTCGCGGCTCAATTGCTTCCCGAATTGATAATATCCAACTCGCCTCTTCTCGACTTAATGGCCTTTTAATTCCTCCAGGTGAAGTCTTTTCTTTTAACCAAAATCTAGGTGAAGTCTCTCAAGCCACGGGTTACAAGGAAGCCTACATTATTAAGGAAGGGAGAACCATTCTTGGTGATGGAGGCGGTGTCTGTCAGGTCTCAACCACCTTCTTCCGAGCCGCTTTAGACGCTGGTTTGCCTATTATCGAAAGAGCACCCCATGCCTATCGGGTTTACTATTATGAGCAAAACTCGCAAGTCGGAGTTGATGCCACAGTCTGGGAACCATCGCCTGATTTGAAAATTAAAAATGATACTCCCGCTCATATTTTAATTCAGGCTTATGCAGATACCCGGAATATGAGATTAACTTTTGAATTTTACGGTACTTCAGACGGAAGAATAGCGACCATCAGTAAGTCCCGAATCTGGGACCAAACTCCACCGCCACCTGATTTATATCAGGATGATCCGACTCTACCAACAGGAACAGTCAAGCAGATTGATTGGTCTGCCTGGGGAGCTAAGGTCGCTTTTGACTGGAAAGTGGTTCGAAATGGAGAGATATTACAAGAACGAACCTTTTATTCTAGTTATCGCCCCTGGCAAGCAGTTTTTCTCCGAGGCACAGGCCCAGCCCAGTAAAGAATTACCCCCAAAGAGCCTAAAATTATCCACAGCTTTCCTTGGATGCTGTGGCTGGACGCTAGGTTCTAACCTAGCAAGATCGAGGTGGTAAAGACAACCAAGAAGGGGCGATAGCACTAGTTTTGCTGGACAAAATTATCTCAATGACCCAGCAGCAGGCTGTCGCCTTTCTACCCTTAGTTTTTAAAATTCAATTGGTTGACGCTTAAGAATTGCTTCTAATAATCCCCTAGTTTGATTACTCGGACTCAAAGAATGCAGCCTTCTCGCGACTTCTTCTGCTTTATCAAATTGTCCATCTCGATAATAAGCCAAGGTAAGAGCAGTTAAAAGCCGAAGATTGTAAGGTCTGAGAGCTAAAGATTTTCCAATAATTTTAATTGCTTTTTTTGGTTCTTCTTCCCTAAGAACTATCCAGGCTAGGTTTTCGTGAGCCAAATAATAATTGCCTTTTTCAATTGATTGTTCATAAAGCTCTCTGGCTTTTTTCAAATCTCCCTCTTGTTCATAGACGGCGCCTAAATTATTGTAAGGAAACCACCAATTAGACTGAAGTCTAATTGATTTTTCAAAATGAATTTTAGCTTCATTAATCTTACCAACCCGAAAAAGCTCAACTCCTAAATTATTTTCCAGATCAAAAGAGTTCTGAGAATAGACCACATCATGGGAAAAAAGAATCAAGCCATTTTTCCAATTAAAATTCCTGGTAAAAGTCCGGACCGAGAAAAAGATAAAGAAAAAGGTAAAAATAAAAGGTAAAGCTTTTTTGATCCAAGCAATTTTCTTTTGCAACCATATTAAGATAACACCTATTATTCCTAAAAACCCGATCAGAGGAAAATAGAGCCAGCGCTCAGCATAGGTCATATCTAAAGGAAAGATGTTCAAAACAAAGCCAATTGAAGTCCCAAACCATAAAAAGAAAAAAATTCCTAACCTATTCTTAGTTCTCCAGAGCCATAAGAGAATAACTAAAAAAGCAGCCGAAATTACTATCAATGGTCCCCAGAACATTAAGTCTAAGCTCTTGACTATCTCATGGTGAGAAATCGAAAGATTCTTAGGAAAGAAAATCAAGCGTAAATAGGAAAAAAGAATAAAAGGAATAGTTTGAAGTCTTTCTGTCAAAGAAACACTGGCAATTGGTGAGAAATGAGGCGGATTAAGAGGAATTTTGGCCACGACTATTCTTAAAAAGACATAGGCTAAAAAAACCAGAAAAGAAGTGCCCAAAAAATAAAAGGCATTTTCTTTTTTTCTAAATAACAATAGATAAAAGAAAATAATCGGAATGATGATTAGAGCTGATTCCTTTGATAAAAGAGCTAAAAAAATAAAAGGCAAAGCTAATTTCAAACTCTTCCAGAAACCCTTCCATTTAAGAAAAGCAAATAAGGCTAAAAGAGAAAATAAGGTATATAAAACCTCCTGAGTTGAGGCAATATAAGCAACAGCCTCAACATTAGCTGGATGAACAACGTAGATTAGAGCAATAATGAAAGCAATAATTTGAGCATATTTCGATCCCAGCTCACGAAATAAATAAAGAAAAGTCAAAAAAACCAAGCTTGAATTGAGAAGGTGAATGATTAATTGAAAAAAATGATAGCCAAAGGGGTTAAATTTCCAGATAAAAAAGTTAGTCATAAAAGAAATGGTCATTATTGGTCGGTAATAATAACCAGAAAGAGTGCCCGCGCCACCAGTCTGAAAAGTGCTGGAAGTTAAAAGCTTAGGAAAATTAGATAGGTTTTGAATAATCGTGTTATTAATTATCTGTTCTTCATCATCCCAGACAAAACCATTAAGAAGAATATTAAAGTAAACTAGAAAGCCAATAATAAAAATAATGGCAAGAAAATGTTTTGCTTCTAATCTTTTAATGAATTTCATCGATTTAATCTTACCACGCAAAACAGGTATAATTAAGCCGTGATTATTCTGGGCATTGAGACTAGTTGCGATGAAACAGCCGCAGCCGTGGTCAAAGATGGGACCAAGATTCTTTCTAATGTGGTTGCTTCCTCAGTTGAACTCCACCAAAAGACAGGCGGCATTATTCCTGAAATAGCTGCTCGAGAACAACTTAAATGCATTATTCCAATAATCAAAGAGGCCTTGGAGAATGCTCAAATCAAAAGCCAGAAAATTGACGTAATTGCTGTTACCAATGGCCCAGGCTTAATTGGCTCGCTTTTAGTCGGCGTGGAGACGGCTAAATCTCTTTCTTATCTTTGGAAAAAACCAATTATTCCCATTAATCACCTCCAAGCACATTTATACGCCAACTGGCTTGAGGATAAAAAACCTCAATTCCCGGCCATTGGCTTAGTTGTCTCTGGCGGTCATACAGATTTAGTCTTTATAAAAGAGCACAATAATTTAAAATGGCTGGGTGGTACTCGCGATGATGCAGCTGGTGAGTGTTTTGACAAAACCGCTCGGGTCTTAGGCCTAGGTTATCCTGGAGGACCAGCCATTGCCGCAAAAGCAGAAAAAATGTCAAGGCTTAAAGCTCAAGGCTCAATTAAATTACCTCGACCAATGATTAATGATAAAAACTATGACTTTAGCTTTTCTGGACTTAAAACCGCGGTTATCAATAAAGTAAGACAAAAAAAATCAAAAAAGCAATTTAATAATTTAATAATTCAACAATTAGCCTTCGAAATTCAGGAAGCAATCACTGATGTCTTGGTAAAAAAGACAGTTCGAGCCGCCCAAAAATACCAGGCCAAGTCCATTCTTTTGGCTGGTGGGGTGGCCGCTAACTCTCGCCTCCGTGAGAAAGCCCAAAAGGCTATTCGTAATAGCCAAGACAAGCTATTTATTCCTTCACCCAAACTCTGTACTGACAATGCCAGTTATGTTGCGGCCAACGCTTATTTTAATCCTCAATTTATTCCTTGGCAGAAAATTAAAACTGAGCCTGGCCTAAGAATATGTTAGATGAAAATATTCTCTTAATCAACAAACCAGTTGGCATCTCCTCAGCCCAAGTGGGTAATAGAATCAAAAAGATTTTAAACATCAAGAAAGTCGGTCATGCCGGCACTTTGGACAAAGAAGCCTCTGGTCTCTTAATTTTTGGCTTGGAGAAAGGAACCAAAAAGCTGCCTCTTTTTCAAAAACTGCCTAAAACCTATAAAGTAAAAGTAAGACTAGGGGTTAAAACTGATACCGACGATCTCTCCGGAAAAATTATTGAAAGAAGGCTAATTAAGGGCCTCAGTCAGAAGAAAATAGAAAAGACTATAAGACAGTTTCTAGGTAAACACCCCCAAGTACCTCCTGAGTTTTCAGCAGTTAAGGTCAGGGGTAAACGTGCTTACAAACTAGCCAGGAAAGGACAAGCTGTTAAACTCAAGCCAAAAACAGTTGAACTCTTTTCAGCAGAAATTCTAGAATTTTCTCCACCCTACTTAACTCTCAATCTTGAAACAAGCAAAGGCTTTTATGTCAGAAGTTTGGTTCGAGATTTAGGTGAGGAGCTAGGTTGTGGTGCCACTGTAGCCGAGCTCATCCGGACTGGGATTGGTCCTTATTCTCTTTCTCAAGCAAAAACAATCCAAGGATTGGAGGAGAAAACTTAGTTTTTATCTTTAATTCTTTAAATTTTTTTACCCACCAATCCGATTCTTCTACATTAACATGAGTCGGGTCTAAAAGATAATGTTCACCCTCAAAAGGATTATCCTTAACACAAATTTGGAGAAGAACATACTTCTTAGTTACTCGCAAAAGTTCAGCCAGAGCTCTGTCGACATCCGTCTTCTTAATGTGTTCCAGTAAGGCTAAACAGGAAACCGCTTCAAATTGATTATTTTTGAAGGGTAAATTTAAAATATCGCCTTTTTGGCATTTCCCACGAACTAAAGCTGGTGCCAGCTTAAA
>CAYFQP010000054.1:0-3697 GCA_964345375.1 uncultured Gammaproteobacteria bacterium | reverse complement strand
GATTATAATGAAAACAATGAAAGCAATATTCAAAAGACTCGGCTCTTTCTTTTTAGACACCATTCAGACCGTTGTCTTAGCCCTGTCTATCTTTGTGGTTGTCTATCTTTTCCTGCTTCAGCCTCATCAGGTCAAAGGCAACTCGATGTATCCCAACTTCCACAATAATGATTTTCTTTTAACTGATAAAATATCGTATCGTTTTGGTGAACCCCAAAGAGGTGATGTCATTGTCTTTAAAGCCCCTCCTTCAGAACCTTGTGCCGCTGACGAATGTGAATATATTAAAAGAATCATCGCCCTTCCAAGCGAAAGAGCGGCCATCAAAGAAAGCCATATCTACATTAATGGAGCCCGCTTGGCCGAAAGCTATCTCGGCGAAGAAATTATGACTGCTCCAGGAAGCATTTTCCAGGGAGAAAGGGAAATCATGATCCCAGTTGAGACTTACTTGGTTTTGGGTGACAATCGATCTTATTCCCGAGACAGCCGTGAATTTGGTTTTGTTAAAAGAGAAGTCATTCTTGGTAAAGCCTGGTTCAGGTACTGGCCTCTCTCCAGCCTTGGTTTTATCCCTTCAGCCGAATATTAACTTATTTAATTGCTCCCTTGTAGATTTTCTGAAGTCTTTCTTCGGTCTCTTCAGGAGCTCCCTTAAGAATAATCTGCAGTCTAGTCTGGGTCCGGGAGCGGCTAAGCTTAACAACACTTTTTTCTACTCCTCCCAAAGCCTTCTCCATTTTTTCAACCATCTCGTCAATTTTTTTACTGACTATCTTTAGCTTGTCTTTCTGGGCTTTTGGCCTTGGTTTCTGGCCAGATTTGTGCTTCATCCTCCTGGCCAAATCCTCAGCTCTTCTGACTGAACCAGATTCTCGCAAAATAATCTTGTAGGCATCAACCATCAGCCGTTTGTCATCAACAGCGGCCAAAGCCCGAGCATGGCCTTCAGTAATCAAACTAGAAAGCAAGCCATCCTTAAGGGCATCAGGCAAAGTCAAAAGACGAAGCGAATTAGAGACATAAGCCTGGCTTTTACCAATTCTCTTAGCAATCTCTGAAGTAGCTAAACCAAACTCATCAACCAAACGCTGAAAAGCCCGAGCTCGTTCTAAGGGGTTAAGATCAGTCCTCTGAACATTCTCCACCAAAGCCATTTCCAACATTCCCTGAGGAGTAGTAATCTTAACTATAGCCGGAACGGTTTCCAAACCAACGATTTTCGCGGCCCGCCACCTTCTTTCACCAGCAATAATCTGATAGCCAGCCGGCGTCTTAGCCACCACCAAGGGCTCAAGAATACCATGCTCTTTAATCGAATCAACCAGATCAACCAAACTCTCAGGCGTAATCAAACCCCTAGGTTGAAGAGGATTTTGTTGAAGTTCCTCAACACTTAGTTGAATAATTTTTTGTTCTTCAGCCATTTTATTCTACTGCGACCAATTGCCTGCCTTGTCTTTTCTTAAAAATCACCTTGCCTTCTTTAAGAGCAAAAAGGGTAAAATCCCTGCCTAAACCAACTCCCTTGCCTGGATGAAACTTAGTCCCTCGTTGACGAATAATAATCTGGCCAGGCCTAACTGACTGACCACCAGCAATCTTAATTCCCAATCTCTTTCCTGGCCGAGTAGTTTTTTGTCTTGTTTTTCCTCCGGCTTTAGTTTTTGCCATACCCAATCAATTTACTTTATTTTTTCACGAATGTCAAGCCCAGCAAAGATTTTAAATTCAGCCAGTTGAAGAGACTATTTTTTCACTGAAGAAAATTTACTAATCTGAATCTTAGTCAACGAGGGCCGAAAACCCTTAACTTTTCTATATCTTGATTTAGCCCGAAAACGAGCAACCCGAATCTTTTCTCCCTTAAGGTGCTCAAGTACCTTGGCCTTAATCTTGGTTTTTTTAACCAAAGGCTGACCAATTTCTATTTGGCCATCATCAACTACCAAAAGAACTTCAGGAATTTCGATTTCTTTACCTTTCTCTTCTCCTAACCGGTCAACCACTATTTCCTGACCTTCTTCAACTCGATATTGATGACCTTTTAATCTAATCACCGCGTATTTCATCTTAAATCTGATTATAGCCTAATCAGCTTCAGCTTGCAAACCTGACTAACCAATCTCCAATGCCTGAGCCTTTTCTTTTTTAAATCTACTAATAGCTGAAACTATTCCCAAGCCAATCATTGTTCCTACAAGAGAAGAGCCACCATATGAGACTAAAGGCAAAGTAACACCGGTTATCGGAATCATCCCCATATTCATCCCCGCATTAACAAAAACCTGAAAAAGGATTTGAGAAAAAAAACCCAGGCAAAAGAGCCGACTCAACTCAGAGGTTGACTCTTGAGTAATTCTTAAAATTCGATAGAACAAGAGCCCATAAGCAAACAACAGGAGTAAGCCACCAAAAAACCCTAATTCTTCAACCAAAGAAGCAAAAATAAAATCAGTGTGTCTCTCAGGAAGAAACAAGAGCTGACTTTGGGTCCCCCTTCCCAAGCCTCGACCAAAAATTCCACCGGCGCCAACAGCAATCATTGCCTGAATCACATGGTAACCAGTCTTCAAAGGATCCTGATAAGGATCAAGAAAACTCAAAATCCTTTCTCTTTGATAATCTTTCATCAAAAACCAAGTCAGGGGAGAAAGAATTAGAACCAAAAAAGCTCCACCCAAAGACAAATATAAATTCAAACCACCAGCAAAAACAATTCCCAACCAACTAATAAAAATAACCAAAGTACTGCCTAAATCAGGCTGGGCAAAGACCAAAATCAACAGAGGTAGAAGTAAAAGAAAACTCGATAAAAGAACCCTCAAATCAAGTTTCTTAGCCTGACTAATAAAAATAGCAAAAAAGAAAATAATTAAAGGCTTAACCAATTCAGACGGCTGAAGAGTAAAATCACCAATCTCAATCCACCTGACTGCTCCCCGAGTCACCTGACCAAAGATAAAAGTTGAGAGAAGCAAAAAAATAGAAATTAGATAAACCAACCAGGAAAAATCTTTAAAAGCCTCAATCTCCACTCTAGAAATAATAAAAAAGACCACCAAACCAATAACAATAAAAATCAACTGATGAAAAAAGAGCTGAGGGGCTAAACTCCAAATCATTGTCAGACTTAAACTCAAAAGAAGCAGAAGAGAGATAAGAATCAATCGATCTAAGCCCTGAAGAATTTTCATTGAGAACCAATTTTTAATTCTTTAGATTTTATTAATTTTTTTGCCAAAGTTTGCTTTTTAAGATAAGTCTCAAATTCCTTTGGCCAAGAAGGAAGGTGAACAACAATTTCTTCATCTAAACGACAACCTTTTTCTTTTCTCAACTCTTGAATCTGACGGACCAATTCCCTAGCCTCTCCCTCAGCCTTAAGTTCAGGAGTCAGCTGAGTATCAAGCTCAATCTTAGGTTCTTTAACTGCTTTCTTCAACCAAACAACCTCTTTAAGATTCAATTCATCTTTAATTAATTGAAGTAAATCATTATCAAGTTTAGGACTTGATACTTGAACCCTAAGGCTCTTCAAAGGCTGTCTGACTCTAATCTTGGCTTCTTTTCTCTTAGCATGACCTAATTCACAAATCTTTCGGACCAAAACCATTTTTTCTTCCAAAGACTTATCAATCTTCTTTTTTTCTAACTCAGGCCAATCTTCTAAATGAACTGATTCTTGATCAGTTAA
>CAYFQP010000053.1:0-5572 GCA_964345375.1 uncultured Gammaproteobacteria bacterium | reverse complement strand
ATCTTTAATAGTCTTAATAATTCTCACTTTTCCTTTAACTACCCCTGGAAAAGCTATTTTCCCCCTAAGTTTAGTAATCTTAACTTCTTCTTCGCCTAGTTCTTCTTTAATAATCTTCTGAATTGTTTTCGTTTCTGAAACAAGCCTAACCTTTCCCCATTTACTTATGAGTAAAAAGTGTTTTTGTCTCTCCTTAATTAACTTATGCTTTGGCAAGCGATCTTTTTCTAAAAAGTTAATGATTTCATTAGGAGTAAGATAGACAACGTCCATGTAGCTTAGCTTTGCTCTTTTGGCGATTTCGAAGAGAAAGGGTCGAAGGAAATAAATCCCTTTACGGTATACATCAGCTCGATCGGTTCTAAGCACTAAATATTTCTGGACTAAATTAATAAGTTCTATAAGTTCTTTATTTTCTTTAAGTTCTTTCTTAACTTTTTTAAGTCTTTCTCTTTTCTCTTTTAATTCTTTTTTGGTCTTTTTTAGTCTTTGATTAGGATTTTTAATTTCTCTCAAATTATTAAGGAAATGCATTTTATCCCACACAGGTAAATCAAAGCCATAGAATGGTAACCAGCTGTATTTTTTAACATGTTTGTCTAAAAGTTTATCTATCTCTCTTGTCGTCTTCCCCCGCACAGCTATTTCTAGAAACCCAATTTGCTCTTTCTCCGCCTCAATCAACCCAGTCTTTTCAGTTAAAACCCTCAAATATTGATTAAATCGGTCTTTTTTCTTTCTCCTCTCTAGTTCCTCTTTTAGGGTTATCTTTAGTGTATCTTCTAAGTAGTCTTCGATCGGGTGGGTTGCCCACATATGGACATAAAAGTCATAAAATTTATCAAGATAGTTTTTATAATCTTTTATCAATACTTTTTCTGTCTTTCTCTTGACGGCTTTGCTACATTCCTTACTAACTTTAAAAAGCTCTCTGCTGTCTCTAAGACAGGCTTTAATTTGATTTTTTAAAAAGTTCTTATCGCTTTTTATCTTTCTTGCGATTTCCTCCCCGAATGTTCGGAACTCATCGGCATCCAAATAAAAGATATGTTTCCCATTCTCTGGAATATAAAGCTGATTTTTGAATCCAACTCCAAGTTTTTCAAAAAAGCGAGAATTAGGCGAGGTAATGATGGAGGATGCCTGAGGAGTTACATTTCGAGAGATAGTTTTAATCCACCTAATTCTCTTTTTTTTCATTTTTTTGTTTATTGATTTTCTAAATCTTCTATAAAAATATTATTTCCTTTGATTTGGACGTGAACTTTTTCCCTACCAAATATTTTCTCTGGACCAGCATATAAATCAAACTCTCTTATTCGAAAAGCTTTCTCGCAACCATTCTCGTTGCCGATAACAATATCTCCCTTTCTGGTTTTATAAAAGAAGTTTGTTCTTCCGCTAAAGGAAACGGCAGGTTCCGAGTCGGGAACCGCTTTGCCCACTTGTCTTCTTCCCTCATAAATGGAAAATCTCCCTTCTTGATAAATGAAACTATGATATTCGTGAGGAAGCCCTCCTTTCAATAGTCCTTCACGATGGATGAGAACAGAGTGAGTTTGCTCTCTTCCCACCATATAGGGGAAAACATAAACATATTCAGTATGTACCCCATGGGCGCCTACTGGTTTGGGATATTTTGCAACAAAGGCAACCTTCTGCTTCTTCCCACTTTCTATAGCCCGATCAACCAGATCATTTAACTCCTGTATAAATGTCTTTTTTGGATGTTTTTCTTTAGGAGTTGGCTTCTCTCTTCTAAATATCTCCGATATTCCTTCAAACATTTTAGCTTGGTTTCAACTTTAAGTCTCCTTTACTAATTTTCTCACAATGCCTTTTTCAGCATCAACTTCGACTAAATCACCATCTTTAAAAACTTGGGTGGCGTGTTTAGTGGAAATTATACAGGGGACACCCAACTCACGAGAAACAATGGCAGCATGGCTAAGAACCCCTCCCTCATCTGTTATTATCGCACCAGCTCTAACCATGGCCGGCACATAATAGGGGCTAGTCATTGGAGAAACAAGAACGTCGCCAGGTTTCACTTTGTCAATCTCGTCAGGGTGGGTAACTATAGCCACATGTCCACGGTGAGTACCACGAAAGGCAATGTTCCCCTTAAGCTCTTTAACCTTTTTCTCAACCTTAGGTAGTAAAGCAAGTTCTTTGGCAAGCTCGTCACCAGTGATAAAAAAGACCACCCCATCCTCCATGACCATACCATAGTCTTTCTGACGAGCAGTAAGTATCTTACGATCAATAGTCAATTTACCTTTAATAAGAGATTCTGATATCTCTAACCAAGTTAAAGCAAGCAAAGCATCATAGTCAACTCCTAAGCGTTCTCCAATAACCATCATCAATTCTAAAACATCTCGTCCGGCTTTGAATAAGGCATCTGCTCGGTACTGGCGTTGGTAATGGATTGCTTTCGTTAAATCAATAAGTCTTCGCAACCCAAGAGTTAATCTCAACCTCTTAGAGGCTCGTTTGAACTCCTCTTCTGTTTCTTTAACATCTTGCTTAATCCGGGCAAGTCGATTACTGGCTTCACCGATCACCTCCCTAATTCGTCTGAAAAGTTCCTCGGCTGTCACCGGTTGACCGACATAAAACTCCATGTCCATAAAGTCGTATTTTTCAAGATAGGCATTAAATTTCTTCATAAATGTCGGGTATTTCTTCCTCATCTGTGGCAGTGCCTTGGCAGTTCTCAACTTAAAAAGTTTACGGAATGAAGAGTTCGATTGTGCTTTGGCGGCTAATCTATACAATTCAATGATCGCCAACGATGGCTTACTTCTTTCTCGAGGAAAGACGAGTGAGTCGAAGTACCCTTTAGAATCAAGTTTAATTTTATGTTTCTTAACATGTGTCTTTAGCTTATCTTCAAGCTCCTTTCCTAAAACGCCTTCCAAAATCACCAGACCGGCAAGAAAAGGCATCACCCGAATAACAGCACTTGAATATATAGAAAACAGTGAGAGAAGTTGAACATTGGTCATTGAATCGTAAGGCGCTTCTAGCTGTATCTCTCGGGCAGTGTTGAGTAAACTATTTGATTGACGACGACATTTTTTAACAATGAACTCGAGATACTCTAAGGTAAGTCTTTCTCGTAGGCTGGTCTCAAACTTCCTAAGGTCATTTTTCTCAAAAATGACTAAACCATCAAGATACTTAAAATCGTAGATACCTCTGGGAAGGAGTAAAATCTCCTGATGGTATTGGTCTTGGTAGGCGGTACTAAGCCAACTGTTTAATAAAACTGGTTCGTTACGCCGTCGAATTACCGGAATCCAGGTCTTTTTCTTCCTGCCCATCACCCCAATTTTCTCACAAATCTGTTCTCAGCTCAACTTTACCCCAACCTCTTCTGAAGCCAGCCAAAGAGCTTTGATTGACGAGTCTTCCAGATAAAAGTGGTGTAGGCAAAATAATTCCAAATCAGACCAAAACCAATTCCCATGATATAGAAGAAGCGATAACCATTATTTCCCCAGAAAGGCGTCAAAAAGCCTGAAAAAAGGCTATTCATTAAACCACCAAAGAGCAAAGTCCCCAACTCAATGGTTGTTCCCTGGATAAGAACCGCGCCAATCGAAGTTAAATTAAACTGAAGGAACTTAATCGGTGCCTTTCTCAAAGAAACAATCTTCTTAGCCGCAAAAGTCCAAAAATTATTAAGAATAAAATTAGAAATAATCGCCAACTCGGCGCCCATCATCCCTGAGATCGAGGGCCTAATACCGAGAAAGACAAAAAGTTCTAAACCAACGGTATTAACAATAAAGCCGATAAAACCAACAATGGCGAACTTAATTACTTGCTGGGAGCGCTCAATTCTGATTTTGGTGGCGTTAAGAACAGTCTCGATCACATCCTTAATAAACTGAATGTTAACTCCCACCTTAGTTTTTCCAGCTCTTCTTTCTCCATAAACAGCCGGAATCTCACAAAACTTAGCCCCTGTCTTCGAAAGTTCATAAATCATTGTCGGCTGGATAACATAACCTCTAACATCTAGTTTATTGAGGTTAACTTTCTCCAAGATTCCCTTGACCCGAATGGCTTTAAAATTACCCGCCAAATCCTTAACCTCTCTAATCCCGGCCCAATAATGATTAACCAAGGTATTAGAAACAAAATGAGTCAACTTCCGAAAAGCATCAAAATTATCCTTCCCCCCAGGCACATGACGAGAAGGAACAACCACATCATAACCTTCTTCAATTTTCTCCAACATCTGAGGAATATATTTAGGATGCCACTGAAAATCAACATCATTAGGAATAACAATATCAGCTTTTAACTTCTTCATCGCGTATTTATAGCCCTGGATGAGAGAAATGCCTAAGCCTCTTGGTGTTTCCAATAAATGAAGGTTCTTTCTGGTCTTCATCATCTTTCGAACTAAATCACCAGTCCCATCAGGCGAATGACTGTCAACCACCAAATTAACAAACTCATGTTTCTTTAATTTCTTGTCCAAATCATCCAAATACTCAATCATTGGCCCAATGTTTTCCCGCTCATTGTAAGTAGAAAGAAGATTAACAACCCGCATCACCTTTAATCTAACACTATTTCCTGTCCAAATTCAACTCTTGTCAGCGACTAAAATGAGAAACTTACAACTTAATTTATAAGGAGGACTGGCTTGAGTAAAATCTTCTTCTAAAACTTCTAACTCATAAATTTTTATCTTATAGTTTCTGAAAAGATTTTTGAAGGTTCTTTTAGCTTCTCCCAGAGTATATCTAGGCTCGTCACCAAAGAAAATGAGTTTCCCTTCTGGTGAAATCCTCCTGATGTCAGTCGCAAAATCAATGATGACTCTGCCCCTAGGTTTTAAAACCCTGTTAATCTTTAAAATAATTTCCTCCAAAATTTCCTTCGGGAAAAGATGTAAGGTGCCCGTGCAAAAAACACCGTCAAATGAATTATCTTCAAAAGGAAATTTTTTGGTGATATCAAAGACTTTTGTTCCTAATCTAGATCTATATTTCTCTGGAGTATTGTGCCATAACTTACTAAGAGCACTGGCATCAATGTCAGAGGCAACCACAAAATCTGCTTTTTTTAATAAGTCCAAATTATAACGACCGTCTCCAGCAGCAAGATTCAACCATTGACCATGAATCTCAGTCTTTTTTAGCAGTTCTAGAGTGCCTTTATCCCCAGCTCCCCAAATAGAAACTTTGCCTGTCTTAAAATAATTTATGCCTTCAGTAAATACGTATCTATTTTCCTTTGGTTTACAAGGCTTAGTTATCTTCTTCACAACCATATTATATTCTAATCAATATCTGGATTAAAAATTTCCTGGATGATAAACTTAAATTATGAAAATAGACATTCTTACTTTATTCCCAGAAATGTTTAAAGCAGTTTTTTCTGAATCAATCATTAAAAGAGCTCAGGAAAAAAACCTCGTAGAAATCAAAATTCACAATCTCAGAGACTGGGCAACTGATAAGCGAAAAACAGTTGATGATAAACCATATGGTGGTGGTGTAGGCATGGTCATTCGGGTTGATATTATTGACAGAGCCTTAAAAGACCT
>CAYFQP010000052.1:0-48214 GCA_964345375.1 uncultured Gammaproteobacteria bacterium | reverse complement strand
GCAAAGATTAATTTGGAGATAAAAGTGGTTATTGTTGCTTCCCAAATCTGCTTTCCTTGATGTTTATCTTCTGATTCTTCAGAAATATGGATACCTAAAGCATCAGAAAAGGCATCAGCAATCGCCACCGTCAAAATTCCGCCGATAACTACCATTTTAGAATGGGTGCCTGAGTGAAGACCAACCATCAAACCAAGAGTGGTAATAATCCCTGAGGTTAAACCAAAACTAAAACCGGTCTTAATTGAATCTCTCATATCATCATTCTAACATAAGAAATCGTGGACTAGAAGGAAACCAGCCAGAATTAACCACTCTACTTTTGCTTCATTTTATGAGTGTCGTAAACTACTGAGCCAGCACCAACCATCAGAAGAGGAAAGCTAAACAAGGCTGATTTCCAGCCCAAACTCCGGCCATGGTTATAAAAACACCAGCAAGGGCAAGATTGTCTGGCCTAATTTCTCTACCAAGAATATTTATCTTTCTCTCACGACTGGTTGTCATTTGAATTTATTATACCAAGCAAGGCAAATTTAAAAAACTACTTCTTTTTCTCTAGTTTTTTAACTCTTTTATAGGGGCTTTCACCGACTTTTAAAGACTCTACTCCAATAAAAGTGTGCATCAGCCTAAGAATATCATCCTCAGAAGGTCTTGGTTGAGTCCGTAACAAGTTATCGGCAGTAAGCCATACTTCAAGAAGTGCCCAAGTATAAGCCCCACCCCATAATCTTAGGGTTGGAATATATTCATCTGTTAATTGACAAATTCCTCCCCAATCAAACCAATCTACCCGACAAATCTCTTCATTAGGAACTCGGAACTGAACATCAGGGGGCAGGGCAACTGGAAAAATCAAGCCAATATTCGGATCTTGGCCAAGATGAGTGGCATCGAACAAGACTGTTGGCGGATGAAGCTCAACCTTTAAACCTAATTCCTCTTTAGCTTCTCTAATCGCAGTTTCTTCTGGGGTTTCATTGCCTTGTCTACCACCAGCGAACGGACCCCAAAACTCAACCTTTTCACCCTCAATATAGTGTCCTCCTAAAAGAATCCTTTGGCCATCTGGAGTTATCGGAAGAACACCAGCACTAGAGAAATCAGCTCTAACAGTTTCCTCGGTTATCTTCGAGATGTCAATACGACTTTCTTTAAGAGGACTACCATCAAGCCGATACAACCCGCAAAGCGGAGGTAAAAGACGGATTCTTTCAACCATATTGGCCTATATTGTATCAATCAAAAGCAAGTTGAAGGAATTCGCTAAGGGCAAATTTAAAAGCGGGAGCTTGATTTAATCCTTCAATGAGCCTATAATTGCGCCTATGGTTCCAACAGTAGAAAGAGGGGTCTCGCCTGTAAGAGAATTTTGGGAAATCATTGAAAGCGGAGATCACTATGACCGGCTCTTCTCTGAAGAAGAGGCGAAACAACTTATCCCAGATCTTCTCCTTACCACCATGGAACTTGGAGGTGAAGGATTAAATATTGCTGTTCCTAATTTATCCTCGGCAATTGAGATCGTTCCTGTATACGAAATTGGGGGGCGTAGAGATAAGTGGGGTGAAAATCATGGAGCGTTAAAACTCAACAATGCCAGAGTCCAGGTTGAACATCCCCAGTTTAAGGGGACGATAACAATCTCGGGTGTTTTCTTTAATTTAAGAGGCCACGAAGACGTCTTCACACAACGAAACCTTTCTGTCCAAGCTGAAGGAAAAGGATTAGTAGCTATGGCGCGATCACAAGCTAAAATAAAACTTTCTGAACTCCATAAGAATCTAAGAAAAGGTCTCAAGGATAAAGCTAGCGAATACTCCCAAGGAACTCGTAAACTTAAAAGGTTCAGGATTTCAATTTATAGTGGAGAAAATCCTGGCGTCAGAGTTCTTCTTGAAGTTTTATAGTTTGTAAATAGGGACAAATTTGAAAGTGGAAAATGACTACTCTACTATTCTCCTTTTGCCGTCAATATAGATGACGGCTTGTCGATTAGATAGGGGGACTACAGGATAGCCTACCCCTTTTTCAAACTCAGGCACCAACTCTGGGTGAGGAGTGACAGACTTATCACCCACATGGGGCAGGATAGCAAAATCAACCAAACCAAGCCCTGTTAAATCCTTGAGGCCGATTTTATTCTCATCTTTAATGATTTCCGTGGCACAAATCTCAATCGAAGGCCCGGCAATCATACTTCCTGCACTAACTCCAGCATAAATCCTGGTCTTTAAAAGAGATTTAATCATCTTATCAAAACCCGATTTACGCACCCGGTCTAAAAGATAAAAAGTATTTCCCCCATTAACCCAAATCACATCCGCTTTTTCTAGCTTGCTTTTGAGCTTGTCTCCTGAAATTTTGTCTAAATCAACCTCAGAAACATCAGCCTTAATTGAAGCAAGATTTCTCTTATCCTCCTCTAGCCATCCTTTATCTCCGTTTTCTCCATGAGCCGCCGTGGGAATAAAAGCAATCTTTATGTTCTTTTTCGGCCCAATTAGCTTTTTAAAATCACCTACTAAATTTTTTTGTAGGCCCTCTGAGGTAAGAAACAGCTTCATACCCCCATTTTACCAGAAAAAAACAACATCTTCCTTATCCTCACCAGCAGGGGCGAGCTTGTCTTTGGTTTAGGGAAAATTTAAAGTAGGGAAAACTAATTCGTTTGCTATTTGCCTAACTTGGGTTCTGTTTTCAGGCCTTCCAAAAACTCTATCGCTTTATCCATTGCTTTTACATGCATTTGTTGTCCATGAGCTTCACCCATTATTACTTGCCCAAAAAAGAGCGACCTAGGCGGGATGGGAAGGGAAGCTAAGATTGCTCTTTCGTAGACTTGCAGACAGCCACAATATTCGAAGGTTCTTTGTTTTCCTTAAGAGAACCTACCTCAACCACTTTTTCCAACCTCACTAAATTACCAAGCAACTTCATTCTCCTAACAAAAGGGTTTCCTCTTCTATTTGCTTGGGGATTGAATAAGCCGAAGAGTTCAACCTCATCAAAAAATTGTTTAAGCAGGACTTCAAATTCTTCTCTAGAATATTCTCTCAAGTGATATTTATTTTTGGGCTTATCTTCAAGTGAAGCACCGGGATTAATAACTGTCCGATTAGGAGTAGAGACAATGAAAAATCCCTCATCAGTCATCACCCGACAAACTTCAGCTAGGAATATTTCTGGATTCTCAAGATGTTCTATTGTCTCTAAAGAAACAATGGTATCAAAAGAGTTGGGCAAGAAAGGCAAGCAGTGACCATCGGCCGCAGAGAAATCTACTCCCTGGCGCGCATATGTCTCTTGAGCATATTTAGTCGAGGGAATATCAATGTCCACCCCTACTATAAATTTAGCCTCTCCTTTACTTAATTCTTCAACCCCATTACCTACTCCACAGCTAATATCCAAGACTCTTTTACCGCCAACAAAGTTAACTGCAAAACGATATCTTGATAAAAGGGATTCCCTTCCATAGAGCATGCCGAAAGGAAAGGTTATTCCCCTCTTTATCATAAAACAAAGTTGATCTCTCAGGCTGGGATTGAGAACGTCCGGCGTCATTCTCTCGCCTTCAAATCTGAGACTCATAGTAATATTCTACCAAATCCAAGGCTAAAATACTAGAAGATATTTTGGCTTTTGAGGCTATTGTGATATAATTTCCTCGCTACCTAAAAGTAGCTTTTTTAAAATGGCAGACTCTAAAGAAAGAAGAAGAAGAAGAAAACTTCTTATTTTAAGTCAATTTCAAGAAAGATTATCACCCTTAAAGAGGGAGATAGAAGAAATTGATAAGACGAGAATAGCTAAATTTAGTCGAGAATTAAGGGCTATTGAACTTGGAAGGCCAGAACAAAAAAATATAGACCCAAAAGAGCTTGGTTTTAGAATGGAACTAATTGACTCTGTCGTAAATCCTATCCTCCTTGCAGCTTCATATGTTGTTTATGAGGACAAAAACCTTTTACGCCTGTTATCGCAGGGAAGTCAGGAATCACAACGAGAAAAATTGCTTGAAATTGTGGGGAGATGTCTTGAAGAAATACTTCAAGGCCGAGAACTAAATTTAGCTAGGGTGAAAATTGCCGCTGAGGAAACGGCTTTCCAGACAGAGCCTTCTGATTTTGTTAAAAAACAGATTGAAAGATTAAGGCAAAATGGTCCCTGAAATAAGAAATTTTGGGTTTTGAGGCTAGGTTGACTGGGATTTTGACTTAACAAAATCAACAAATTCAGGAGAGAAGCCTTCTCCTTCCGAAACCCAAGGCTTGATAAATTGCCAGATTTTTGAATCCTGATGTCCGTAACCTAAAGCCTCTTCAAAAGCGAGGACAAACTCCATCCTTCTCAACCCTTTAAATCGGGCTAATCTTTGAGTAAATTGCCCATATCCTTCAATCAAACAATCTGCCGCCAACTCCTCAGGATCAGTGATCTCTTGATGAAATCTCATCGACTCTCCTTTATATTCTTTCCCTTCCTCTCCTGCCTTCATCATTCGATTGACATCTTCAGCCGCGGCATGAACAGCGTAAAAGACTCCGAAATCATTAGCTTCCTCTAGAGAATTTATGGTCGGAAACGAGACCGTCCCCAACTTTCTCCTAATAAGAGCAATATTTTTGAGCATCGTAGGAGGTTCGTCAGATATAAGCAGCGAATTGAGTGTTTCAATAGCTCTGTCAAACTCGGAAACTTGCCCTTTGATAACTTCCGGCCTTAATTTGAGAACAGATAAGGCGTCAGCGAGATTGACTCTTTCCAAAAGACGCTGGTCAACAACTTTGATGATTGAATCTCGGTCAACCATACCTTAATTCTACCAAATCCCAGGCTGGATGGGAAGAACATCTTAATATGATAAAATCGGGTTATAAATGAAGGAGCCTGAACTAGTCAAAATCCCTGCCGGTGAGTTCTTTATGGGCTCCACCCCAGAGGAAATCGAGGAGCTTCTAAAAAGATTCCCCAAGACTGAAAAAGAGCTTCTAGAAAGAGAAATCCCTCAGCACAAAGTTTATCTACCAGAATATTTCATCGGTAAATATCCAGTCCCCAATAAAGAATTTGCTGTTTTCGTTAAAGAGGCTGGCTATAAAACTACGGCTGAAGAACAAGGTTCTGGCTTTGTTTTTGTGCCTGAATTTAAGGAAGTCAAAAGTGCTAATTGGCAGCATCCGTTTGGCCCGGATTCGAACATAGATAATAAACCTGACCATCCAGTTGTTCAGGTTTCTTGGTACGACGCGGTTGAGTATTGTCAGTGGTTATCAAAGAAAACCAGCAAGAAGTACCGACTACCAACCGAGGCTGAGTGGGAAAAGGCCGCCCGAGGCACGGACAAGAGAATCTTCCCTTGGGGAAATGATTGGAATCCAAAAATTTGCAATGTTGAATATCGAATCAAAGACACCACGCCGGTGGGCAAATTCTCTCCCCAATCAGACAGCCCTTATGGTTGCGCTGACATGTGTGGTAATGTTTTTGAGTGGACCTCAACGACAATTGGCAGCCTCAAACCCTGGCCAGCTAAGTATAAATATCTTTATAATCCTAATGACGGTCGCGAAAACATGAACCTTAAAACTCGAAGAGTCGGCCGGGGTGGCTCCTATTCTCGAAGCGAAGTCTATTGCCGAACCGCCTTCCGCTTTGCCGATCCTCCTTCTGATCGCTACTCAGCTCAAGGATTCAGGGCAGTTTTAGGGGTCTAGAAGAAATCTTGGCTTTTGAGGCGAGTTTAGCCTCTCTGCTCTTGAGGCAAAGCTCCTAGGTTCTGACCAATTATCTCGACGATTACTTGGGCAGCGAAAAATTGAGGCTCTAGTCTCACTTGTTCTTTAAGGCCCGGGGCTCTCCTTATTGAATCTAGTTCCGCCAGGGCAAAAATGGCTGTCAAATCAGAGATCCTCTCAGCATCTCTGATAGATAAATTGGCAGGCTGAGATACCAAAAATCTATCTTTTATGCCCCAGGGGCTCCTTTCTGAATAAATACTCCTGGAGAACACAGTCACCTCTCTAGGCGGCTGTTCTCCTTCCTCTTCCACCTTTCTTATCTCGAGTCTTTGGGGTGATAAATCCAAAACGACTTCCTCTCTAGTCGTCGGCTCTATAAAAGTAATCCTGAGAAACTCCCTCCCAGGTTCCTCACTCTCAAAAAAACTAACCAAGGAATTGAATCTTCTTTCTTTTCCCAGAATAATTTTTACCCTTGCAAGGGGAAGAGGGCCAGCTTCGAAGAAATCTCTGAGGGGACCTTGGTATGCTTTTTGCCCTCTTTCTCCTTTAAAAACCCCTCGAAGGTCTTCTAGGGCAAACCAAAATCCTCCAACTTGCACTCTAGGTTCCTGGCCGAGAGCAGCTAATTTAGGACGATTGCCTCGCTCAGTTTGAGACATCAAAGAGATTATAGCATACCTCTAGCCTGAGGCGAAATCAATCAAAGTCTTAAGATAAACCTCAAGAGTCTTAGTCAAGGACTTAATATCGACAAACTCATCATCACTGTGGGCTCTCCCACCAATCGGACCGAAGACGACTGTAGGAATTCCTCGTTTAATCAGAAGGAAGCTCTCATTTGCCGGTCCTGTCCCCCTCATCGTAATCGGCTGATGATAAACTTCTTGGCAGGCTTGTTTTAAGGCTTGAATAATCTCTTCTTCAGGTGACAAACAAACTGCCGAAATTTCGATAAACTTCTCTAGCTGAACTTTAATTCCTCTTTTCTTTGCTATTTTCTCACAAATATCCTTAATCTGATGATAAATCTTATTAATCGGAAATCGAGGTAAATATCTCACTTCCACCACACTTTCACAATAATCAGGAATAGAGCTGACCGCCGTTCCTCCGTGCCTAATCATTGTTCCCAGATTAATCACATTCTTGTGTTTAGAAAAATGAGGATGGCTTAATTGAGGTAATTTCAAGTTTTCCAAGGCTGAAAGCATCTCTGACATGGCGGTAACCGCATTGGTGCCTCTCTCTTTAGCTTGAACCTTGATCGAGCCAGTGTGAACTGATTCACCAAAGGTCGAAATCTTTGTTCTTAAAACTCCCCGATGACCAATACCAACATTATAAGTGCCTCCATAGCCATAAATGGCTGCCTGACCCTCAACCAAACCTTCCTTAATCAGAAAATCCATGCCTATATCAAAAATCGGCTGAGCCGTACTTCCACCTTCTTCATTGGATACCAAAATTGTTCGAATATTAAAGGGTAGCTCCAAACCAAGGTCTCTCACCAGCTTCATTAAATAAATCTCACAGGCAATCCCTGCCTTCATATCAGCCGCCCCTCGGCCATAAATCCTACCGCCTGATTTATGAGCGGAAAAAGGATAATACCGCCAGTTATCAATTTGGCCCACACCCACTGTATCCATATGGCCCAAGAATAAAAAATTATTCTTTTTGCTTGGCTCAGTGTCAATAATCACATTTGGCCGGTATCTGTCTTTGGCCACTAACTGAGCCTTAAGGCCCAATGATTTAGCCTGAGATTCAATAAATTTAGCAATTTTTTCTTCTGGATGTTCATTACAAACTGAGGGAATTCTAATCAAATTTTGACAAAACTTGATTAAATCTGGTTCTAAGCTCTTGAGAGCCTTTTTAACGTCTTCTTCAGGCACAACCGTCCTTCTGTATTCATCAGACAAAGAAAAATAGACCTGATTACCTTTTTTCTTCCTAATTATTTGTTTCTGATTAACTAAATCCTTGAGATAACGAGAAAGATTACCCGGGTCCATGGAGAGTCTTCGGCCTAACTCACGTAGATAAAAACTCTCGCCTGGCCGAGCCTGAAAGAAGTTAATGATTTCTTGCTTCTTCTTAGACATCAATCCTGTCTTTACAACAATCGTTGTAGATTATTTTATCTTTTGTTGTATTAATTGTCAAGTAAGGTTTGGGTTGATTTGATATAATCAAGCTAATGCTAGTCTTTGCTTGCATTTCTCCTCATCCGCCAATAATTCTACCTAATGTTGGTTCAGAAGCTGATCGAGCTCAGGTTAAAAAAACAATTCAGGCTTTAGAAAAACTTGGCAAAGTCCTAGCCAAGGCTAAGCCTGAATGTATTCTTATTTCCTCCCCTCACCCAGATTGGGGTTTTAACGTGCCTCTACATTTCTTAGCTAAAGACGTTCATGGGATTGAAATTAAAGCTCATTTAACCGATTTAGAATCACCTCAAGTTCACTTCAACCGAGGCAAGGAATTAATTAAGAACCTTAATTATGTTAAAAGACTTGCCTGGATAGCTTCTGGTGACATGAGCCACAGGCTTAAAGAAGATGGTCCTTATGGCCTTCATCCTTCTGGGCCGAAATTCGATAAAAAACTGATTGAACTACTCAAGAGAAAAGACATTCAGGGTATTTTAAACCTACCTGAGCGCTTTCTTGATGAAGCTGGTGAATGTGGTTTGCGCTCTTTTTGTATGCTTCTGGGCGCCTTAGAAGGAGCTAAAACTGCTTGGCAGCCTGAAATCCTCTCATATGAAGGACCTTTTGGGGTTGGTTATCTAGTCGCTAATTTCAAGCTCAAACATGGACGAATACGTCAAACTCGCCAAAAACGCAGTTAAAACCTATCTTGAATCTGGAGAGATCATTTCTCCAGCTGATGACTTACCTAAAAAAATGCTTGAAGAAAAAGCTGGAGTCTTTGTTTCTCTTCATCAAAAATCAGGTGAACTTCGAGGCTGTATTGGCACCTTCCTCCCAACCCAAGAAAACATTGCCCAAGAAACCATTAAAAACTCTCTCGCAGCTGCTTTTAATGATCCTCGTTTTCCTCCAGTAAGAAAAAAAGAATTAAAAGATTTAGTCTTTAAAGTTGATCTTCTCTCTCAACCTAAACCTGCTCAAGAAAAAGACCTTGATCCTAAAAAATACGGTTTAATCATTTTTACTTCTGATGGCCGGAGAAGTCTTCTTTTACCTGATATTCCTGGAATAGAGACGCCTGAGCAACAAGTTAAAATCTGTTGCCAAAAAGCAGGCATCAGTCCAAGAGAAGAAATCAAAATCAAGACCTTTACTGTTAAAAGACACCAAGAATGAAATATCTAGCTTGGTTAGCAGTTTTTACCTGGCTACCTACCTTACTAATTTGGCTTAAAAATCACCAGCAATTAAAAAAATACCCTCGAACTTTTCTTTTCTCTATTTTAGCCGGATTATCCTTTGCCCTTCCCTGGGACATAATTGCTGTTAAGCAAGAGATTTGGCATTTTCCGCCTGAGAATATCATAGGGATTTATTTCCTTAGTCTTCCCCTAGAAGAATACCTCTTTATTATTTTCGAGACTTTATTTGTCGCCAGTTTAACTGTAGCTCTAAAAACCTATGTTCGGGCAAGGTAGTTATCTAGCTTATATCTTAATCTTCGCTGGTAGCGCTCTTCTAGTTGAGTGGTTTTTTCAAAAAAGACTGTTGCTTAAACATAAAAAGGTCTTGAGCATCGCCTTTTTGACTTCATGTACTTATACTTTTTTCGGCGAAAATACTGCTTTTTTCCTACAAACATGGATCTTCAATCCGGAAAAAATACTAGGCATTTTTATACTGAGGGTTCCTCTCGAAAGTTTCATTTTTGGAGCAATGGTCGGGCTTGCCGTCGTTGGCGGAGCACTTTTTTTCTCCGAAGCCGAAGAAAAACATCTGAGCTTTTCCCAAACAATCAAATTTTTCTTCTTTAAAAGAGGGTCTCCAAGTTGATATAATAGCCAGATGGCAGTTAAAAAGGTAATTACTGTTCCTGATTCTCTTCTCAGGCAGAAGTCTGAGCCGGTTAAATGGTTCGATAAAAGGCTAAAGAGCCTGATTAAAAACTTAAAAGAGACAATGGTCGCCCAGGATAGTCCCAAGGGAGTCGGTTTGTCTGCGCCCCAGATTGGTAAATCTTCCTGGGTTTTTATTGCCCGAATCGGCGAAAGAATCATCCCCTTTGTCAATCCTCAAATCACCTTTCGCTCCAGAGAAACGACTAAGGATAAAATGCCTCAAGACCAGCGTCTTCTTGAAGGCTGCCTCTCTGTCCCTAGCTATTGGGGGTTTGTTAATCGACCTTATAAAATCAAGGTTGAATATCAAGACGAAAAAGGGAAAAAACAATCTCTTCAGCTTGAAGGCAAAGAGGCTGTTTATGTTCAACACGAATTTGACCACTTAGAAGGGATTCTCTTTGTTGATCGACTCTTAGAACAAGGAGAAAAAATATATAAACTAGAAAAAGATAAAGAGGGTAAAGAGATTCTGGTTGAAACAGAATTAGTCTAATCAACAATGATGACAAAAGTTGTTTTCTTTGGCACGCCTGAAGAAGTTATTCCTATTGCTAAAAGGCTAAATAAAAATAAAAGCATCAAACTCTTAGCTTGTGTGACTCAGCCTGACCGGCCAGTGGGTAGGAAAAAGACTATCATTCCCTCACCCATCAAAACCTGGGCAACCAAAAAGAAAATCTCGGTTCTAACCCCTAAAGAATTTGACAAAGACTTTTACAACCAGCTTGAATCACTGGTCAAAAAAACTAGAAAGATTGATCTCTTTATTGTCGCTGCTTATGGCCAAATCATGCCTAGGAAATTACTGAGAATTCCTAAGAAAGGGACCTTGGGAATTCATCCTTCTCTTTTACCTAAATACCGGGGTTCTTCACCTGTCCAGGCGGCCATCATCAACGGTGACTCTCAAACTGGAATCACCATTTTCAAGATGGATGAAAAAATGGACCATGGACCAATCATTTCTCAATTCAAAGAAGAAATTAAGCCTGAAGACACCACCAAAACTCTCTACCAGCGCCTTTTTCAAGTCGGAGCTGAAGTTCTAGTCACCATTCTTCCTGAATATATGAAAGGTAAAATCAAAACCAGAAAACAAGATGACGAACAAGCAACTTACACCAAAATCCTCACCAAGGCAGACGGCCGGATTAATTGGCACCAAACACCTCAAGAAATCGAGCGGTTTATAAGAGCGATGACTCCCTGGCCTGGCGCTTGGACCATGGTCGAATTAGAGCAAGCTGGTCGAAGACCCCTAAAGAAAAGACTCAAAATCCTTAGTGCTAATCTTCAAAACCAAAAACTTATTCTCGACCAAGTTCAACTCGAAGGCAAAACCCCAACTTCCTGGAAACAATTGCAGAAGGGATATTTAGGAGTGAAGATTATAAAGTAGCTTAGGTAGATCTGGGAGCAGGAGATTCTTTCTTAATAATTTTCTCTTCTTTAATTTCTTTCTCGGGCTTTTTAGGAGTAACCGTTACTGCTTTCCAACCATGGATGGTCTCACCTTTCTTCTTAATCCTCCTTAAACACTTCGTACAAACCTTGGCTTTGATTTTTTTATTATTCTTCTCGAGAGTGGTGACATGAAGGTTGGGGTTAAAGATTTTGACTGTTTTCTGAGCTCTTTTTAACCACTGTTTTCCAGCCACACCTCGTTTGTGCCGAATAGAACGGCCGACTTGTCTGCTTTTACCGCATAGAAAACATCTTGCCATAATCTTTGATATAATAGCAGACAGAGGCTCAAGTTTCAATGCTCGGAGAACTTTTTACCAACCCCTCTGGCTTCTTAATTTGGATTGTTGCTCTTTTGGTAGCGATTACTGTCCATGAATTCGCCCATGCCTGGAGTGCTGAAAGATTGGGTGATCCCACGGCCCGATTGGCTGGCCGGATTACTCTTAATCCAATTGCCCATTTAGATTTATTAGGGACAATCATGCTCATTATTGCTCGAATTGGTTGGGGTAAACCCGTACCAGTTGACCCTTTTAATTTTCGTCATCCCAGAAGGGACATGGCCATTACCTCTTTTGCTGGCCCAGCCGCTGATTTAGTCTTGGCCGCAATTTTAGCAATAGTTATCAGACTTGCCTATTTTGCCTTAGGGCCTACGGCGACTATTCTTGAAATCTTTCTTCAACCAATCATTATCTTAGCCACCATTCTGGCTGTTTTTAATCTCCTGCCCATTCATCCTTTAGATGGTAGTAAAGTCTTAGTTGGTCTTCTGCCTCAAAATCTGGCTGAGGATTATGACCGCTTTAGTCACCAATACGGGGTTTTAATCCTGATTTTCCTAATCTTTCCTTTTTTTGGAGCGCCTCTTATTTCGCAAATCATTTTTCCGATTGTCAATCTAATTCTTTCTCTCCTTCTTCCTGGTTCGACTCTAGCTTAAAACTCTCTGTGAAAAAGAAACTGATCTATTACGATACGGTTTAGCCTCTTGACTATGAAAACAACTTGTGATATCTTAAAACTGTCCTGCCAATGAGGGCTTGGGCTTTGAGGAGGTTTTTCCTCACCAAACACTCATCGGGATGGCCACTTTCTTAACAGTGCGCTGTTAAGAAGAGCCGACCCACCTGACATCGTCGGGGAAAAATCCTTGAAGTAACCCTTGAGGCAGGACTTAATCTAATTCTTTTTTTCTTCAAATAATCCTTCCTAAATGATATAATTCTCTTTAATCGCCGGGGTAACTCAGTGGTCAGAGTAGCTGTTTTGTAAACAGCAAGTCGTGGGTTCGAATCCCACCCTCGGCTCTAAAAATGTCTAGAAAATCACCAGAGATAGAAGATCTTCAAGGACATAGTAGTGCCTCTATCCGAAGAGGAAGGAAGATTTGGGGTGGAGGTCCCTATAAAAAGTACTGTGCAGAGTTTGAGCCTGAACCTGAATCCCAACCTCAAACCGAGATTTTCCAAACAGCTGATCCTAATGAGCTCTATCTAGTTGGAGGAGAAATTGTCTTAGGCTCTAAATTTCCTGAAGGCGTTCTTCCTGCTAATGCGGTCAGCATTTCTGAAAAAGATAATCCCCAAGAAATCGATTCTTCTTATTATTAAAATTTGATTTTCTTCCCTCTATGGGCTATAATTCCCTCTCAGAATATCCTTTCGGGGATATTCTTTTTTTATGCAAAAAGGTAAAAAGTTTTTCTTAACTTTACTTCTACCATTCTTTTCTTTGCCTATTTCTAAACCAGACCTAGCAATGATCTGGCCGGTTCCTCGTGAACAAATCCTAGCTGAACACACCCTAAATCTAGAAGAACGACTGCCTGATTCAAAAACTGGTAATGAAGTTTTCAAATACAATATTCTCCTGGCTTTAAAATATTTTGATGGCCATCTTGATCTAGTTGATTCTTTTACAACGGAAATTGAACTCCAACCAGGTGAGGTTTTCGCTTTCCATGAGAATCTTTTACCAGAATTTGAGGATAAAATAGTTAAGACTGGTTGGTCAACATATGTTAGCCAAGAGGGTTATAAATCTCTTTGGGGTCTCTATGGTAATGGCGTTTGTCATCTAGCTTCATTAATCAACTGGACAGCCTCTGATGCAGGCTTGAGAGTTGTTGCCTTAGCCAATCATAACTTCTCCCCTATTCCTGGGGTTCCTAAAGAATACGGTACTTCAATCAGGTACTTACCAGATAACAGCTGGAAAACTAAAAATCAAAACTTATATATTGAAAATACTCTTGACTCTCCTGTCAAGTTTATCTTTTATTCAACTCTTAATGAAGTTAAATTAAAAGTAGTCAAGTAAAAAGGAAAGTGATAAACTGGAAGAGTGATAGAAAAAATCAAAGTAATTAATGCCATTCTCAAGATTATCTACTCTTATGTTTTTGCTGGGCTTTTTAATTTTTGGTTAAGCGTTGCCTTTCTTTATCTCAGAGACGATTTTATTGATTTTGATCTAATTAACTTAGACTCCTTTATCTCTTCCGTCTTCTTTTGGCCAATTTCATCTTTTCAGAGTGGCTATCAGCTCTTTGGCCAAGAAGGCGGCGATATTTGGCGTTATTTTTCTTTAACCGCCATCCTCTTCTTTTTAGGCAGTATCCTCTACCTCTTTAAGAAAAATTCTGAGCAGCAAGATTAAGTAGAAAATTTCCAAGATTTTTAGTAAAATAAGCTTAAGCTAGGGTACCGAAGTGGTCAAACGGGGCGGTCTGTAAAACCGCTGGCGCAAGCCTTCGGGGGTTCGAATCCCTCCCCTAGCACCAATCTTTAAACCACAAAAAACCAGAAGCAAGAAGAACTTCTGGCTTTTTATTTTTTAACTAAGCAGTTGGTGTTGCCGGAGGTGTTCCTCCAGGCATTCCTCCACCTGCTGGCTGACCACCGCCGGGCTTCTTTTCTTCTGGTTTCTCAGGTTTTTCGGTTGGTGGCGTGGTTGGTGGCGTGGTTGGAGAAGGGCCTGGCGGAGTTGGTTTAGGAGTGGTTGGTCCTGAAGGAGTACCTGGTGTTGACCCTCCTGGAGTTGGCGTGGTCGGTTGATCTTGTTGACCAGTTCCTGGATCAGTCATTGGTTCGTCATCTGCCACTGGGTCATTACTAGGATCAGCGGGATTTTTCTTTGCCAGACTATCAAGTTTTTTGATGAAACATTTAGGGCAAAGATTTTTGCTCTCACTCCCTCGCTGTGGCGTAAATTCTCGACCGCAGTTTTGGCAAATCAATTTTTTCACCCCCTTTCTTATCAAGAACCATTATGACAAATTATTAATCAAAAAATCAAGCCCTGATTTAAAGACTTTAATTTTAGCCTATTTACTGATAGAATATCCTTAGGCCGACGTAGCTCAGTGGAAGAGCACCATCTTGGTAAGATGGGGGTCATGGGTTCAAATCCCATCGTCGGCTCCATGGCAAAAAAGGGAACCAGACAATTACTAGCTCTTATCTGCTCAGTCTGTAAAAGCCAAAATTACATTACTGAAAAAAACAAAACCAATACAGAGGGAAAATTGGTTTTGAAAAAGTATTGTAAAAAGTGTAAAAAAAGAACCGAGCATAAAGAAAGTTCAAAGCTGAAATAGTTCCTGTCTCAAGATAATTTTCTTTTTTTCTTATATCAGCAACAAGAATTGAAACAGAAAAATCCCTAGCAGTAAACCCCAAAATCCCAAAAAGAGTTTTTGGCTCACGGCCCAATTTTTTCCTTTAATATTCCAATCAGAAAAAGGCCAGAAGGGGCGAAAAGCAAACTCGCCTTCATGGGTTAGGATATCAATCAGAAAATGAGATAAATAACAAATCACAAGAACCCACCAAATATCTTTAAGTAAGACATTAGCAAAAAGAGCAATAAAAGGAAGAGAAAAAAGAGTATGAGTTGTCCGATAAGTTAATTTATCCCATCTACTAAAGAAATTATTCTGTTTGGTATACTTCCAAAAGTCTTTAATGAAAGATTCAAGTGAGTCCTTCGAAGCATTCTTAACCTTAAAAAATTGAAAAGCGGTTGTTCCTAAAATATCAGGAAGAACCGAGAAAGCCAATCCAGAAAGCAAGTACTCTTCAGTTAATCCCCTAGAAATCACCAACCCCGTCAATCCATGAAAGGCTACGTCCATATGCTCATCTTATCATATATCCAAAAACCTTAAGAACTCCGACTTTAACAACAATAAAATAACCTACTTTAAAGAAAACTCCTTAACTAATTCCTTACAAATTCCGTGTTTTCCTTCTTTAAAAACTGCAATCTTCTTAACAATGAATTTTGGGATTTTCCACTTTAGATTAGGAAGCAGATTTTTAGCCGAAGATTGGTATGTTAACCGAATAAGTGTCAAATGAGGTTTATAGACCTTCATTATATTCGGATGGCCAAATTTTTTACAATTCTCCTTCTGTGCCGAAGAGAGATTTTTATAGAAAGCAGAGCCTGGTTGAAATTTTTTTCTTTGGTGCTCTTTCCGCAAGGGGTTGAATTTCTTAACCACAAGCTCATGAATATCTTTAATTTGAAGAGTTAATTTAAAGGTAATGTCTAAAGAACTTTTATGTCTGTCAAATTTTTCAAAGGCAAATGGAGTTTTGGCAATTTTATCAGCAACCTTACCTGCCATTTCCACCACCTCATCAAAACTTGATACCGGATACTCTGGTTGGTAGATAGTAATATGCGGATGAAAATTAACTCCGTCAAGAGCAAAATCGGCCTTATAATTTCTACCAATCTGCTGGCTCATGGCAATTGCCTTCTTAACCACATTCTCAGGAGGTTTAAAAGCAACATTTAATCTTATAAACTTACTCTCACTCATAGCTCAAGTATACTAAAGAATGGCTTTCCTTGACAATTCTATGCTCCGTCATTTTTCCCCAAAAAAAATTGACATTTTGGCAATTTTTTGCTAGAATCAGCCTGTATGAAGTTTGGTTCTTCGTTGCGAAAGTTTCGACTAAACCAAGATATCTCCCAAAAGGAGCTGGCTCATATTGTTGGCTTGGATCCTAGTTATTTAAGCCGGATTGAAAAGAGCGAGCGGACTCCTCCAGAGCGTGGAGTGGTAATGGAAATTGCCAATGCCCTAGAGCTTAATGAGGAAAAAACAGACCAACTCTTAATTGCGGCTGGCCACACTCCCCTCACCCTTTTTGACCTGGGTTTTGATCCAAACGATATTACTCTCAAAAAACATCTCAATCTCCTCAAAGACATTAAAAAGAAAGCTCCCCTGGCCGCCTATATTCGGGCCAAAGAAGAAATTAATGACTTTCTAGAAATGACCCGGCTAAAATATACTCAAAAGATTGATCCTGATTACTTTGAAAAGAATCTTTTGGCTAATTATCTTTATTCTCAAGTCCGCCGGGCAGGCTTGAAAGAGCTTTATCGATTAGTCAATCGCCCTCTAGGTGGGGCTTTAGTAATAAACAAAAATAAAATTTTACTTCAAAGAATCGGTATCAGTCCCTTGAAAGGCTGGTGGCATATTCCGGCTGGCTTTGTTAATCCGAAAAAGGGAGATGAAAATAGTCAAGACATTGCCGTTCGCTTGGTAAAAAGATGTGTCCAGGATCCGAAAAAGAGAGAGAAACTTGTTTGTAAGGTTGACAAAGAATTAACTGCTCCTGGTGAAATCTTAGAAGATTTAGATACCGCCTCTTATTCATTACGCCTAGGAGTCTTTCCTGCTGCTGTCGAGGTATTTGAAATCTCTTTAAATAAACCTGAACTGATTACTAATTCTCAACAATCAGGCTGGTTTGAAGTCAAAAAACTTGACCAACTCGAAGGTGATATTCATCCTCTTCTTGGTCAGATTATTGAATCATATTTTAAAGAGAAAAAAGTGGCCCAAGTTCTTAAAAAAAGAGGCAAAGAAGCAATAGAAAAAGTGATTAAAAAGAAAGATTACTATGAAAAAGTACGAAGATTTGAGCGCGAAAGAATAAGGCTAACTAAATAAAATTGGCACAGCAAACATGCCTGGGTAGGCCTCCATAAATGGAGCGTTTACCGTGCCATTTTAATTATAACATGAGAAGAAAATTACTAATCAAAGGGGTGGGGGCAAGCCCTGGTAGGGCTGAAGGAAAGGTGGTGGTTATAAAAAGTCCAGCAGAGTTCTCTAAGATGAAACGAGGCCGGATCTTAATAGCGCCAATAACCAGCCCCCCCTGGCTCTTGGTCATGCAAAAAGCAGCAGCGATCATCACTGATCACGGAGGAATTCTCTCCCACGCCGCCATTGTTTGCCGTGAATTCGGAATACCAGCGGTGGTGGGAACTGGAAATGCCACCTCAGTCCTGAAAGAAGGAATAAAAATTATTGTCGACGGTAAAAGAGGTAAAGTTTATGAAAAAAAATAATCTTCTCATCGATAAAACCATGAAAGCTTTTGAAAGGTTATCTTTCAGGGGCATAGACGTTTCTGATCCTTTTGTCTGGTGGCCCCTAAACTTTGTTCTTTACATGCCCTTATATTTGCCTCAATTTATCCGCGATTTTTTTCCTGATTACAGGCTACTAAGGAAATCAACGCCGTTGGAGAAAATAGCCCAGGCATTTCAATACCCCACCGCTCTTTGGCTGGGTTTAGTTCCTCTCCTAAATGGGTCAAAAATGGCGGGACTTAAGAAAGAGGAGGGTATTAAGATTATCCTAGAATTTCTAAAAATGCTTGAATTCTCAATGGTGGGGAATATCTTTTGCGAAGACAAAAAGAATATAATCTGGGCTAAAACTAAGGTCAAAAACCTGGTAAAAGAAACTAATTGGCTTGATACAAGATCGAAGCCTGATTTCGCCAAGTTTTTCGCCCGACTCCACTCTGGTCTTTTAAGTCTTGACGAAGCCGTCTTTTGGAATGCCAATTGTGCTTCCAGAGAAATTCACGGACCTTATAAAGTCAAGTGGGAAAATGCTCCCTGTCAACTAATAGTCCGTGAATATTATAATCTGAACGAACCCCAACTTCTTCCCAAAAATCTTTCTTCCCCCTATGGGTCAATCATTACTTATTCGATCTATGATTCTAGAGTGCGCTTCGACTTTCCAATTCTCAACGACTACACCCATGATTTACCTTTAATTGAAAATACAAAGGCAGTCTGGGGATTCGTTGAAAGAAATGGAGAGATTGAGGTTTTAGACAGAAAAGAGTCAATCATTAGAAATTGCCTCCTGATCGAAGAAAAAAGTTTTGAAATAGGCTCTTGGGCAGAGAGCCTAACAAAAAAAGAGCAAGTAGTAGAAACAGTCAATAGATATTATTATCGAGTCAAACCGATAAGGGATCTTTTGAGGAAAGACTGGCAAGCACCAAAACCACTACTCCAAAGCATTAGAAAAAAAATTTCCTCTTTCAAACCTGTCCAAGAAAAGAAAAGAATGACGAAAAAACAATTTCATCAGATATTTGACCCTAGGATTGATCTTGAATAGTGAATTTCGACTATAAACATGGTAGAAAACAAAAAAGAGAAACTAACTTCTGAGAGGGGGCCTGTTTCTGTGTGGGTGTTTAGGCATTTTACGCCCACTCCCGGCTATCCAGAAGAAAATCCATTGACCAAGGCAGCTTTCGAAGAGGTAAAGACGACCTCCGAGGAGATTTTAAGCCAGGTAAAAGATGGAGAGGTCTTAACTATCTATGGCGCCGATACCAAAGGCCGTCACCAAGAAACACGGAGACTATTGGAAGAAGAACTCGAAAAGCAAATTGAAGAAGGCAACCGCAACATCGATTTAATAAAACTTCCTCCTGTTTCTTACAAACGCGAATCTCTAAGGGGTCCTGGTTTTTCGAAAGAATACGTCAAAAGAGCAGGAGGAATCCAAAATCTTCTCACCTATTGGATGATGGTTAAAGATACTTTTGAAGGCCAAGTCCAAACACCTGAAGAAGTAGCAAGGCGACTCAGGAGTCTGATTAGGGGATTAACATCATGTGCTAGAAAAACACCAGGCCTTGGGCAAAAAGTTCACGTAGTGTTAATCACGTCAAACGAAGTTCCGACTCCAGAAATGGCTAAAAATTTTAGAGAGGAAGAACCAGGTCTTGCTCCAGGTCGCTGGATAAGGTTTGATATCGGCCCAGGCGAACAGTTTGGTAAGGTAAAAGTCACCCGCTGGGATGGAAAATCAGCGACATCAGATCTATCAAAAAACGGAAATATTGCGATTAACCCCTCTTCCTAAGAATCTCCACCAACTCCTCAAAATCTTTAATCACATAATCCGCGGCTTGTTTGGCTTCTTTGGAAGAATCTGTCAGGGCAACAGAAATCCCTACTGTTTTAAACATCTCAATATCTGCTGGGGCATCACCAACAGCCAAACAATATCTAGGGCTAATTTTTGCTTTTTTACAGATATCTTTAACTGCCTCGCCTTTATTGGGTGACATTTTAATAATCTTACCAGTAAAAACGCCGTCTTTAACTTCCATTTCTGTGCCAACGAAAAAGTCAAAATTAAGTCTCTCAGAAATGACTTCTGCCAACTGTATTGGCACATTAGTCACCAATGCTTTCTTGATTTTCTTCTTGTCCAAGCTTCGCATTATTTTCGGCACATTTTCTCTGAATTTGAACTGGTTAAAAACTTTGTTCAAATCAGCTACCTTGAGCCCTTGCCATTGGGCAAGGGTCTTAGTGATTAATTCCTCATAGGTAATCTTTCCCCTTTTCCGTTTCGCTCGTAAACGAAAGTATCCATCACCCCTGCCAATAAACTTCGCACCGACATATGAACCCGACTCGGTCACCAAAGTAAAACTAAAATCAAAGAAGATAAGTTTAATCATTAAATTTCAGTATTAAGAAGCTCTTCATCATCACGCTCAACGAACTTGTCAGTAATCTCGGAGACATCAACATCAAGGTTTTCTTGGATTTGTTTTTCGATGCGAAAGCAGGCTTTAACTAGTTCGTCAAGATTATTACACTCTTTATGCATTTTAAGTCTTGGGATCGCTTCATCAAATCGCTCTTTCGCAGAGATCACGCCTAGAGGACCAACTCTTAAATCTGAGTATAAAAGAATTTTTAATTCCCAATTATTAGACTCTTCAGTTTTTAAAGAATCCTTAAAACCTTTATCCGATATTGTCTTAATTACCTTAGCATCAACTCCTATTTCTCGAAGTAACTGAAGGCAAACTTCATGATCATTACTTCCATATTTCTTGATCACCTCCTTTTGCTTCTTGGCCCAGAAATCTCGCCTTCTTAGCTCTTTACCAAGGTATTCAGGATATCTTTTTAAATCAAATTTAACAATATTACCTAGGTCATGCAAAAGGGCTGATTTTTTGATAAGCTCTTTGTCAACTTTTCTACCTCTCCAATGATCGCAGATAGATAAAGCCACCTTGGCCACTCGGAGTAGATGTTCTTGTAAATTGGGAGTAATTGGATATTTCTTGTAAATCTCCCTGACTTTCATTTTTCCAATTATAACAGAGTTTCTGGGATGAGGGGCTACTTTTATACTGGCTCAAATTTGAGGCCGTAGGAGATAACTGATTCTTTGTCCGCCACAGAAATGCGGCGAAAGACGGCAATTAATTTATGACCAATCTTCAATTTTTTCGGCTCAATATTAATAATCTGAGCTGTCACCCTAATCTTTGGCGCCAACTCTATAATCCCGACAATGTAAGGTGCCTGGCCTTCAAAGCCAGCCGGCGCATTTCGGATCACGGAAAAACTAATTAACTTACCGGGATTAGATATCCTTAATTCTTTTAAAAATCCATTCCCGCACTGAAGACAATATCCTCTTCTAGGGAAATAGGTTTTCTGACATTTCGAGCAATAACAACCAAGAAAATGATAACCATTCTGTCGCCAGATTCTAACCGGTGATTTTCTATACATGATTTTCTCTTTTTAAAATATGAATGACCGCAGTTGAACCACTGCCACCAATATTCTGGGCCAGACCAATCCGAGCCTTTTTAACCTGCCTTTTTTCAGCCTGACCTCTTAACTGAAGCACCAATTCAATAATCTGTTTCACTCCTGTCGCTCCTAGAGGATGACCAGAGGCTTTTAAGCCACCAGAAGTATTAACTGGCAACTTACCCCCCAGTCGCGTCTCCCCCCTGACTGTTGCTTTCCCTGCTTGACCTTTCTTAAAGAAGCCTAAACTCTCAAGACTAATTATTTCAGCAATGGTGAAACAATCATGAACCTCAGCTAAATTAATCTCTTCAAGTTTAATTCCCGCCATTTTCAGGGCTTCTTTGACTGCCTTCCTAGTTGCTTCCTGCTCAATAATTTCTTTTCTAGCCGCTAAACTCAGGGTATCGGAGACCAGACTACTGCCAATAATCGAAACATCTAATTCTCCATTCTCCATTCTCCATTCTCCATTCGTCAATATTATCCCTGCTGCTCCATCGGTAATTGGTGAACAATCAAGAACTTTTAGAGGATCAGCTACCATTTGACTTTCAAGCACTTGTTTCAGACTCACTTTAAAAGGAAATTGGGCCAAAGGGTTTAAACTAGCGTGGTAATGATTCTTAACGCTCACCTGGGCTAAATCTTTTTCTTTTAAACTATATTTTTCCATGTAAGCTTTGGCCATCAAGGCGTAGAGCGAAGCAAAAGTGAGACCATTAATCCCCTCTTCCGCCTCAGCACTGGCCCCCATTAAAGCTCTGTTTACTTCCTCAGTCGATAAATCAGTCATCTTCTCGACACCGACGACCAAAACCCGTTGATACTGTCCAGAATTAATTCCTTGAATCGCCTGATAAACTGCCATTGCTCCAGAAGCACAGGCACCCTCAATCCTCATGGCAGGAATTTTTAACCCTAATCTCTCGGCTAATAAGGCGCCTAAATGTTCCTGGCCCGTCACTGAAGCAGAAAGCATATTGCCCACCAAAATGGCATCTAAATCTCTTAGTTCTATTTTTGAATCTTTAACTGCTTTTATCCCCGCTTCTTCTGCCAAGTCAACCAATGATTTCTCCCAATGCTCACCAAATTTCGTCATCCCGACTCCTAAAATTTTTACCGGCTTCATAAATAACCTACCTTTCTCAAGTACTGGCTGTAATCAATTTCTTCCTTCTGTTCGAGGAAATAGATTAGTTTCCTCCCTCTTTTTCTTTTCTTTAAAAGCAAACTTCTTGTCCGCATGGAAAAGACATCTGAACCAGCTCCAGAGCCATAGGCCGCCAGAAGAATTTTCTTACCTTTCCTTGTTTTATCTAAAACCTGGCAAAGCCCAAGTAAGGAAGAAGCGGAATAGGGATTGCCGATTTGCTTAACAATTAAACCTTTCTCGATTTGCTTTTCTTTAACCCCCAGTCTTTTGGCTAATTTAAGGGGGAACTTCAAATTGGGCATATGAAAGATAATCTCTCCGAAGCCATTTATTGTTTGGCTCGAGCCTTTAAGAAAACGGCTAATTCCTTCTTCTAGATGGCGAAAATAGGCCATCTCACCCGTAAACCTACCTCCGTGAGAAGGAAAATCAACTCCGTCTCTTCGCCAAAAGTCAGGCGTGTTTGAAGAAAAAGAAGAGAAATAGTCAATTTGAGTTAAAAACTCTTTTGGTTTTTTGGCTAAGATGAAAGCCGCGGCTCCGGCTCCAGCCGTATATTCTAAGTCATCACCTCTTTTGCTCTGGGCCGCATCCGTGCCAATGGCTAAGCCATAATCAATCTGGCCTGCTTCTAGTAAAGCAGCAATAATCTGAATTGCTGCTGAACCAGCTTTACAAGCAAACTCTAAATCAGCACTCAAATAGTCATTACCAATTCCTAAGGCATCGGCAACAATGGTGGAAGAAGGCTTAACCGCATAAGGATGGCTCTCGGAGCCAACAAAAACCGCACCAATCTTTTTTGGTTCAATCCCTGCCCGTCCTAAAGCGATCTTGCTGGCTTCGACCGCCATACTGACTGCATCCTCATCAGCATCAGGTACAGACTTAGCCTTGATCCCTAAACTCCGAGAGACCTCACCATCTCTTCCCCAAACCCGGGCAATCTCATCAACCTTAATTCGAAATTGAGGTAAATAGCCACCATAACCAACAATCCCTACTCTTTCTAATTTCTTAAGCTTTCTCATATTTCTTTTTCAGCCTAAAATAGACAAAAACCCAATAAGCAATGTAGGCCTCAACCATCACCAAAGCTAAAGTAATTAAACTAAAACTAGCCAAGATTAAGCGGTGCCAAACCCAGGGAATTCTCAAGAAGATAAAGTTAATTAATTCAAAGACAACAAATACAAAAGCCACTGGAAGCCATAAATAAAAAGGAAAGCCTAAAATCAAAAAGGTTTGAGAATAATCTTTTTCTCCCCGGATGGCTCTAAGAGTGAGATAGGGGTGAGAGATCAATCCCAAAAGATTGCGCAAGGAGAGATAGCTCTCTCTTATCGAGAGTAGCCCAAGCTTTTTTATTAATTTTTTGAGTTTGCCAATTTTTGAGGAATGCATGCCTAGCCCGACGCAAACGAGACTCCACCGCCTTAACTGATTTACCACTTAATTGGGCAATCTTTTTGGCCGTGTACCCTTCTATATATTTAAGTCGTAAAACCTGACGATAACCCTCACTCAAGGAAAAGAAACAGCTAATCATTTTCTCCTTGATTTCCTTTTCTTCTAAGGCCATTTCCGGACTTAAAGCTTGGTCAGCAATCGTTTCTAGAATTGGTAAGCGAGAAAATAGAATTCTTTTAATTTTTTGTTTGCGATAGAAGTCAGCAACTTCATGGCGGGCAATTGAAGTTAACCAAGACTTAAGTGAAGATTTACCTGAAAATGAAGGCAACGCATAAATCGCTGAAATCAAAACATCTTGAAGAATTTCCTCTACATCTTCAGGTCTATCAACTTTCTGGGAGATATAATTAAAAAGGTAATTTTCAAACCGCTTGTGGAACTTTCGCAACCAAGACTTTTCTTGTCTAATCACTCCCCTAATTAGCTCTTTATCAGACTTCACCGTAAAGAAGATTGTAACATAAAATTCAAGATTGTAAAAACTATTCCTGAGAATTGCTTTCATGAACTTTTTACCCTATAATACAAAATCGTTAATTATGTCAGTTGAAAAAATAAGAATTATTGACTGTTCCGAAAAGCGGCTTCCGCCAAATCACAAACTCCTCTTGGCAGGGCCAGCTTTTCTCCTCACTTTTACTTTTTTTGATCAGGAAAAAAGGATCCAGTCTTCTCCCAATCAAGGAACCTTGGAGAGAACCATAGAAGAGTACTTCTCTATCCATCACCTCTTTACTCTTCTCTTAGGTCCAGAAAATATTCTTGTCGCCAAAACTGGTATTATTTTAGGCCATCAAAAAATATCTGAAATTGAGTGGGAAGAAATAACCCTGCCTGAAGATTTAATAATGAATTTAGGCCTTCAAGAAACCGAAATTCCCTTCCTCAGTAAATTCCATCACTCTTGGCCTCGAAATGCTTTCAATTTAATTGGCGGGGAGATTTATGCTAAAGAGGGTGCTTTAGTTGAAGAAATTCCTGGGATAAGAATCTCTCCTCTTGGGGACAATGGAAGTGTTCTTCATAGGAAAAACGCTGTTTTAGTCACCCAAGATATTTGGCGAAATCATAAAAATGAGATTGAAGAATTAAAAGAAAAAGGATTTTCAGTAGGCTCCCTACCCCTAGTCAATCCCTCTAAACAGAAATATAAAAATTTCCCTGAAGAGCATCTTGACTGCCACGCCTGCTTAATTGAAGGAGATGACAGTAAACTATACCTAGTCGTGGCTGATTCCTATTCTCGCCAAGGAAAAGGAACAAGAAAGAAAATCAGACTAGCAGCAGAAACAGTTGAAGCAGAAATGGTTGAAATTGATGATAGAAACTTACCGCCCTTTGCTTTAAATTTAATCCAGTTTGAAGATAATTCAATTCTCATGACCGATTCAGAAGCAAAAGACCTAGAATATACCCTTGTTGGTTTGGTAGACAGAAACAGAGTTTATACAACCGACATACCGATTGAACTTATTCCACGCTTGACAGGTGGTGGAATCTATTGCTTAACTAATACTCTTTCTCCTCAAATGATTCAGTCTTTAGAATAAGCAAGAAAAATCAAAAGAAAGCAAAAATTAGATAAAGACCAGGAGTGAAAGAGCAACGAAGATGAGAATCCCTCCAAGACCAAAACCAATCACGGTTGGCTCAAAAAAGCCAGTCTCAGGCACGGTTGGCGTCGCTGTTGCTGATGTTGGTGTCGGTGTCCCACTAGCCGTGGCATCAAGTCCGGCTCCAATCCCTACTGGCAGAACAGTATAGGAACCATTACTCACACTGGCTAAAATATCTTGGCCTTTTGAACTGACATTACAATCTAAGGCTGAATCTCCTTCCATTTCAAAGCTAACCTGAGCTAAGCCACCACTAATGGCCTTAAAGTTAACTGTCGCCACTGTTCCGGTACCGGCAAACCCAGAACCAACATCACTAATTGCCTGTAAAATGATTTTTCCTGGTAAAGAAGCATCTTCATTGATTTTATTATCATAAAGATCACCTAGAACCGCATCAGAGGCAACTAGTTTTGAATTATCATAGGTAAGAATAATGTCTACCCCATCAGTCTTAACTCCACCAGTATCTAAAATAATATCAACCGTAAAACTGTCATCAATCGAAACCTCTTGTCTGGCAGGAGAAAAAGAGAGTGAGGCGCCAGCAGCATAGCTTCCCTGGGTGAAGAAGAGCAACCCCAAGATAAGAAAAAGGGCAGGCAACAATATAAAATATTTTCTCATCTGCCATATCATTTTTAAATAAAACTAATTACTTGTCAAGTCGGAAAAACTAATTTTGACAATTCTTGACTTTAATTATATAATTCCTCTATTCATGAAGCGGGTCAAGTTTTTATTAGCTCTTCTGCCCGCGATTATTCTCCTCGCTTATCCTGTTGGAGTTCAAGCTGACTCCAAAACCCTTAATTCTGTCAAAGATACTTACGCCAACCAGGCGTATCCAGACAACGTCTATGGTGGCCACAACCACATTGTTATCAGTAATAAATACACGACTCGTCTTGGTTATATCTGGTTTGAAAACGTTGACTTACCTGAAGGAGCAAACGTTGTCCAGGCAATCTTGAAATTCTATGTCTATGAAGTTCATTATAGTGATCGAGCCAAGCTTAACATCGGTTTAGTCACTGGTGACTGGGAAGAAGCAGATACAACCTGGAATCACAAACCAACGATCAATCAAACTTCAGCCATTGAAGCCGAGATTCCCTTGACTGCTGTTGGTTGGCGAGAGGTTAATATTACTCCTTTAGTCAAAAAATGGGTTAATGAAGGCGTAGAGAATAAAGGTCTTTTTATCTATCCCCTTGGTTATCTATACGGCACGGCCGAAACTGAATATGCTTTTACTTTCAGAACAAGAGAATCGAGTGATTCAAAGCCAGTTTTAGATGTTGAATACAATTTAGCCCCCACCCCAACACCAACGCCTACTTCTACTCCAACCCCAACTCCTACACCCAAAATAACACCCACTGAGGAGATAGGTGAAGAAGAACCAACTCCAACTCCAGAAGAAGAGCCAACACCTACGCCTGAAGAAGAAAGAGGGGGTTTAATCCTAGGAGTTCTCTCTCCGTTCCAAGCTCTAGGCGGTGGTTTAATTCTTTTGGGATTAATTGGTTTAGGCATTGGTTTAGGTTTAATGAGTCGAAGAAAAAAGAAACCAAAATCTCCCAAAACTCCTGAGAAAAAAGAAAAAGAATCTTCGAAATCTTAACGGTTAAAGAAGAGAGTCCAAGAGTTCTAAACATAATTCTCAACAAACTTCTTCCTATGAAAACGTGTCAAACCATATTTAATTATAGCTCTTCTATGAACTTTTGTACCATAACCTTTGTTTTTTCCCCATAGATATATCTTATATCTCGGCTTTCTCGCCAAAGAGCGCATGATTTTATCCCGATGGACTTTAGCTAGAATCGAGGCCGCGGCAATCGAAAAACATTTTTGGTCACCGTATTTAATCCCTTCCTGCCTGGCCTTGCCAATGCCTCTTAAATAAGGAACATAGAAATAGTCAATGAGAACAAAATCTGGCTGAAATCCTTTTTTAATTAAGTCCTTTACTGTCTTTCTCATTGCCTTTTCAGTTGCCTTGGCAATCCCAACCCGATTAATCACTCCAACTCCTACTTCAGTTACGTCCCAAACCAAGGCTTTTCTCTTAATCTCCTGAGCTAATTGCTCTCGAAATCGGGGTTTAAGAAGTTTGGAATCATTTAAACCATTGATTTCAATGATTTCTTTGGGAAAAATCACGCCGCCAACAACAACTGGGCCAGCAAAAGCGCCTCGACCGACTTCATCAAGACCAACTACCAATTTGAAGCCTTTTTGCCAAAGCTTTTTTTCGTAAGAAAAATTAGGAAGAGCCATTGCCTCATTTCATCACCACTGAGATTATTTTTGACCCTCAAACAATTCAGACTGAATAAGAAGGGTTGGTTTAGGTACTTTTCTGATTCTTTTTCTCCCAGTTGAGTAACATAAACCGCCTACTGCCTCGACTGACTTAGAATCAACCAATTTTAAAGCCTCTCTAAGAAAATCTTTCCTGGCTTTTTTCTCCTCTCGATTGAGTTCCTCACCAAGTATATGAGGTTCAACAACCCAAAGCCTGGTCCCTGGAGAAAGCTGGTTGATTATTTCTCTAAGATCACCTCCTAGATCCTCAAGAAGACTAACTCCGGGTTCCATAAAAACAACCACTCCCCCAACCTTTTTAGGAGGACAATCATATTTCCTGCAGAGATCCTTAAAAAGGCTCTCAATTGAACCTCCGCTTCCTTTTGCCTCTTCAGGAGAAAGAGACAGACCCCAGAAACAACCTTTGGCTGGATCTTTTTTATTCGCTCTTAAAATCATTAAAGGAATACGTCTAGGAGAAAGAGGTGAGGGTTCTACCTTCTGGATTCCTTTTATTATTTGCCAATTTTCTGGAAATAAATCCATGCCAATCAATCCGAGAGGGAAAGATTCTTGCTTCCCGACAACTTGAGGTAATTCTTCAACTCGAGATAATTCTTCAACCATGGTTATCTAATAATCTCAGGCGGGTTAACTTCATTGCAATCCCACGCTTAAATATGATATCATATTTCCATGCCTGTAGCAAAGGTAAAACCTTTAAAATTCTTAAAAGAAGTTCGTTCAGAATTAAAACGGGTGGTTTGGCCTACTCGTCAAGAAGCAATTCGTTTAACAATGGTCGTCATTTTTGTTTCAGCCCTAGTCGGTGTTTATATTGGTGGCCTTGATTATATTTTTGCTAAAATCATTGCTCTTTTACTAGGAAGGTAAAAATGGCTAAGAAAAAAACAAAAAAACCAAAAGAACAAGAGGTTAAAGAACCAAAAGAAAAGAAAACTCCTCCCAAAAAGAAATTTGAGGGGCACATTATTCTTTCCAAAAAACAAGCGCCTGAGGCTAAGTGGTTTGTCATCCACACTTATTCTGGCCATGAACTAAAGGTGGCTCATGCTCTTAAACAAAGAGTTGAGTCAATGAATCTTGCTGATAAAATCTTTGAAATACTCATTCCGACTCAAGACACCTTCCAAATCCGCTCAGGTAAAAAAATTCCGATTACCGAGAAAATCTTTCCAGGCTATATGCTGGTTAAAATGGGCCTTGATGATCAGTCCTGGTTAGCAGTCCGAACTACCCAGGGAGTGACTGGTTTTGTTGGTATTGGTAATAAACCAACCCCAATTTCTGAGAAAGAGGTCAAAACCATTCAGGAGTTCATGTCTCTGGAGGCACCTAAATACCGAGCCAAATTCAGCCTGGGTGAGGCAGTCAAGATTATTGACGGCCCGTTTGCTGATTTCTTAGGATCAATCGAAGAAATTGACGAAGACAAGGGAAAGTTAAGGGTTTTAGTTTCCATCTTTGGTCGAGAGACCCCAGTCGAACTGGACTTTCTCCAAGTCAAGAAAATCTAACCAAATTAAAATGGCCAAAAAAGTCAAAACAATCATTAAGTTAAACTTGCCGGCGGGTGAGGCCACGGCCGGTCCCCCAGTTGGTCCAGCCCTAGGTCAGCACGGCTTGCCAATCATGGACTTTATCAAGGCCTACAATGAAAAAACAGCCCAGGATAAAGGAAAAATCATTCCTGTAGTCATCACTGTTTATGAAGACCGGACTTTCTCTTTTATCACCAAACTCCCGCCGGTGGCTGATTTAATCAAAAAAGGGCTCAAGCTCGAAAAAGGATCTCAAAAACCAGGCCGAGAAGAGGCTGGTGTCCTGACTAAAAAGCAGGTTGAAGAAATTGCCAAAGAAAAAATGAAAGATTTGAATGCCAAGAGTCTTGAAGGAGCAATGAGAATTGTTGAAGGCACCGCCAAATCAATGGGAGTAAAAATAGAAAATGGGTAAAAAAAGAGTTGTTGTTATCACTGAAGAAGGCCTCAAGAAAAAAGTCGCCAAAAAATCTCTTAAGGATGAGAAGGGTGTCCGCGTTCCTGGCCTAAAAGGCGGTGAAAGGGTGGTTGCCGTCACCGCGGAACCAGTTAAAGAAGAGAAAAAAGAGGAAAAAGAGGAAGAAAAAAGAGAAGAAGAAAAACCCAAAAAAGCCAGACCACCTAAAAAAAGGGGTAAGAAATATAAAGCCGCTAAAGCTAAAATAGACCCCACCAAAAACTATTCCCCTCCTGAAGCGATTAAACTTCTTAAAGAAACCGCCTATTCAAAATTTAACGGCAAAGCAGAAATCCATTTAAGGGTAAGTAAAAAGGGTCTTCAGACAGAGGCTGAACTCCCCTATTTCCAGGCTAAGGATAAGAAAATTGTGGTTGCTGACGACAAGGTTCTTGAACAAATTGAAAAAAACAAGATTGATTTTGACGTTCTCCTAGCAACTCCAAAAATTATGCCCAAACTAATGAAATTCGCTAAAGTTCTTGGTCCTAAAGGCTTAATGCCCAATCCTAAAAAAGGAACCTTAGTTGACGAGCCTCAAAAAGCGATCAAAAAGTTTCAAAAACCATCAATTAATATCAGGACAGAGAAAAATGCTCCTCTCATTCACCTGGTTTTTGGTCGAATCAAGCAACCAGAAAAAGAGCTGATCGCCAATCTAGAAACAGTTATCAAAGCAATTGGAGAAAAGAATATTAAAAAAGCGACTATTTCCTCAACCATGAGTCCGGGAATTAAAGTTAAGTTTGATTAAACAAGATGCAAAGAAAAGAAGAAGGACCAAATCCAGAAAGTGTTGTTAATCGTCTCGAAAAGCATTTAAGGGACAACCCAGGCCACCGAGCAACGATCATTATCCCCGAAGAATTGACAAAACCTTCAAAGACTGATAGAATCTAGATAACCTAAGACAGTAGGTTCCTGGTAAAACAGGATTAATTTCCTACCGAGGTGAAAATAGAAGATTAATGTTTTCGCCTCTCAGGAGGCGTTTTTTAATGAAAAAACAAGAGAAAATATTTACAGTTCAGAACTTAGCCGCCAAGCTTAAAGAGGCCAAGACAGTTATTCTGACTGATTTCCAAGGATTAACGGCTGAAGAAATCAACCAACTTCGAGCAATGATTAAGGGTGTTGGTGGCGAGTTGATGGTTGTTAAAAACACCCTTCTTCAGCGAGCCTTAAAAGACGCTTCCCTACCCGTTCCTGAGCTTGAAGGACCAACCGCCATTTCTATTTCCCTAGAAGATGAGTTTGAACCATTAAAAGTAATTAGCAAACACGCCAAAACTACTGGTCTACCTAAATTCAAATCAGGTATCTGGGAAGACCGGCTCCTTTCCGCTGATGAGCTCGAAGAATTGGGTAACCTACCAGGCAAAAATCAACTTTTAATTAATCTAGCTAGGATTCTTCAAACGCCAACCATAAAACTAGTTAATTCCCTGGCTAATAACCAAAGAAAATTAATCTTGATCTTAAAAAATAAATCCAAAGGAGGTGACAATTAATGGCTGACAAACCTGAAGATAAAAAAGAAGAAGAGAAAAAGGAAGAAGGAAAGGAAGAAAAACCAAAGGCTGAGAAAAAACCAGAGCCTAAAAAAGCAGAGAAAAAACCAGCAGAAGCAAAGAAATCTAAACCTGTTAAACTTAATAAAAAGCTTCAAGACTTAATGGCTGAGATTGAAAAGCTCTCTCTTTTAGAACTAGCAGATCTGGTTAAAGCCTTAGAAGAAAAGTTCGGGGCCCCTCAGATGGCCGCCGCACCAGCCGCCACACCAGTCGGAGCTCCGAGTGAAGCCGGGGGAGAAACTCCAACAGCGGGTGAACAAACCACCTTTAATGTTATCTTAGCTTCAGCTGGAGCTAATAAAATCTCGGTTATCAAAGCCGTTCGAGAAGTTAATCAGAATCTAGGCCTTAAAGATGCTAAAGACTTGGTTGAATCTTGCCCTAAGGAAATTCTCAACGCCGTCAATAAAACCACAGCCGAAGAAGCGAAGAAAAAACTGGAGACCGCCGGCGCGACAGTAGAGTTGAAATAAGCTAGATTAGCCCAGTTATATAAAGCATTCGCCTGGTTTTTTGAGAAGTTTCTGGAAGAAATTCTCTCCTGATCCGTTGTTTCCTCTCCTCGAGTTGTCCCATCCTTTTTCTTGCCTGAGGATTATCCTTGACATCTAATAGAATTCCTAATCCCCTTATTCCCTCTTCTAATACATGATAACTAACATGTGCGCTATGAGCCATGACTGGTATTTCAAGTCGGGCTCCAAGGGCTCGTGTTTGGTAAGTCGCCTCCCAAGAATCACTGCCCCATGCCCACATCCCGCCGGACTTAACCTCATACCCCCTCTCTGAAATCCCCTTTTGGACCGCAATATTTTTAATCGTATAAACTAATCTTTTTTCAATCTTTTGGGCAATCTGCTCTTTTTGTTCATCAGTTATTTCAATTCCTGACTCTACTAAAAGATCTTCAACCAAACTATCAATTTCTTGTTCCTCTAAATCCTTAAAGAGGTCAAGGCGACCCTCAAAAATTCCAGTAATACCCGCTAGATATTCGATCTGCTCTCTCGGTAATTTAATTTGATCGCCAATTGGATAGTCACTAAAGCTATTGACAATCATTTCAATAATCTCATGATTTAAGTTTACTTTCGATCTCTCAGTAATTTCTTGTCGCAAGCTCTTAATATCTTCCGGTTTTATCCCCGAAGCTTTATAACGAATATCCTTAGTTTCCACCCCAGAAATAATTTCTCCTTCAGGCAAATCTCCTGGTTGAACAATAATCGTATTTTCGGATAGCTTCAACCTTTCGCCAGGCCCAACTTCCCAGAAAGTATCAACAGTATTGAGAATAGTCGGCTTACCATTAGAACTCATCATTTCTTCTAAAGGAGAAATTACTGCATAAGGAGTATCTGACCAACTACCATACATATGGGGGGCAACATGGTGGTTTAAAGAAAAATGAATTGTGTCCCGAGGAATCTCCCAATCACTAGCTTCAAAAGTGGTCACCATTTCTAGACCTTCTTCTCCCTCAACTGGTAGATACTTAGTAGCACGAACAGCAATTAATGATTCCAGCTCTAGAGCCTCTTGGCCTTTCTCCTTGTCTTTTCTCCTTTGTTCGGCAAATTCCGCTTTCTCTTCTTCATCTCTCTCTCTGTCTAACCCTTCAATCGTTTCTCTTTTGTTATCTAAAACCCTTTTAGCTTCTTCGTTCCCCATTAAAGAAGCTAAATAAAGCGCCTCGCCCTCATGGTTATGCTCTTCCCTAAATCGACCCTCATTATCGATGAGATTACCTGCCAAAACACTATCAATAACCTCAAGGCCGGCTTCAGTCAATTTTTTACTCTCTAAACTTGATAAGGCTTCCTGAAGAGGACCTTCTAGCTCAATCCCAATTTGTTTTGCTGTCTCTAATAAGGCTTCTGGGTTAGATTCAACCAACAACATCCCTTTTCCCGAAGCTATAACTTCTTCAGTTTGTTGAGCATAATTCCGTTCTCTCAAGTCAGTATTGTCAGAAGCCTCAAGTGTTACGAACGAAAATTCTTCCCATTCTTCACCAGTTCTCCATCTCGGATCTTCGCCATTAATCAAAACAAATTTCCCTTTAACTTCTTCTTTTACCAAGGGTAATTCATTAGGAGAATAAAATAAAATTTCTACAGGCTTACCGTCTTTAGTTCGGAAGGTATAAATTGTGTGCTTACTTCCTTCTTCTGCTTCAACCCGACGTGGTTTTAGCCCAGCAAGAGTTTTCTCTGTTGAAATCGGTTTAGGAGTCGTTTCTACTGGATGTTTCTGAGCCTCAACGTCCTCGCCCATAAACTCATTTTATCAAAACGAATAAAAAAATCTAGTAGGATTTCCCTCTTGACAACTTTTGTTATGCTGTGATACTTTAGTTAACAGAGAGACACTGAAGGTATCGCTTATGAACGAAGACCAGGTAACCAAAACCAAAAAGAAGAAGGAACTAAGGCTAGATGATTTGCCTGATTTATTGACGGTTCGAGAAGTGGCTGAAATCCTCCGCGTCTCTCCCCTAACCATCAAGCGCTGGGGTAAAAGAGGTAAGCTCCCAGCCATCCGGATTAATTCTCGGGGTGATCGAAGATATCGTAAAGAGGCAGTTCTCTATCTCCTGGGTATCCAGCAAAAGGGAGCAACTACTTAAACTTCTCTTTAAGCACCAACCAAGGAAAAACAAAGCAAGCAAGATAGACTCTTTTAATATGAGAAGGCTCTTGAATCAAGCGCCAAAGCCATTCCAAACCTAGTTTTCTCATCCAATCTGGAGCCCTTTGGCTAAAACCAGTTAGAAAATCAAGGGAACGGCCAATCGCCAAAAAACCAACTCCTTTAGCCTTATCCCGATTTTCCCAGATCCACCTTTCTTGTTTTCCCATACCATAGGCAACTAAAATTAATTGAAAATCTTTTTTGGGCCAATTTTTAATCAACTCCAATGCTTCAACATTTAATTTCGGATATTTTTGTCTCAGTCGATTTAATAATTTTTTGATTTCTTTTTTTTCTCCTCTTCTTGTCCCAACAAGACCAATTTTCCAATTTTCTTTTTGAGCAATTTCTAAAATTTTTTTAACCAAGTCGGCGCCAGTAATTCTTTTTTCTAGTCGGGGTTTTGTCTTTAAAAATCTTGATGCCAAAATTAGACCAAAACCGTCAGGGATAGAAAGGTCGGCTTGATTAAGAATTTTTTTAAACTTTTTGTCTTTTTGGGCTTTAACAATAAAAACAGGATTGGGAGTAACAAGATAAAAACCCCTTTTTTGGGCAAAATTTTCGCGGATAAAGCTTAGCACTAAGCCCATAGAAGTGCTATTTACCCCTACGCCAAGTATTTGCAAGGTCTGTCCAGTCATCTAAGCTATAAAATTTTCCTCTTTTTTAGCAAAAAAATCGTAATTTTTTAAAACAAACTCGAAAATTAATGATTTATCTTTAATTTTCTTTAACTTTCCTTTAAATAAATCTCTTTTCTTTAAATTTTCCGATTAAAAAGTCTTATTTTATCTAGACTTATAGGAAAAGATTTTTTACAATTTTATACCTAATTTTAATAAAATATGGCGGTTTTCCTATAGGTTAATTTCGGTTAAAACATCAACCAATCAAAATCTTTTCTAAGAACAAATTTTTTACTCTGGCAGTTTAAGTTTTGGGTTGGCTTTTGTAGACAGAAATTTAAACTCAAAATAATTGCCTAAAAAGCCTTTTACTATAATCAATAAATATCTTTCTTTCTCTCAAAAAACTCTTTTAATTTTCAAAAAGACTTTAAGTTATAACTTATTATCTTAAAACCTTATAGTATCAAGGCTATTTTTTGGTAATTGACCGCTTATAAATCTCCAGATTTTCTAACGCTACTCCTGTTCCTCTAACAACACAGAGCAAAGGGTCTTCGGCAACATGACAGGGAACATTTGTTTCTTCGGTCATTAATTTATCAAAATTTCTCAGCAGACTTGTCCCCCCACTCATAACAATTCCTTTGTCAATAATGTCTGATGCTAATTCTGGTGGTGTCTCTTCTAAAACTCCCTTAACTGCACCAATTATCTGGAGAAGAACTGGTCTAATCGCTTCGGTCACTTGGGCCGATGTCAAATCAATTCTTTTTGGTAATCCTAATAAAGAATCTCGACCTTTGACTTCCATCTTTTCTTCTTTTTCTAAAGGAGTGGCTGAACCAATTTTAATCTTTACTTCTTCAGCGGTCTGGTCACCAACAATCAAATTATGTTGTCGCCGGAGATAAGCGGCAATTGCCTCATCAATTTTATTGCCCGCTACTCGGACTGATTTATGAACAACCACCCCTCCCAGAGAGATGACCGCTGCTTCGGCCGCACCACCACCAATATCAATAATCATGTTGCCTGAGGCTTGGGCAATGGGAATTTTAGCGCCAATCGCTGCCGCCAAAGGCTCGTCAATCAAGTAAGCCACCCTGGCTCCAGCTGATAAAGTCGCGTCTAAAACCGCTCTTCTTTCAACCTGGGTTACGCCAGCTGGAATACAAATCATTACCTCAGGCTTAAAAGGGAAAACCCGGCCACAAACCTTTTGGATAAAATAACGAAGCATGGCCTCAGTCACCTGATAATCAGCAATCACACCATCACGAAGAGGCCGAGAGGCAACAATATTGCCTGGAGTTCGACCAAGCATTGTTTTCGCTTCATTGCCAACGGCAACCACCCTCTTTTCTTCAACTGTAACAGCGACAACCGTTGGTTCGTTCAAAACAATACCTTTACCAGCTAACCAGACCAAGGAGTTGGCCGTGCCCAAATCAATGGCGAGTTTTTTCGAAAGCATTGTTAAGAATTATACCAAGCTCCTTCTCTTCCCTCAAGAAGTAAATTATGATATACTTTGTATAGATTATGACTAAGAAACGGGCAGCGATTTTTTTTGGCTTAATTATTCTCATCTTAGGGATAAGTCTAATTGTTATCAGGCTTGGTCAAGGCTATAAAATTGATTGGCGAAAAAGAATTTTCAAACCATCTGGTTTATTATCCGCTACTTCAATTCCAACCGGAGCCAAGATTTTTATTAATAATGACCTTTCAAGCGCCACCAATACAACCATCTCTCTGCCGCCTGGAAACTATTTGGTAGAAATCAAAAAAGACGGTTATTCTTCCTGGAAAAAAATCCTTAAAATCGAAAAAGAATTGGTCACCAAAACCGATGCCTATCTCTTTCCGACTGTGCCTGACCTTCAGGCTTTAACCTTTACTGGTGCTCATGACCCAATCCTCTCTCCCAATGGCACTAGGGTCGCCTATAAGGTTAATGGCGACGACTTTGAGAAAAACGGCATTTGGATCCTTGATCTGACTGATATGCCTTTAGGCATTGCCAGAGAGCCTCGATTAATCCTCCAGAGTGCTCCCCGAGGCCGAGACTTCAGCCAAGCAGAAATCGAGTGGTCACCAGACTCAAAACAACTTTTGGTTAAATTAGTTCAAGTAAAAGAAGAAAACTTCCTGATTGATGCTGGTTCAACCACTCTAGCCTCCCAATTAGTTGACGTGACCGCTAATTTGAACCTAATCAAAAGGCGTTGGCAAGAGGAGGAAAAAATTCGTCAAGACCAAAAACTGGCCAAACTTCCTAAAGAGCTAATTGAAATTTTTGAAAACAAAACTCAAGACCTTCTTTTCTCTCCAGATGAGACCAAAATTCTCTATACCGCCACTGCCTCAGCCATGATCGAGGAAGACCTGATTCCTCCCTTACCAGCTGCCTCAACCCAAAAGCAAGAAAGAGAAATTAGACCAGACCAAATCTATGTCTTTGATATTAAAGAAGACCGCAATTTCTGGATTATGGAAAGCTCAGAAGATACTAACCAAAGCTTGTCTTGGTTCCCAACTTCCAAACACTTAATTTATGTCAGAGATGATAAAGTGGAGGCGATTGAATACGACAACACCATTCGAACAACTCTCTATTCTGGACCTTTTGAAAATGCCTTTGCTTTTCCTTTTCCAGACGGAGCTAGACTCCTGATTCTCACCACCTTAGGAAAGGACCTCCCTCCCAACCTCTACGCAGTTTCTCTCAGGTAAGGTCTGTGGTAAAATATACCTAAAAGTCCCCATAGCTCAACGGATAGAGCCATGGTTTCCTAAACCATAGATGGAGGTTCGACTCCTCCTGGGGACACACTCGGGGTGTAGCTCAGTTGGAAGAGCGCTGCGTTCGGGACGCAGAGGTCTCCGGTTCAAGTCCGGACACCCCGACCATGGTAGAAGCAATTAAAGAAGAGCCTCAACCCGAACAAGTAGAAATTTCGTTTGGGACGCTTTTTACCGTAAAAAAATGGGGAGAAGAGACTGACAGAGTCGATTTCGTCATCGACATCGGCGAAAAGAATTATTTCTTTGCTGCTAGCCTCCAAGAAGATAACGAAGGCAGATTTTGGTGGTCTTGTGGTACTGCTGGGCCTGAGAATTTTGGTAGAGTCGTTGGCCAGTTAACGATTGAGGAAGTCATTGAAGGTAAAAAAAGGGGTTGCCAGAAATTCGGTTATGAGATATCTGACAAAGAGTTAGAAATTCTTCGGGAGTCAGCTAAAAAAGGTTCAAGAATTATAAATCTTAAACCCCTAGGAAAAAGAAATCAAAGCCGCTAACAAGGCCAGGAAGGCGATTTTTAGGAATTCTATCCCTAAATCAATTCTTTGGAGATAGAAGTCTAAAGAAGCTTGGTCCAAACCATTATAAATCCGCCAAAGACAAAGGCTAATCTTAATTAAAATCAAGATTAAAAGCAAGGAGACAAAAATCTTCAGGAATCTTTTTAGTCTCATTTTAGCAGCCTTTCAATACCTGACTATAGAAAGCCAAAACCTTTCCGCCAACTATCTTCCAATCATATTGTTTGACCTCTTTTCTGCCCCATTTCCCTAATTCTTTTCTTAATTTTTCGTCATTAATTAACTGGCGGAGGGAAATGATTAACTCCTTAACACTCTTAGGCTTGACCAAAGCCTGTTTCCAGGGATAAGCCTTCATCAGCTCTTTATAGCCTTCATTAGCAAAAGCAACCACTGGCAAACCAGTGGCCATGGCTTCTAAAAGAATAATCCCAAAACTCTCATTAGCCCAGGCTGGCGAGCAAAAAATATCTACCTGACTATAGATTTTAACGATTTCTTGGTCACTGACAACACCAAGAAACTTGACCTTTTTACTCAAACCTTTTTCCTTAACAAAAAGCTTGTCTTTTAAGACCAAGGGCCCACTACCAACAATCCAAAGTCTAAGATTAGGAAATTCTTCGGCCAATTCTTTGAAAGCTTTCAATAAGTATATCAAACCCTTCCTTTTCTCTATCCTTCCAACAAATAATAGTCTGATTTCTCGATCACTTCTTTTACTCTTTTTCTTAAATCTTTTAAGGTCAATGGCGTTGGGAATAATCGTATTTAATCTGTCAGGACCAAAAAACTCCCATCTTGTCTTTTTAGCTGGTTGAGAAACAGCAATCGCTCCCTTGATCTTCTGACCATGGAACCAACGAAGGACCCTCTCAGTGGTGATAAAAATCTGGCCAAGTAATGAATTTCGGTCAAAAACACAATGAAAGGTGGTTAAAATCGGACCATTAAAAGCACTGATTAATTGCCAGTGAAGAAGAGGAACCGATATCTCATGAAGATGAAGAAGGTCGAATTTCTCTTTTTTAAAAACTTCTTCAATCTCTCCCCTTTTCTCACCAAAGGCCGCTCCCATTCTTCCCCAGCTGCCAGTAAAAGTGGGCACTTTTAGAGAGGAGCCTAAATAAATAAAATCTCGGCCTTGAAGCTTTTTTCTGGTCTTGGGGGCTAAGATCTTGACCTTAATTCCCCTTTTCTTAAACTCTCGATAGAGGCCTAAAATATGCTCCTTAACGCCGCCTGGCTCGCCTAAGGCGTAGGGGCAATAAATTCCGACTTTCATTGGTTTAGGTCATCACCTCTTCTTCGGAGCGTTTGTAGGCATAAATTTCCTCTTCATGGAACCAAAGCTGGCGTTCAAACTTAGCCTCTTTAGGGTCACCTGAAGCATGGATAAGATTCTTGGTTGAGCGTTTACCTACATTTGACAGAAGGGCGGAATCAAAAGAATAATCACCCCTAATTGTTCCTGGCTGGGCAAACAAAGGAAAGGTTGGGCCAACAATCTTCCTGACCACCTCAATACAGGAAGGCCCTTCCCAGAGAATGGCCACCACCGGGCCTGAAGAAAGGAACTCCATATTCCACTTCCGAACCATCTTGCCAATTTCTAAAGGATTCTTGGTGCCTAAATCTTCTTTAGGATCCTTACCATATTTTTTATATGTTTCTAAGGTCTTTTTTCCAAGACTAGTCAAATAGGCTTTTTTGTCAGTATAGTGCTTGCCGACCTTGTCTTTACCCACCCAAACCATCTTCAGAGCAACAATCTTTAAACCAGCTCTTTCTAAGCGCCTAATAATTTCTCCAATCAAGCCTCGCTTGACCCCATCTGGCTTAATCAAAACAACACTCTGCTCCATTTTAAACTTCTAAAAGTTTCTTAAACCTCTTTTTATCTTTATACGGTCCAATTATAGCCAAATTCAGATTTTTTTGCTTAAAAAGCTCCTGGGCTGCTTCTTGAACGTCTTGAGCCGTCACTTTGTCAACTAGCCTAATTGCCTCCTGGGGAGTCCTGATTTTTTCTAGGAGGGCTTGGAGAGCATAGCGCAGGGCTACTTGTTGGGAATCCTCTAGGGTAAGAATCATTGTTCCCTTTAAATGCTCTTTGGCTTTATTGAGTTCTTTTAGGCGAACCTTGTTTTTGGTTAAATCTCGGTAACCAGTGAGAACAACTTCAATTGCTTCCTCAACCTTTTCCAGACGGACACCTGATTGGGTTAAAAGATAACCGCTGTCTGTAAAAAATTCAGGCAGAGTCATGACATAGTAAGCTAGACCGCGTTTACCCCTAATCTCCTCAAAAAAACGGGAGCTCATTCCCCCACCTAAAATAGTTGCCAAAACACCAATGGCAAATCTCTTGGGATGAGAATAAGAAACTCCAGGAACACCAAGACAAAAGTGAGCCTGTTCTGTTTTCTTGGTGACTGAATTTAACCTTGGCTTCTTCTGATCTATTTTGATTCCTTTTGTTAGCCTTTTACCGGTTTTTCTGAGTTTACCTAAGTACTGATTAGTCAATCTCTTGATTTCTTTTTCTTTGAGTTTGCCAGCCACAACAACAACCATATTAGAAGGAAAATAAAGTTTATCTTGAAAAAAGAGAAAATCTTTTCTTTTTATTTGTTTAATACTTTTTTTTTCGCCCGCAATGTCCCAACCCATGGGATTATCACCATAGACAAGTCTTTCAAAAATTTCTTGGACCCGGCGCATGGGCGTATCTTCATACATATTGATTTCTTCAATAATCACGCCTCTTTCTTTTTCAATCTCTCTTTTATCAAAAAGAGAGTTGGTAATCATGTCTGATAAAATATCAAAAGCTAATTCCGTGTGTTCTGAGGCAAGCTTGACAAAATAACCAGTCAACTCTTTACTGGTAAAAGCATTAAAAATACCACCCACACCATCAATCTCTGAAGCAATATCTAGAGCTTTCGGTCTTTTTTTCGTTCCCTTGAAGGCCATATGTTCAATAAAGTGGAAAAGGCCGTTAACTCGCTTAGTCTCATATCTTGAGCCAGCACCAACCCCAATCATCACCGTTACTGACTCCACGTGAGGCATAGGAGCAGTGATCAATTTCAAGCCATTTTTAAGAGTGGTTAATTTATATTCGTCCATTACATCCTTTCTGGAGCAGTAATCCCTAAAAGATTCAAACCATTTTCTAATACTTGACTAACAGCCGCGGTTAAAGCCAGCCGGAAACCCCTTAATTTCTGGTTCTTGGCTTTTAGAATCGAGTGCTTATTGTAAAAGAAGTTATATTTTTGGGCTAAGTCATAGAGAAAATTACAGACTAAATTAGGGGCATAATTCTCCCCTGCTTCCTGAATTACTTCTGGAAATTGATAGATTGTTCGTAATAAAGCCAGTTCCTCGTTATTTAACTTAATCTCTGAAGTCAAAGGCTTTTTCTTTTTTTTGTCTTTTTTGGTCTTTGCTTTTTTAAGAACACTCTGACAGCGGGCATAAGTATATTGTAAATAAGGACCGGAATTACCTTCTAAAGCTAATGACTCATCTATATCAAAGTATATCGTTGTCTCTCGGGCATATTTTAACAAACCATATTTAATCGCTCCTAAGGCAACTGTCTCGGCTAAATTATCAAGCTCTTTTTTCTTTAATTTGCCTCGCAATTCCTGATCAGTTGACTTGATGATTTTCAAAGCTCGTTGATGAAGCTCATCCAAAATCTCATCAGCCTTGACAACATCACCTGTTCGAGTGGCCATTTTTTTGCCACCTTTAAAATTAATCAGGGCATAATTAAGGTGGAAATAATCGTTTCTTTTACCAATTCCCAGCTGTTCGCACATCGCAAAAAGCTGCTTGAGATAGAGAATCTGTTCATTACCAATGTCCCAAATATACAAATCAGAAGGAAATTTTTTTCTTTTCTGGAGAGTTAGATTAATATCAAAAGTGTGATAAAGGGCGGTTCCATCAGATTTTTGTAGAATCGTATCCGGCAAACCATAATCTTTTAAATTTGAAAGAACAGCCCCATCAGGCAGTTTTTTAAAGACCTTCTTTTTCAGGCCCTTCTTGATCAGTTCCTTGCCACCTTTATAGAGCTTGTGCTCATACCAAAAATGGTCGTGCTGACTACCAATCCTTTGATAGGTTTTCTCATATCCCTTGGCTGACCAATCAAGGATTTGTTGCCATAATTGATGAACGTCTTTATCCTCCCCTTCCCAGGCAACCAGAATTTTTTGAACCTGGTCTTTAACTTCAGGCAATAACCTGTAAGCTCGCGAACCGAGAACATACCAGATTAAATTAAGATGATCAGGCTTGATTTCTAAATCAGCCGGCTGCCACCAACTTGATTTCTTTTTATTCCATTCCTTAATTAATTCTTCCCAATTGGCTTTAAGACTCTCTTTCTTAACCTGCGAATCAGAGACCTTAGTAAAATTTAGAAGCTCTGATTTCTTCAAACCAGTTCTTTTCCGACCAAAAACAAGGTAGCCCCACATTGCCCGACAGATATGAACCCCTCGGTCATTAACGATCGCGTCCTTAGTCACTTTGGCACCAAGGAATTCAAGGATATTGGCCATCGTCATTCCCAAAAAATTATTTCTCAAATGACCAAACATGATTGTTGTCTGGGGGTTAGGACTGGTGTGTTCGAGAAGAATCTTCTTTCCCTTGATTAGAGATGAAGAACCATAGTCTTCTCCTTCCCCTAGCACTCTCTCGATTTCATTGATAAGGTACTTTTTATTAAGCCAGAGATTAATAAAACCAGGCTTGGCGACTTTAATCTTAGCAATATATTCAGGTAAGCCAGTCAATCGCCAAGTATTGACTATTTTGTTAGCCCAGTCTAGAGGAAGCTTGGCTTCTGGTTTCAATTTTTTAGGTCGTTTTTTAAAGGTAATTAAAGCAATATTGGTCGCATAATCACCATGCTCAGGCTGGGCCGGATGTTCCAAAACAAGCTCCTCTGGGTCTATTCGGAGCTTTTTTAAGGCCTTGGTTAAATCTCTAACAATCTGATCTCGAATCATTGGTTCTTAGTATACCAACTTTTTCCGTTACTCACAACCTCAATCTCCCCTGCTAGGTCAGTTCTTAAGGTTTCAATTTCTTGAGTCTTTAATCTTTCTAAGACTTCCTGAGTTGGATGGCCAAAAGAATTCTTGCCAACTGAAATGACAGCCAAATCAGGTTCGACTCCCTCTAGGAATTCTTCAGAAGACGAATATTTACTACCATGATGAGCAACCTTCAAGATTTCAACCTCTCTATCTACCTCTATCACTTCCTCAATCTGACTGCTAATATCTCCAGGGAGAAGGAGATCAAAATTACCATAGGAAAGAAGAAGAACAATTGAGGCTTCATTAGGTTCAATTGGATAACTATAAGCACCCAAGACTTGAGGATCAGCCTCCTTTTGCCAAACCAGTTTATTGCCCATTTTTTCCTGGGGAAATAAAACCTTGAAGACTATTCCAGCTAGCTGGATTTTGTCTCCTACCTGAGGTGAATAAACCGGAATTTCTTTTTCTAAAACCCTATCTCTAAAAGCCCAAAAAAGGGCTGTATCATTAACCAGGCTGTGACTAATTAACTGCCTCACATTATATCTTTCTATAACATCAGGCAGGCCACCAAGATGATCTTTTTCTAAATGAGTAGCAATGACCATTTCAATTGTCCGGTCCCAAAAAGGTAAATGATCAGTCAGGCAATCTAGCACTCTTGTATTAGGACCGCTATCAACTAAAATTTGGTTGTTACCTTTAATAATCAAAATCGCATCACCCTGACCAACATCACAAAAGACAACGTGGAGATTCTGGTCTGGATAAAGAGGAAGAGCAATTAAGAAAAGGACAATGATTAAGACCAAAACTCCATAAAAGTATTTTAATTTAAATCTCATCTTAACCAAAAAACTCAACTGTCTTAATAAAAAAAGTTAGCAAAACATAGGCCGGAAAACAAATTACTTGACCTAAATTCTGGTTAAAAAGTCCAGCCAGGCCAGCCACTGCCCCAATTCCCATAATCCAGGGTACGGTCCAAAGAACCAAACCATTAACCAAAGGCGAAATCAGGTTAATTCCCCCAAAATTAAAAATCATAATTGGTAAAGTTAATCCCTGAGCGGCTAAAGTAACGGCCAAGTCATCACCAATCAAAGGAAGACGAAATGCTTTCAGATTTCTTATTCTTGGATAGATTAAAAGAATTCCAGTGGTGGCGGCAAAAGATAATTGAAAACCTAAATCAAAAACATAGAATGGTTTGATAAAAACCATCAATACACCAGTTAAAATCAAGCCTCTAAAAGCGGCTTTTTCCCTTCCCAGTCCTTGGGCTAAAAAAGCCAATGAGCCCATAATCCCGGCTCTGACCACTGGGGCTTCCCAACCAGCTAAAATCACATAAAACCAGATGCCTAAAAAAGCAAGAATGACTGCTGATCTGCGATTAATAAAAATCACCAAGAAACTAACCAAAACTCCGGCAATTAAGGTGACATTCATGCCTGAGGCAACGACCACATGGAGAGTACCAGTTTTTTTCAAATCTTGGTAAAAATCATAAGGAAAACCACTTTTAGTTCCCAAAACAATTCCCGCCATTAAACTTGCCTGGGGTTCTGGCAAAGAAAAACGGTAAACCTTTTCGATTTTTCTTCGCAAGCCACTGATTGAAGCCAAAATTTTTTGTTCAATTCCCTTTTTTTGCAATGATTGAGTTTTAGGAAATTCCGGATAATTTAACTCCCACTTATTCGTCAAACCCTTGGTTAAAGTCCCACAAACAACTAAATAGTCACCATAATAATATTCAGGATAACGCTCGGTTTTGATTTCAATGCCTGCTAAAGAAAATCTTTGAGTCGAGCCGACAATTTTTGGTTCTTGTCTCAAAAAACCAGAAATCTTAATCTCCTGACCTGGTTTAAGATCTGGTAGTCTTGGTAGGGTTTTCCAGCGAAGAAGAAAGAGAAGAGATAAAAGAAAAATAAAAAGGAACCAGTTTTTCCTCCCCATCAATAAACACTAATCTCATCCTTAATCTTCTCATAAACATTACTGGGAATAATCTTTTTAGTCTTCAGCTCTTCAACTGACTGATAGGGCCGGTTATCGATAATCTCCTGAGCTCTGACTGGACCAATTCCCCAGAGAGTGTCTAATTCTGAGGCTGAAGCAAGATTGATATTAATCTCGGCGGTTGTTCCGGCCACTTCATTTTCGGTTGAACTACTAGTTAATTCTTCTCCTGACTCTCCTACCTTGGGAATATAGATCTTGGCGCCATCGATTAATGGCTGGGCCCGATTAAGATTCTTTTCCACCCACTCTCGATCGGCCTCAGCTGAAAGTCCTCCAGCCGCAATCAGCAAATCCTCAACCCGATTGCCAGAAACTAGCTCATACATTCCTGGCTTCTCTATTCCACCAGCAATGTCACAAAAAATAGATTTTCCTCTTTCCTCTTCTTCCCCAGAAATAATCTCAATCTTCTCTTGAGGCTGAGACATTCTCAAGTAAGCAAAGATTCCTAGGCTAAGCAAAAGAAAACCAATTAAGCCAATTCCAATCGGGATTTTATGCTTTGACATTAAGTCATCAAAATCAAATTCTCCGCTAGCCATTAATTAGAGTTTAACACAAAAAGAAGCGTCTTAAACCACGAAGTTAATCAGTTTTCCGGGAACAAAAACAGTCTTTTTAATTCTTTTACCTTTAAGATAATTTGCTATCTTTGGCCTTAATCTAGCTTCTTTAACTAATTCAGCCTTTTTCTTGCTTTTTGTTTGACTGACTATAAAAGTGTCTCTTAACTTACCATTAATTTGAATGACCATCTCGATTTTTTCCTCTTTAATCAGTTTTAGATCATACTTAGGCCAGGCTTGTTGATGAATCGAAAATTTATTCTTCAAAACTTTAACCCACAACTCTTCAGCCAGATGAGGGGCAAAAGGAGACAAAAGTTTTAAAAAGGTCTCGGCATCAACTTGAGAAAGTTTTCCTTTTGATGACCAATCATTGGAAAACTCCATCATCTGGGCCACGGCTGTATTAAACCGCAACTTATTCAAATCCTCGGTCACTTTCTTAATAGTTTGATGTAGTTTGATAGATAAGTCTGGGCTGGTTTCCTTACCAATCTTATTGTCTTGATATAACAACCAGACTTTTTTCAAAAATCGATAGCAACCTTGAACTCCTTCATGACTCCAGGCAATCATTTGCTCAAACGGTCCCATAAACATCTCATAGAGTCGAAAAGTGTCGGCTCCATATTCTTTAACAATCTCATCAGGATTAACTACATTGCCAAAAGACTTACTCATCTTCCGACTGTCAGGACCTAAGACCACTCCATGAGAATGTCTTCGAGCATAAGGCTCTTTGCCAGGAACAACTTTAATGTCTGATAGGAACTTATAAATAAAACGCGAATAAAGTAAATGTAAGGTGGTATGTTCCATCCCGCCATTATAAAGATCAACTGGCAACCAGTAATCTAGCTTTTTTCTGTCAGCCAGTCTTTTATCGTTTTTCGGATCAAGATAACGGAGATAATACCAGTTCGAACCCGCCCAGTTCGGCATCGTGTCTGTCTCTCTTCTGGCTGGCCCGCCACACTGAGGACATTTAGTCTTTAGCCAATCTTTAACTGCTGCCAAGGGCGATTCACCTGTCTTGGTTGGTTTGTATTTCTTGACGTAAGGCAGTTCAACGGGTAAATCTTTTTCAGGCACAGGCACCCAGCCACACTTCTGACACTTGACCATCGGAATCGGTTCACCCCAATAATGCTGTCGAGAGAAAATCCAGTCTCGGAGATGATAATTAACCGCTTTTTTGCCCCACTTCTTTTTAACTAGATAATCAATAATTTTTTCTTTTGCTTTTAAAGCTGGTAAACCATTAAGAAAATCAGAGTTGAAAACAATTGCTTTATCAATATCAACAAATGGTCCTTTTTCAAAATCCCAATCTCCTTTCTTAGGTTTGATAACCGGAATAATCTCTAAGTCATACTTTTTAGCAAACTGCCAGTCTCTCTCATCATGAGCCGGGACGCCAACGACAATCCCTGTTCCCGCCGTCAAGACAACAAAATCACTCACCCAGATAGGCATTTTTTTCTTGGTTAAGCGATTGAGAGCATAACTGCCTGTAAAGACTCCTGTTTTTTCTTTCTCTAGCTCGGTCCGCTCCAGTTCTGATTTCTTAAGAGACTGTTTGATATAGTTTTTTACTTTTCCCAAATTTTCCTTAGTGGTTAACTCTAAAACCAAAGGATGCTCAGGAGCAATAACAACGAAGGTGGCGCCGAAATTCGTGTCTGGTCGAGTGCTATAACAAGCAATGGTTTTCTCTGAGCCAACGACCGGATAATCAATCGTAATCCCCTCTGTCCTACCAATCCAGTTTTCTTGTTGGATCCTGATTTTAGGCAGATAATCAACTTCTTTTAAGTCATCTAATAATCGCTGGGCATATTCAGTAATTTTCAAAATCCACTGACTTTGCATTTTCCTCTCCGCTTGATGACCGCAACGCTCACACTGACCACCAACAATTTCTTCATTAGCAAGAACAATTTTGCAAGCAGGACACCAACCAACTGGTGTCTCCTCTTTGTAGGCCAAGCCTTTTTTGAAAAGTTGAATAAAGATCCATTGAGTCCATTTATAATAGCTTGGGTCAGTGGTATTAATTTCTCTCTCCCAGTCAAAAGATAAACCCCAGCTCTTTACTTGTTTTCTGGCATTGGCAATGTTCTTTTTGGTAGTAATATTGGGATTAATACCGGTTTTAATAGCATAGTTCTCAGCTGGTAAACCAAAAGCATCCCAGCCAATCGGATAGAGGACATTAAAACCTTCCATTCTTAATTTTCGAGAATAAGCATCTAAAGCACAATAAGAACGACCATGACCAACATGAAGTCTTTCCCCTGAAGGATAAGGAAATTCAATCAGAACATATTTCTTCGGTTTTTTATCAAAATCCTTGGCTCGATAGAGTTTAGCCTTTTCCCACTTTGTCTGCCATTTTGATTCAATCTCTGCAGGTAAATATTTCTTCATTTGTCTTTATTCTACCTGCCCAGTTGCAATTCTTCAAGCAGATATGTCAAAATGTTCTTAAAAGATGTCTGCCCATTTTTTTATCCATCTAGGCTTTCTTTT
>CAYFQP010000051.1:0-53039 GCA_964345375.1 uncultured Gammaproteobacteria bacterium | reverse complement strand
TAGTTCAAATAATTAAACCACACTTAGGAGAAAATTACCAGGTGGGCAGGAATTCTTTAATATTTTTCTCGGTGATATTAAATTCCTTTCCTTTGCCTTCAACAATTAATTTGGCTACTTTTCGGCAAATCCCATTAATCGTTCTCTGTAATGTCCGAACACCCGCATCATACCCCAGTGGTCTAACAATCTTCGGCCAAACAGTCTCGTCAATCTTTAATACACCATCAGGAAGGCCTGCTTCCTTCATCATTCTCGGCAAAACATAATCTTTACCAATCTTAATTTTTTCCTCATCAGTATAAGAGGGCATCCGGATTGGTTCAAGTCGATCCAGGACTGCGGTAGCAATATTGGTCGTATTATTAGCGGTGGCAATAAATAAAACTTCAGAAAGATTAAAAGGATAGTCAATAAAGTGATCTTGAAAAGCCATGTTTTGTTCGGGATCAAGTAGTTCAACCAAAACACCCATAATCGTCGCCCTTGATTCTTCAACTACCCGGTCAATTTCGTCTAAAAGAATAACTGGATTCTTTGTTCCCGTTCTTCTAATCGCTTTAATTATCTGGCCTGGCTCGGCGCCAGGATGAGCCCTTGATTGACCCCGAAGATATAAAGGATCGCCGATTCCACCAAAAGGAACTCTCTCAAATTTTCTTCCCATTGCCTCGGCGATTGAATAAGCAATAGTTGTTTTTCCAGTCCCTACCAAACCAACAAAAAAGAGCATTGGCGCTCGCATAAACTTCATAATCCCTTCCTCGCCCTCCGAGGCTCCGCTAACTGACGGAGCGGAGGGTTTCTCTTTCTTCAGTTTTAAAACTGCCATATACTCTAGAATTCTTTCTTTAATTGGCTCTAGGCCATAATGGTTTTGATCAAGAATTTTTTTGGCATGATTAAGGTCAAGAATGTCGTCACTCTTTTTCTCCCAGGGTAAATTAGTAAGCCAATCAACATAATGGCGGACTTGTTCAAAGTGTTGGGGATAGATACCTTGACCAGCCATTCGTTCTAAACCTTGACAGGACTCAAGGACTCTCTCTTTTAAATCAGGAGGTGCACTAGAAGCCTGAATTCCTTCTTCAAGGATTTTAACTTCAGCTAGAACGCTTTCTTCTTGGGCAGTCATCTTACCTTTTTACCAATCCCCCGGCCGCTTTTTTTTGGAAAATCTGGAAGGATACTGGGGGGGACTTTTAGCGCCCGCCTTTTTCTTAAAGCCTCTTTTAGGTTTTTGCTTTGGTGGCTTTGCTTTTTTAGCCTCTTCGCCAAAAAGCATAGAAAGATTAATCCGGCCAAAGTCATCAATCTCTGTCACCCTCACTTTGACTTTCTGACCAATCTCAACTAATTCGCTTGGGTCTTTAACATAACCTGGTGCCATCTGAGAAATGTGGACTAGTCCTTCTTTGCTCGGTAAAATCTCAACAAAACAACCAAAAGGTTGAATTCTTTTTACTTCTCCTTCATAAACCTCACCGGCTTTAACTTCTTTAGTCAAGCCTTCAATTGTTTTAATCGCCTCAGCCACCTGCTCTTCTTTGGGAGCGGAAATATTAACTACTCCCTCATCTTCAACATCAATCTGAGCGCCAGTATCACTAATAATTTTTCTGATCATTCTTCCACCAGGACCAATGACATCACCAATCTTCTCTACCGGCACATGAATCATTGCCACTTTAGGTGCATAACGCGAGAGTTTCTTCCGCGGAGTAGGAATTACTTTTGCCATCTCTTTAATAAGAAACAGCCGATCTTTTTTTGCCCGAGAGAGAGCCTCTTTAATAATCTCCCCTGTCAGGCCATTGTTTTTAACATCAAGTTGGATAGCGGTAATGCCTTTTTCTGTCCCGGCAATTTTAAAATCCATCTCGCCACAACCATCCTCCAAACCAAGAATATCAGAGACAATCAGTGATTTTTTTCCATCACTAAACAAACCTAAGGCAATCCCAGCCACGGCAGTAGCAATCGGTATGCCTGCGTCCATTAAAGATAAGGTCGAACCACAAACACTCGCCATTGAGCTAGAGCCATTAGAAGAAAGAATCTCTGAAACCAAACGAATCGTATAAGGAAACTTATCTTCAGGGGGCACGACTGGCTCTAAAGCTTTCTCAACCAAAGAGCCATGGCCAATCTCCCTTCTTTTTGGCCAGCCAAAATAGCCTGTTTCCCCAATGGCAAATGGAGGCATATTATAATGATGTAAAAATCTTTTTGACTCTTCACCCTCAGCGCTTTCAATCAATTGCTCAAGAGCCAAACTTCCTAAAGTGGTTACTGTTAATACCTGAGTTTCGCCTCTTTTAAAGATAGCTGATCCATGAGTTCGGGGTAAAATCCCGACCGACATCTCCAGAGGCCGAATTTCATCAATTTTTCGTCCGTCTGGACGTTTACCACTGAGGACAAGCTTCCGGACCTCCTCTTTAAATAACTCATCAAGGGCCCGAGCAATTTTTATCTTTTTTTCTTCGCTTAGTTCTTCCATTACTGCCTCTTTTAATTCCTGATGGGTCTTCCCTTCCTTTGTTTCTTGGGCGCCAGTCTTAACCAATTGGAGGAGGTCTTTCCGGGCAAGTTTTTCGACTTTTTTCTTTAATCCAGCATCAATCTTCTTAGTGGGGATTGTTTTCTTTTTTTGGCCCACTGCCTTAACTAAATCATTAATTAATTTAATTACTTTAACTGCCTCTTTCCTTCCAAATTCGATTGTTTTCAAAACCTGCTCCTCAGGAGCCTCTCTCGCCCCAGCCTCAAGCATCACTGTTTTATCGGCAGCAAAGGTGGCCACTAAATCCAAATCAGAAAACTTTAGCTCACCATTAACTGGATTGACAAAAGGTGTCCCGTCTTTTAATCCAACTCTGACTGTTCCTGTAGGTCCTTGCCAGGGAATTGAAGAAATTGCTAAGGCCGCAGAAGTAGCCACGGCTGACAAAATACCAGGGTCATTTTCCGAATCAACCGATAAGACCGTGATTACGACCTGAACTTCGTTTGAATACTCTTTTGGAAATAAAGGCCTAATTGAACGGTCTACTAATCGAGCAAATAAAACTGCCTCATCTGAAGGTCGACCTTCTCTTTTCACCCAGCGTGAACCTTTAATTCTTCCACCAGCATAAAGTCTTTCAACGTATTCAACGTGGAGGGGAAAATAATCAAGGTCTTCCCTCGGCTCTGAGGCAACCACGGTTGCCAAAACCATTGTGTCACCATAGCGCCCTAAAACCGCCGCGTCTGCCTGGCCTGCTAGCTTACCAGTGGTCAAAGTTAAAGTTCGACCACCAATTTCAATTGATTGGGAAGTTTCTTTCATTACTACAAAATACTACTTATTTCTTTAAGTTTAAAGCTTTGACTATCTTTTGGTAGCGCTCACTCTCTTTTTTCATTAAATAATTCAATAACCTCCTCCTTTTAGAAACCATTGCCAAAAGGCCTCTTCGAGAGTGAGTATCACCTTTATGCTCTTTTAAATGCTTGGTTAAACGATCAATTTTTTCTGTTAAAAGAGCAATCTGAATTTCAGGACTGCCAGTGTCCCCTTCACCACGGGCGAATTTTTTGATGATTTTCTTTTTTTCCTCTGGAGTTAAAGTCATGGGTTAAAACGTGGCTCAATTATTTCAATTATAGAATAGTTCAATTCCTGTTTCAACGGGGAAATTAACTAATACTGGTGCCACGATAAATTTTCGGCTCAAACCAATCGGATCTTGGTTTTTTCTTTTTGCCCCTTCTCTTTTCAGTTTGAGCCAGTGAGAGATCTCGGCTCCTTCTCCCTCCCATTCTCATGGCAAAGGCGGCGGCTTCGAAAGTGGCCGGGTTAACCTTGGTATCCTCAAAGTTATGAGTTGCCTTCCTCAATCCTTGAATAAGATTGGAACCAATATCTTCATCTACTGGCAAGGTCAAAACCCGGATAATATTAGCGACGATCTCAGTGCAACTTGAAGCCTGATCATTGACAAAACTGATTGTGCCTAGTTGAGTTAAGCTATTATTAATACTAACGACCGTCCTTTTATCTATAAGCTCTTGGTTTTTCCCAAGGAGTTGGCCTAAATCTCGCGGCTGATTAATACCGACAAGGAAAACCAAGTCATAATCCCCACCACCAGAACTAAAGATAGCCTGTCTTTGAGTAATTGGTTGCGAGCCTGATTTAACTTTAACGACCAAATTTAACTTACCTCCATCATCGTTATAGCTCACCTTATCGATTTTCTCAATTGGGTAGTCTAAGGTAATGACTAAATCGCCACCTGCTAAGTTATCAGTCACTTGGTCAACACCAATCAGATGAGAAAACTCGACTCGCATCGGTTCAGGCGAAACAATACTAACATTCTTGCCCGCCTTTTTCAGACTCAAATAAAGAGCCAGAGAGGCAGCTACTTGGTCGAAATTAGGGTTTTGGCGAAAGGCAATTAGGAGATTCCGGGCAGGTCCTAGTTGTTCTTTAAGCTCATTAAAAGGACGAGATCCATTCATTTTGTTGCGGTTTTTCCTATGGGCTTAGTGGATATTACCATGTCGCCAACTTTGAAGTCAAGCGGAGGCGAAAATATCGCTCCGAATTCTATTCCTTGCTTAGCTTCCTGAATTTTTTCTTTTTGGTGCTTCATTGAGGTAATTTTGGCCTCACCTAAAAATTGACTGTCTCTTTGGAAACGAATATTATCTCTTTTTCTAATTTTACCCTCAAGAACTTGACAACCAGCGATTCTATCTTCACCTCGTTGGAACTCGGCAATAATTTTTGCTTTTCCTAAAATTTCTTCATCAATTGAGGGCTCCAAAACCTTTAAAACTCTTTCCTCTAGGTAATCTAAAAGTTCATAAATAATGTTATAAGTTTTAATTTTGACTCCTTCGTCATCTCCTAATTTAATAATTGCTTGAGGAACTTTAACCCGATAGCCGATGATTTCTGCTTTAGCAGTCTTGGCTAAGAAAACGTCTGATTCAGTGATCTCGCCAACACCTGCGTGAACAAGCAGGACTTCTTCACTCAAGCTTCCTTTAACCGCCTCTAAAGATCCAATTGAATCGGTTTTAAGGACTAGTCTTAACTTTTTATCTTTTGATTGAATCCTCTCTGGTTTTGGTTGAGAAAAAGAAGGAGCTTCAGGTAATTCTTCAACCCGAGTAAGTCTAGCTCCAACTGGGGGCACTTCAGTAAAGCCTAAAACTTCAACAGGCATACCTGGCTTAGCCTCTCTAGCTGGTTTTCCTTTCTCATCAATCATCCCTTTGACTTTGGCCGGTACTTTTTCAACCACGATTTTATCACCGATCCCAAGAGTACCGTTTCTGACAATTACTGTCCCTACTGATCCCCGTTTGTCCTTTTTCGACTCAATCACCACTGCTTCTAATTCACCTTTTTCATCGGCCTTGATTTCTTCCATTTCTGCCACGAGTAGAATCATTTCCATTAATTCCTCTATTCCCTCGCCGGTTTTGGCTGAGACAGGGACAGCAACGATCTCACCACCATGACCTTCGACTTTAACATCATTAGCTGCTAATTGCTCCTTGACCTTTTCCGGATCTGCTCCTGAGAGATCAATCTTGTTAATCGCCACCAAAAAGGGAACTTTAGCTGCCCGAATGTGCTCTAAGGACTCAATTGTCTGGGGCATAACACCATCATTAGCAGCGACTACTAAAACAACTAAATCGGTTACTTGGGCTCCTCGAGCTCTCATTTTGGAAAAAGCAGCGTGGCCTGGAGTGTCAACGAAGGTAATTTTTTTACCCTTAAATTCTACTTGATAAGCACCAATCGACTGGGTAATTCCCCCCGCTTCTTTTTGGGCAACTCGCGTCTTTCTAACTTTGTCCAGAAGCGTGGTTTTTCCATGGTCAACATGGCCAAGAACAGCCACAATCGGTGGCCTTGATAAAATAATCTTTTTTACCATCACTTTCCACTTGACTCCTTCTTGGTTTTTACCTTTTTTTCTTTTTTATCCTCTTCTTTCTTCCCGGCCTTTTTCTTTTTAGGCTTTTTTTCTTCAGCCTTTACTGTCTTCTTTCCCTCTGGGCCAACAACATCAACCTTAAAACCAGTTAATTTAGCTGCTAACCTGGCATTCTGGCCCTCTTTGCCGATCGCTAAAGAAAGTTGGCTTTCAGGAACAGTCACTTTAGCCTCTTCCTTTTTCTTGTCTACTTTAACTGACACACCTTCAGCTGGAGAAAGAGCAGCGGCAATAAATTTCTCTGATTCCTCACTCCAGGGAATAATATCAATTTTTTCACCGTTTAATTCATTGATCACTTCTTGAACTCGGACTCCTTTTTGGCCAACACAAGAACCCACTGGATCAATACCTGCTCGGTTGGAGAAAACAGCCACCTTACTTCTTTCCCCTGGTTCTCGAGCAATCGCCTTAATTTCAACTGCTCCACTGGATACTTCAGGTACCTCCCGTCGAAAGAGTCCCTTAACTAAACCTGGGTGGGCTCGAGAAGCAATAATCTGTTTGCCTCGAGGACCCTCAATAATTTCAGAAAGATAGAAGGTTAGGCGTTGATTGAGTTTATAGCCTTCGGACCGAACCTGTTCTTTAGGTAGCATGACTGCTTCGGCTTTACCAATATCAATAATAATTCTCGGACCTTCAAAGCGGAGAATCATACCTGAAACTAGAGTACCAATCCGTTTAGAATATTCATCTAAAATCGCGGATTTTTCAGCCTCACTGATTTTTTGAAGAATAACTTGTTTGGCTGTCTGGGCAGCAATTCGACCGAAACCTGGCGGAGTAACGTCTTTCTTCTTCTTGCCTACTAGTTGAAAAACCTTGGGATCACCAGTATTGGAGTCAATCTCAACTTCATAGTTTTCTTTGTCAGAAATCTCAACCCCTCTTTCCCGAGCATCACGACGAAAAGCAGCCAAAACCGCCTCTTTAATAGAACCCTTGACCACTTCAGGGTCAATACTCCGCTCAGCCGCAATCTGAGCAATGGCGGTCGCAAAATCTGTTTTGGGCACATAAACCATTCTTCTTATTTAAAAAGGTGGGTCACCCCACCTTCTTTTCCTTCTTCTTAATAACTCTTAATCTAAAGGAATTTTAACAAGAAATACCCAAGAAGTCAATGAGGATCTCTCTAGCCTTCTTCAAACTCTTTAATCAACTCTTTTTGTTTACGGCTAGGTTTTTCCGGAATTTGAACTTGAATACGGACATATTGATCTCCTCGACCTCTTCCTCGTAGATGAGAGACACCTTTTCCTCGCAAACGAATCATTGTCCCTGATTGAGTACCCGAGCGGATTCTTAATTTGAGATCACCATCAATTGTTGGTACTTCAATAATTCCTCCCGAAATAGCTGTGCTTAAAGGGACTAACATATTAACAACAATATCATCACCATCACGCTTGAAAACTGGGTCAGGCTTGACGTCAATGGAAATATAGAAATCCTGAAATCTAATCCTTGAACCATCAGTTACTCCAGCAGGAATCTTAATCTTTCGCTTCTTACCATCAATGCTAATCTCTTTCTCACAACCGTGGACCGCCTCATCGAAAGTAATACTTAAACCATAACGAGGCATCCGGGCGGCTCGACTCCGGAAGGGTGAGCCACCGCCGAAGAATTGCTCAAAGATTTCAAAAGGATCAGAAAAATCAAAACCTAAACCCTCGAAAGGCATACCACCAGGCGCACCGCCACCATAAGTAGTATAGGTATAAGTAAAAGGTCCTTTTCTATAAGTATAAGTCTGGCCACCACCAGGGAAGGGACCGCCAGGACCACCAGCTCCTCCAGCACCAGGAAAACCACCAGGTTGAAAAGCCGCATGACCAAATTGATCATAGGCTGCCCTTTTTTCCGGATCAGAAAGAATCTCGTAAGCCTGGTTAATCTCCTTGAATTTCTTCTCTGCGTTTGGGGATTTATTTCTATCTGGATGCCATTCTAAAGCCTGTTTGCGGTAAGCTTTTCTTAATTCGTCTTTAGAAACATTCTTGGAAACTCCAAGGATATCGTAGTAATCTCTCGTTGCTGGCATATCATTATTCTACCACTTGCCCTTCTTCAGCATCTTCCTTGCCTTTAGCTTCTCCTTTCTTCCCCTCTTTTTTCTTTTCTTTACCAGCTGGCGGTGCTTGTTGAGCTTGCTGTTGTTGATACATCGTTGCCCCAACTTGCTGAATTGCTTCAGAAAGGATTTTAGTTGAATCTTCAATCTCTCTTTTGGCGGCGTCTTCTTTCTTCAGAACTTCTTTTATTTTCTTTATCTCTTCCTCAACCTTCTCTCTGTCTTCTTTCTTAACTTTATCGCCTGCTTCTTTTAAAGTTTTCTCGGCCGTAAAGACTAAATTATCAGCCATATTGCGGGTCTCAACTATTTCTTTTTTCTTCTGGTCTTCAGCTGCGTGTTTTTCTGCTTCTGCTTGAGCCTGCTTAACCTCTTCGTCAGTCAGACTAACCGCGCCTTTAATCGTAATTGACTGCTCTTTATTAGTTGCCTTATCAATTGCCTTAACGTTTAAAATTCCGTTAGCATCGATATCAAAGCTGACTTCAATCTGAGGCACTCCCCTTGGTGCTGGCGGAATACCATCTAAAATGAATCGGCCCAAAGATTTGTTATCCGCTGCCATTGGCCTTTCTCCTTGAAGAACATTAATTTCTACTTGAGTCTGGTTATCAGCCGCGGTTGAAAAAACTTGGGACTTAGAAGTAGGAACAGTTGTATTCCTTTCAATTAAAGGCGTTCTCACTCTACCCAGAGTTTCCAACCCTAGAGTCAGAGGAGTTACGTCCAATAAAAGAATGTCCTTAACTTCACCACCAAGAACTCCTCCCTGAATAGCTGCCCCAACAGCAACAACCTCATCAGGATTAACTGATTTATTCGGTTCCTTACCAAAGAACTTTTTAACTGTCTCATAAACCTTGGGCATTCGGGTCATGCCGCCAACTAAGATGATTTCATCAATGTCCTTGGTCTCCATCTTGGCATCTTTCATACAGGCTTTAACCGGACCCATGGTTTTCTCAATCAAGTCGTTAACCAACTGTTCGAATTTGGCTCGGGTTAGTTTCATGGTCAGATGTTTAGGTTGGCCATCCTTACCCTGGGTAATAAAGGGTTGGTTAATCTCTGTCTCTTGAGAAGAAGACAGTTCGATTTTTGCTTTTTCAGCTGCATCTCTTAATCTTTGAAGGGCTTGTTTATCTTCTCGAAGATCAATCCCATTTTCCTTTTTAAACTCATCAGCTAGGTAATCAAGGAGTCGCTGATCAAAATCATCGCCACCAAGATGAGTATCTCCATTAGTCGCCTTAACTTCGAAAACACCCTCGCCAATCTCGAGAATGGAAATATCAAAAGTACCTCCGCCTAAGTCGTAAACAGCGATTGTTTCTCCTTTTTTCTTTTCTAAACCATAAGCTAAAGAAGCAGCTGTTGGCTCATTAATAATCCGCTCGACTTTTAAACCAGCAATTTCACCGGCTTGTTTGGTGGCCTGTCTCTGGGAGTCATCAAAGTAAGCTGGAACGGTAATTACTGCTCTTTCGGCCTTTTCGCCCAAATAGGCTTCAGCATCAGTTTTACACTTGGTTAAAATCTTGGCAGAAATTTCCTGAGGAGTATAATCCTTACCACCAATGTGGATAACCGCCATGCCATCTTTACCGGACTTAATCTCATAAGGAACCATCTTGATGGTTTTCTTAGTTTCAGCATCAGTAAATCTCCGTCCCATTAATCGCTTGACTGAATAAGCTGTATTCTCAGGGTTGAGAATCATCTGGCGTTTGGCCACCTCTCCGACTAAATTCTTGACTGGCTCGACCACTGAAGGAATAATATTCTTGCCTTCGGCTGAAGGAATTACCTTAGCCTTACCTGCTTCCATAACAGCCACAGCTGAATTTGTAGTTCCTAAATCAATCCCAATAATTTTTGACATTTTTATTTTCCTTGGCCAACCTTAACTTTGGCTGGTCTTAAAACTTTATTATTAAGTAAATATCCTTTTAAAACAATCTCGATGACTTTATCTTTTGGTCCGGCAATAAGCTCAACACAATCCATTGTCTCGGGATCAAAGCTCTCGCCTAAAGCTTTTATTTCTTCTAACCCCTCACTCTCTAAAACCTCTTGAAACCGATTATGAATCAAAGAAATACCCTTATCTCTAAGATGTTTCTCACAAAGCTCCAAATCATCCAAAACCGGCAATAATTTATCTAATAATTGAGCGTTAGCCAACTTGATAAACTCTTCTTTTTCTCTTTCAACTCTTTTCTCTAAATTAGCATAATCAGCTAGGGCTCTCTTTAAACGATTTTCAAAGTCCTCAAGTTTTCCCTCAACCTTCTTAACCTTTTTTTTCGCCATTCTTCCTTTCCTACCAGTCCTTGGCCATTTTGTTAATCAACTCACCGAAATAGCGAATAGTGGGGATAACAGTTGGATAATTAAGTCGACAAGGGCCAATCACGCCAATATTTCCCGAGCGTTTTGGCCCTGCCTCAAAATGAGTAAAGACCATTCCACAAGGTCGGAGAAATTCTTCCTCTAAATCCTCGCCCAAAAGAATGTGGACTGGGTCTTCGCCAAAAGATTTTTCAAAAAGCGCCTGTAGACTTTTAAATTCATCCAAAAGATTGAGAACGGTTTTAGTGACGTCAATGTCAAAAAACTCAGGTAAATCAAGAATGTGGGCGTGGCCAGCTGAATAAACATCACCCTCCTTAGTTGCGGCTACTGCCAACATCCTAGTTTGTTGAGCCAAAGCCCGAGTCGCCTCTCTCATTAAACGATCAAATTCATAGCGGTAATCCCAAATTGCCTCTTTAGCTGCTACTTCGTCGGTCACTGAAGGTTTCTTCTCCTCCATTAATTGGTTAATATAAAATTTGAAGCCCACTGAAGTTGGTACTCGGCCAGCAGAGGTATGGGGTTGACGAAGAAAACCTTCCTCAGTCAGCCTAGTCATTTCGTTGCGGATTGTTGCTGGAGAAACACCTAGGGAGTATTTCTTTTCTAGAGTCTCAGAACCGACTGGCTCAGCTGTCTCAATATATTCCTCAACAACTGTTTTGAGAATCTTTATCTGTCTTTCAGTTAATTCAGCCATGATTCGATTATGCTCAATTTAATTAGCACTCTTATATCACAACTGCTAATCTTTGTCAAGAGGTGAAACAGCTTAGGATAAAGGTTGGGCCCGAGAAGGAACTTCGATTACCTCTTCTGATTCTTCCAATACCTGACGCCACTTACCTAATCTTTTAACCAAAGAGAGGTATTCAGCCAATTCGTCAATTCTTAAAAGATAGGCTAAAGCCACATAAACTAACAAACCGACCAAGGTGGTAATGACAGTAAGAATAATTAAATTAATCGTCCGGGTGGTATCAAGAATAAAACGATCAAGAAATCGCATCGGCACCCAAAGAAAAACGAGGGTAAAGAAAGTCGCTACTAACATCTTTAATAAACGAAAAATTATTCTTTTTTCTATTAAACCACCGATTTTTTTATTAAGAAGAAGATAAAGGAAGAAAAGATGAAGAAAGCTTGCTAAAGAGATGGCGATTGCTAGACCAACCACCCCTGAATCTAAGCTAAAAATAAAATAAACACTCAGGATAACATTGGTTAAAACAGCAATTGAGCCAATTACTAATGGAGTCTTAGTGTCATGAAGAGCGTAAAAACCTCTCACTAAAATCTGAATCAGGCTTTGACAAACAATCGCTAAACTAAAAAAGGCCAGGATTCTACCAGTAAGAATAGTCGCCTGCCAGGGGAAATTCTTGGTACCAAAGGCTAATCTGACAACTGGCACTCTTAAGATTAGAAGAATAGCGGTTGCCGGTAAAACTAAAAAGAGAATTTGAAATAAAGAGTTAGTAAAAATTTTTCTGAAATTGGCTGCTTCTTTAAAAGCAGTTTCTCGAGCTAAAGAAGGTAGAGCCGCCTGACCAATCGTGGCTCCAAAAAGGCCAACAGGAACATTCATTAAATGCTGGGCGAAATAAAAGATTGAAAGCGAACCAGCCACCAAGGAGGTGGCCAAAAAGACCGCCACAGTTGCCTCAATCTGGCTAACTGCCAAGGCCAAAGTCCGAGGCAACATTAACCGGGCAATTTCCCTTACGCCTGGATGGCTAAATTCCCAAATATTAAACTGGTGGGTAAAACCCAGTTTAATAGCTAAAGGCAACTGAACAAGAAGATGGAGAACCGCTCCCACAACCACCCCAAAAGTTGGTCCATAAATACCCCAAACTGGAACAAGAAATAAAATTCCAAAAATAATCCCTAAGTTATAAGCAACGGGTGAAAGGGCCGGAACCAAAAATCGCTGGTGTGACTGGATCACTCCGGTTAGAAAATTAGAAAAACAAAAGAAAAACTGGGCCAAAAGCATAATCCTGGTCAGATTAACCATTAAGCCAATTTGCTCTGAGGAAAAAGAAGGGGCAATTAGCCGCGAGAGGGGCTCAGCTAGAAAAAAAACAAGGATTGCTAAAATAAAAAAGAAAAAGAGAACAATATTAATCACTGAAGAACTAACCCGGTAGGCTTCTTCCTCATTCTTAGTTAAATATTCACTAAAAACAGGAATAAAAGCAGCAGAAAGGGCGCCAATGACCAAAAGTTGAAAAATAATATCGGGAATTCGAAAGGCAGCAAAATAAACATCTAACTGCCATTCATTACCGCCAAAAAAGGCTCCTGCCAAAAGTCGATCACGAATTAAACCTAAGATTCGAGAGGCAAAAACCGTCACCATAATCACAAAAGCAGCGGAAAGAATATTGCTTTGACGACGAAGTAAAATCAGTCTTCCGTTTTTTAAAAATCTTTTAACCATCTTGGCAAATGACCTCGATTCTGTTATTATAGCCTAAAATGCCGGTAACCAAAAGCGCTAAAAAGGCTCTTCGACGAGATCGTCGTAGAACCGAAACAAACAAATTAATCCGTCAGCAACTAAAAAAAACTATTGCTAAGACGAAAAGGCTGAAATCAGCCAAGACGCTTCTTGAGGCCTACCGGATTATTGATCGAGCTGCTAAAAAGGGAGTTATCCACAAAAATAAAGCAGCCCGACTTAAACATCGCCTTACTCAGGCAGTAAAAACAAAAAGAAAAGCCTAAAACCCTCCTTTGACAAACCCTCCCTATTTTGCCTATACTTAAGTCACTCATGCCCAAAAAAGAAATTAACCTCCTACCCAGAGAAGAATTTGAAAAAAAACCAATTGGTCGACTGCTAACCTGGGCTCTTTCTGTTGGCCGCTACATTGTTATTTTTACCGAGCTGATTGTTATCCTCGCTTTTCTTTCTCGATTCAAACTTGACCGAGATTTAGCCGATCTCAACCAGTCGATTAGAGAAAAACAGGCAATCATTGAAGCCTCAGCTGAATTTGAAAAAGAATTCATCTTCCTCCAAAAAAGGCTAGCAACCATCAAAAAAATAACCACCGGTCAAACCTCAACTACCCGACTCATCATTACTCTTGGATCCCTAACGCCAGTTGATGTGGCCATTTCTAATCTTAATTTTGGTGAAGATAATGATGTTCAAATCAGAGCAATTGCCCTCTCAGAAAAAGGTTTAGGCAATTTTGTCGCCAATTTATCAACCTCACCTTATTTTAAAAATATCAATTTAGCCAGTGTCTCTAAAAGGCTTGAAACAGGACCTGAAATAAGCTTTTCCATCAATGCTCAATATGTCCGTTCTGAGGAAATCTAATGGCTTTTGATTGGCAAACCGAATATCATCGTTATCACCGATATTTCGTTAGGGTAAAAGGCCTCTATGATAAACGAGAGGTTGTCGTCTACACTGGTCTCATCCTTACTCTTATAACCATCTCCTTCTTCGCTCTTTTTGCGATTAAACCCACAATAACAACAATTGCTGGTTTGTTTAAGACAATTGAGCAGAAAAAAGAGATTGATAAAAAGTTACAGATAAAAATCAACACCTTGAGACAAGCCCAGACTAATTATTCCTTGATTAGTGATAAAATCGCTCTCGTTGACCAAACCCTCCCCTTGGAACCTAGTCTAACCGACTTAATTTACCAAATCGAGATTCTTGCTCAAACCCATAACGTTGAATTAAGATCTCTCGGTTTTGAATCCTCTTACCTTTTAGGAGAAGAAAAGAAAAAAGGGAGAAAGGTGGGTGACTATCCCTCAATAAACTTCACTCTTGCCTCAGGAGGAGATTTTGAGAACGTCAATGGCTTTCTTGATTCTCTTGAAAACTTGAGACGAGTGACTGGTATCGAAACTGTCACGGTCAAGGGAATCGAGGACGAAGAAACAGGCCTATTCACCTTAAATATCAGTCTTCAGCTCGAATCATTTTATTTAACCAAAGGCGGACAATAATGAAAAAAAGAAAGATTTCAAGAGACGTCCTGATTTTAGCCATTCTAACTTTAATCACCGTTTTAACTTGGATTGGGCTTGATATCCACCGGATTTTTTTCAAGGAGGAAACAGTCAATGTTCCTAAAGAACAACTGGAGCCTCTTAACCCCGAGCTTGATCAAGAAGTCATCAATCAAATCTCGAAAAAATCTTTTTTAGAAAGAGGTCAATACCTTCCACCGGAAATACCAACTACTGAGGAGGCAACTGAAGAAGCAGAAGGAACAGATTAATGTTTAAAGAGAAAAAAATACCCACTATCATCGGAATTATCATCCTAATAGTCGGCTTAGCGGCAGGGATATTTCTTGTTACCCAAGGACAAAATATTTTCCTTAAAGCCTCACCTGAAATTATTCCCCAAGAAATAAAAATTACCAACATTAGTGACAATTCTTTAACAATTTCTTGGACTACCTCACAATCAACCAGTGGTTTTGTTAAATATGGAGAAACAGCCACTTTGAGTTATACGTTGGCTGATGACCGTGACCAGCTTTCTGGCCAGACCGGTCAATATACCACTCACTACGTTACTTTAGTCAATCTCAAACCGAGCACCCAGTATTATTATAAAATTGGTTCTGGTGGAAGAGAATTCCCCATTCGAGAGAAACCAGATGAAACCAGAACCGCTCCTGTGGCCCAAGGCTTACTACCCCCTAGTGATGTTGCTTCTGGAACAGTCAACAAACCCGATGGCACACCAGCTGAAGGAGTAATTATCTATCTCTCGATGGCCAATGCCTCCCCTCTCTCCGCAATTACTGGTTCTTCAGGAGGTTGGCTTATCCCTCTCAACACGGCTCGGACAACTGACTTGAATTCTTTTGCCGGATACGACCGAGAGGCTCAAGTCATTGATATCCAAGTTGAAGGTGGTAATTTAGGTCATGCTTCAGCGATAACAACCACTAAAAACGATAATCCCGTTCCCTTAATCACCCTGGGAGAAACCCAAGACTTCCGTTATCAGACAGAAGAGGAGGAATTTATCATCACGCCGACACCGACCGAGACACTCCTTGAAACCACCCCCTCTCCAACCCCTCCTTCTGGTTTTAGTCCTGAAATTGAACCCACTCCAACAGCTACTCCAACTGGCGAACTAAGCATCATTAATCCCGAAGAGGAAGAAGACCTCAACACCCTTAAGCCTGAATTTGCTGGTACTGGACCAGCCGGGAAAATAATCAGTGTTACAGTTGAGTCTCCTGCTTATACGGGCACAGTTAAAGTCAATGAGGATGGCACCTGGTCTTGGACTCCTCCAGCGGATTTAGAACCCGGCACCCATACCATCAAGGTTTCCTATGGAGGTCAGGCCATAAGTAAAACCTTCACCGTGCTAGCAGCAGGAGACAGTGAGCTTCCCTCATTTACTTCCACCCCTTCGGCCACTCTCACTCCTACCCTCACCCCTACTCCCCAACCCCGGACAGAAGTTCCTTCAACTGAAGCTGGTGTTCCTGAACCAGGATATCCAGTACCAACTTTCATCGTCTTTCTCATCGGTAGCGGCTTAATCTTCTTTGGGTTTGTTATCAAATCTTTTCTCTTTTCTTCTTAACTTTTTAACTAAGTTTGGAAGTGTTAAAATGGCCTCATGAAAATTGCTGTTATTGGCGCTGGCTTTACTGGTTTAACCGCAGGCTATCGACTCTCTAAAAAAGGCCATCAGATCACTCTTTTTGAAAAAGAAAAATTTCCTGGAGGTTTAGCCAATGGTTTCAAAAAGAAGAACTGGAATTGGTATCTAGAATCATTCTTTCACCACCTCTTCATTTCTGACCACCAAGCTAAAAATCTTCTAGAAGAACTAGGAATTAAAAATAAATTGTTCTATCTTCGGCCAAAAACATCGGTGTTTAAAGAGAACAAAATTTATCAATTCGACTCGCCTATCTCTGTCTTAAGTTTTCCTTTGCTCAGTATTCCTAACAGACTAAGAACAGGGCTAATCACCCTGTTCTTAAAAACCTATCCTTACTGGCAAACCCTAGAAAAAACTAAAGCTCCAGGGTGGTTAAAAAAATACTACGGTCCAAAAACCTATCAAATCCTCTGGCAGCCTCTCCTAAAATCTAAATTCGACAATCAGGCTGAGAAAATTTCTATGGCTTGGTTCTGGGCAAGAATTAAAAAACGAAGTATCCAACTAGGCTATATTGAAGGTGGGTTTCAAACTTTAATAGATAAATTAGTAAAAGAAATTGAAAATAATAAAGGTAGAATTATTTTCAATCAAGAAATCCAAAACTTATCTGAACTTAAGGATTTCGACAGAGTTATTCTCACCATCCCAACCCAAAAATTTTTTAAAAATACAAGACTACCAAAAATGCTTGGAGCAATTAACCTCCTTCTGGTTTTAAAAAAACAGTTTTTAAAAGATAACACCTATTGGCTAAACATTAATGAGCCAAACTTCCCTTTTGTCGCCGTAGTTGAACACACTAATTTCATTAACCCCAAACATTATAACAATAGCCATCTCATTTACGTCGGCGGATATTATCCTCAGAATCATCCCTTTCTAAAAAAATCGGCCAAGGAACTACTCCAAATATTTGAACCATACCTCCAGAAAATCAATCCTTCTTTTAAAAAGCTGTTAATCACTAGTTATCAATTATCAATTAATAAGTCTGCTCAACCTGTTATCCCTACCAACTATTCCCAAATCATTCCGCCCCACCAAACTCCCATTAAAAATATTTATCTGGCAAACATGCAGCAAGTTTATCCTTGGGACAGAGGGGTTAACTACGCAATAGAGCTTGGTGAAAAAATCGTCAAACTAATCTTAAATGACTAAAAAAATTAAGACTCTAATTAATAACTACCTAGTTCGTTGGAAATCAAACTGGTTATTAGTCCTCATTTTCTTATTTGGGGGATTCCTCCGCTTTTATAATCTAAACTGGGATCAGGGACATTTTTTCCACCCAGATGAAAGAAATATTGCTGCCGCTGTTTCTCGAATTTCCTTTTTTGGCCAGCTCAATCCCAAATTTTTTGCTTATGGTAGTTTACCTCTCTATCTTTACCGAGCTGTAGGGGAAACAATTTCATTACTCGTTAAAGATAATAACTGGGTTTATAATTGGGGGAAAATCAACCTTGTCACTCGAGGCGTTTCTGTCCTTTTTTCCTCTCTTACCATCTTCCTTGTCTTCTTAGTCGCTAAAGTAATTTGGAGCAAAAAAATCGGTTTAATCGCCTCTTTTCTAACTGCCTTTACTGCTTCCTTAATCCAAACCGCCCACTATGGTGTCACCGAAAGCATGTTGACCTTTTGGTTGGTATTGGTGCTTTTACTCTCTCTCAAGCTTTTAGAAAAACAGAGGCTTAAGGAATATTTAAGAATCGGCCTCATCGTGGGACTAGCCGTCTCGACTAAGATATCAGCTCTTTCCTTCATTGTCGTCCCATTAGTAAGTCATTCTTTTGTCTCGATTAAAAACAGAAAACAATTTAAATATTTAAACTACCAATTTAAGCTTTTAGTGTTAATATTGGTAGCGCTGGTTACCTTTATCATCCTCTCGCCATACGCTTTTATTGACAAAACAAAATTTTTAGAATCAATGGCTTATGAGTCAGGAGTAGCCACAGGAAAATTGAAAGTTGTTTACGTTCTCCAGTTTGAGAAGACTCTTCCTTATCTGTTTCAATTGAAAAATTTAATTTGGCAAGTCGGACCAGTGGTTTTATTGGGATACCTAGGCTTTCTTTTATTACTTTTTACAGCAATCAAAAAGAAAAATAAAAAGCTTTTAATTTTCGTTTCTTTTCCCCTAGCTTATTTTGTCTACGTTGGCTCCTGGCACACAAAATTCATCCGCTACATGGTCCCTCTCATTCCTTTTTTAATCATGGCGGCTTCGTGGTTAATTTTCGAGGTTCAGAAAAAATGGCGGCAATGGGGCAGTTTTTTGATTATTCTTGCTTTAGGGTCAAGTCTCTTCTGGTCCTTTGCTTTCTTCTCAATTTACACAAGAGAGTCAACCAGAATCACTGCTTCTCAATGGATTTATCAAAATATTCCCCAAGAAGTAAAAATTCTTGGTGAACATTGGGACGATGGTTTACCAATCGGGATTGATGGAAATAGTCCTAGTCAATATCAAATCGAGCAATTAACCATCTACGACGCGGATACCCCTCAAAAAATTGAATATTATTCCCAAAAGCTCTCTCAGGCAAATTACATTATTATTAATAGCCGCCGACTTTATGGAACCTTAATGTATTTACCAGGAAAATATCCGATCACTTCTCGTTATTACCAATTATTATTTTCTGGCCGGTTAGGATACAGAAAGATCGCTGAATTTTCTTCTTATCCCTCTCTATTCGGAATAACCATCAATGATGATGCCACTGAAGAAACTTTTCAGGTCTACGATCATCCCAAAATCCTGATTTTTCAAAATCAAGAAAAGCTATCTCGAAACGAATTATCCAAACTTCTCCAATGAGAAAAGAAATAATTTTATTTTTGTCAATTTTCCTCCTGGCAAGCTTTTTGCGTCTTTATCAAATCAACACCATTCCCCCTGGTCTTCATGGCGACGAAGCTCAAAGTGGAATTGAGGCCTTAAGAATTCTCCAAGGCGCTCCTTATACACCTTATTCTCCTGATGTTTATGGGCAAACGACTTTCTATTTTTACTTGGTCGCTGGTCTTTTTAAAATATTCGGCCCTTCGCCCACTGCCATTCGTCTTACCTCTGCTTTACTAGGGATCGCCACTATTCCTCTATTCTATTTTTTCATCCGTTATTTTTTGGGCAAAGAAGTGGCCTTATTCTCAATGTTTTTTTTGGCAATCTCTCGCTGGCATATCCATCTCTCAAGACTAGGACTAATGAGTATTACTACCTCTCTTTTTCAAATCGGAACCTTTCTTTTCTTCTTAAAAGGAATCAAAACCAAAAACCTGTCTGATTTTCTTTTGGCCGCAATCTTCTTAGCTCTCGGGTTAAACTCTTATATGGCCTTTCGTTTTGTTCCTCTTGTTCTTCTTATCTTGATTATCTTTCTTACTATTTTTAACAAAAAAATTTTAAAAGAAAATGTCCTTGGCTTATTTATATTCTTAACAACCACTATCGTCCTTTCTTTGCCACTTTTATTTTATGCTTTCGATAGCCCTGATATTTTTATGGGGCGAATTAGTTCCATTTTCATTTTCAATAACCATTCTCTCGACGAAATACCCAAGATTATTTTAGAAAATCTTAAAGGGGTCAGTCTTATGTTTAATGTCCGCGGCAGCACCTGGCCCCATAAAAATTTACCTGGTGCGCCCATGTTTGATCTAATATCAGGGGTTACCTTTCTGATTGGTCTAGGATTCGCTATCCGACACGCAAGGAAGCCTATCTACTTCCTTCTCCTAATCAATTTCCTGATCATGATTAGTATCAGTATTTTTAGCGAGCCGATTTACCCAGCCGCTGGCGATCCGATTAGGAGTAGCGGCGTAATCATCTCCGCTGTCTTATTTGCGGGTTTTGGGATTTATTGGTTAAAGAGTCAACTAAGAAAATTTTACCCTCTTATCTTCCCGTTTTTAATCGTCGCTTTTGTTTTAAATTTTAAAGCTTATTTTGTCGACTTCGCCCAACATCCGGCTGTCTGGCATGATTTCCATTTTGTCCCCCTTGAAGTTGCCAAGGTAGCCAATTCAAATCCCAATACTCATCTTTACCTTCTTTCTGATTGGTTCTATTCCGATTATCTATCAATTCGTTTTCTCTCTCCAACTTTTTCTGGCGAAGACTTTTTCTACCAACTTGGAAAATACTCACCAAAAGACGAGTTCCTACCCTTAAAAGAAAACTTAAACAAAGACTCGCTATTTATTGTTCTGCCGTTTTATAATCAATACTTGGATCGGCTAAAAGAAGTTTACCCAGAAGGAGAAATTAATAATTACCGTCGTGGACCGGAAAACAAACTAATTTTTAGCTCGTTTTTCGTCCCCCAAAAGGTGGCCGGAGCAAGGGCGGAAGAATATGAGTAGCGACTTTTTACTAATTATAACTTGGTGGCTTTTCTTTTTTGTTTTAGGAATAATTAGTTTTCCTTTAACCTGGTGGTTTTTTCGAAAGTTTCTTGATCGGGGCTATATTTTTTCAAAAATCTTGGCCATTCTCCTCCTTTCTTATTTCGTTTGGCTAATTAGTAGTTTAAGAATCTTACCCTTTTCAACAATTTCTGTCTGGTTAATATTAATCATTTTAACTCTTATCAATCTCTTTATTGCTAGAAAATATAAAAAAGAATTACTAAAAGACTTAAAAAGCGCTAAGAGAGTTATCCTTTTTGAAGAAGTCTCTTTTCTCATCTTCTTAACCTTTTGGTCACTAATCCGCGGTTTTCAGCCAGATATTAACGGCCTAGAAAAATTCATGGACTTCGGTTTTATCAACTCAATTTTAAGAAGTGAATATTTTCCTCCTGTCGACATGTGGATGTCTGGAAAAACTATTAACTATTATTATTTCGGCCATTTAGTAACCGCTGTCTTAACTAAGTTCTCGGGTATTAAATCAGCGATTACTTATAATCTGATGTTGGCAACAATCTTTGGTTTTTCCTTTGTGGCTACTTTTTCTTTGGCTATTAATCTTGTCAATCAAATCAAGCTCAAGATTTCCAAAAAAATCAGTTGGCGGACTATTCTTATCGCTGGTTTGCTATCAGCTCTTCTCTTTACTTTAGGAGGAAATCTACATACCGCTGCCTGGCACCTTATTCCTGCGATTAAAAGCGAAGCTCAGTTTTACTGGTATCCTGACGCGACAAGATTCATTGGTTATAATCCACCTACTGAAGATAAGACTATTCATGAGTTTCCGATTTATTCTTTTGTTGTCTCGGATTTACACGGCCATGTTTCTGATATTCCTTTTGTTTTACTGCTTCTTAGCTTACTTTTCGCCTTTCTAGTCTCTTTAGAGAAAAGAAAGGCTTATTTCCTATCTCTTATTCCTTATTTCTCTCTCCTTGCTCTAGTGCTTGCCGCCATGTATATGACCAATTCTTGGGACTTTCCAATTTATTTCTTAATTACGAGTTCTATTATTTTCCACTTTAATTATTTAAAGTCAAAGTGGAAATTCGAGACATTTTTAAAAACGGCTATCTATTCTCTAGCTATTCTTTTTCTGACTATCATTTTCAGTCTCCCTTTCCATCTTAATTTTCAACAAATTGCTCAAGGAGTCGCCTTTGTTAATGCCCATTCTTTTTGGTGGCAATTACTTATTCTTTGGGGATACCAGTGGATTTTTTGCCTAAGTTTTACGATTTTCTTAGCCTTTCGAAAATGGAAAAGCAAAAAATCACAAATCTTAACAGCTGATGTTTTTGTTTCTATTCTTCTCTTAGTAGCCTTTACTCTCATTGTCATTCCCGAAATCATTTATGTTAAGGACATTTATATTCCTTCTTTTCATCGAGCCAACACCATGTTTAAACTTGTTTACCAAAGTTTCATGATCTATGCCTTAGCCAGTGGCTACATCATTGCCAGAATTACTAAAGGCATCAAGGAAAAGGCATTAAAAATTGCTTTTTTAATTCTCTGTTTTCTCTTAATCTCCGCTCCGCTCGTTTATCCTTATTTTGCCATCAAAAGCTATTATGGCGACTTAAAAATTTATCGAGGATTAGATGGTTTGACTTTCCTTCAGATAAGCCATCCTGAGGATTTCCAGATCCTTCAGTGGCTCGAGAAAAACATTCAAGGTCAACCAGTTGTTTTAGAGGCAGTAGGTGACAGTTATACTGAATTCAATCGAATTTCCATGGCCAGTGGCCTGCCAACAGTTGAAGGTTGGCTCGTTCACGAATGGCTCTGGCGGGGTAGTTTTGATGAGCCAGGTAAAAGAGCAGCTGATGTCAAAGTTATTTATGAGTCGGAAAATCTAGAAAAGGTTAAATCATTAATCTCTAAATATCAAATCGACTATATTTATGTTAGCGACATGGAAAAACAAAAATATCAAGTGAGTGAAGAAAAATTCGAAGATTTAGGAGAGGTTGTCTTTCAATCAGGAAATTCTAAACTCTACCGATTAAATTAAATCCTCAATAAAATCGTGGACTGCTTGCCAGCTTGGGTCACGAGGTAAAATCACCCACTGGCCAGAATAATGAATTTGGGGGTGATAAAGCAAGCCGTGCTCACCGTTTAAAACTTGATTATTAATCTCCCCTCTTTCAAAATTAAGCATTAGCTTAGCCCAAAGAGGATACTCTTCGATCTCAATGTCAGTGGCAAAGCTTTCCTGGGCAATCTTTAAAAGTCCTCGCAATTTATTGAAGTCTAAGAGAACTTTAGTGGTTAATAAATTATTTTTAAGAGCCAGAATTAGATTCTGTTGCCGCCTGGCCCGGGCAAAATCAGTTCCCTCATCTCCTTCAGCATTGCGACTCCGGACATATTTCAAAGCTGTCTGTCCGTCGAGTATTTGCCAGCCTGCTTCAAAATGAACATGCTCATAACGACATTTGTATTCAGGATCGCCACCACAAGAATCATTCTCCTTACCAGGAATCGGAAACCAATAATCATCAAAGCTGTTCTCAATATTGATCTCTAATCCCCCTAATAAATCAATCGCTTTTTTAAAAACATCAAAATCTAATAGAAAAACATAATGAACTTCTTGGCCTAAAACTTCTTCAACAGAAGATTTAACTAGGTCGATTCCTTCATAGTGATAGGCAGTGTTAATCTTTGCTTTCATTGACTCTAGCCAAAGATCTCGAGGCAAAGATAGCATTAAGGGTTCACTACCAGAATGATTAAGGGAAACAAAGATAATTGTATCAGTTAAGTCTTGGGTAGTATTTTCATTGCCTCCTAACCCCAAGATAACAATATTGGTTCGGCCATTAGAATTAGCCAATTCTGTTGTTGGTTGATTTAAATAAATCAAAGTCAATTTTCCTGGAAGACTATTAGTGAATACAAAAAATAATAACCCCCAAAAAACAAGGAACAAACCCAGTCCCAAAAAACTCCAACAGAGATAGCGATGGGCAAACAGTTTCTTCTTAAGTTCCTCCGTGTTAAAATCCATTTGTGGCTAATATTTTAAATGATTTGAACCCTTCTCAACAAGAAGCAGTTAAACATGAAGAGGGGCCTCTGTTAATTCTCGCTGGAGCCGGCAGTGGCAAAACTCGGGCTTTGACTTACCGGGCTGCTTATCTTATCCAAGAAAAAAAGATTTCTCCTAATAACATTCTTCTTCTCACCTTCACCAACAAAGCTGCCGGTGAAATGAAGGAAAGGATTAAAAAGCTCTTGAATGTCAAAAGCGCCCAGCTTCCTTTTGCGGGCACTTTTCATTCTTTCTGTGCTCGGTTGTTGCGCAAAGAGGGTAAGGCAATTAGCATTCCTATTAATTATCTTATTTATGATGAAACTGACCAAAGAGAAACGATTAAAAGAGCTCTTGATAAACTTAATATTTCCCAAAAAGATTTCAATCCTTTGTCTGTTTTAAACACTATCTCTCAAGCCAAAAACGAATTAATCTCTGCCTTGGAATATCCTCAATACGCCAAAGGCCACTATCAAACCACAGTCGCTAGGATTTATTTAACCTATCAAAGATTCCTGAAAGATGCCGACGCTCTAGATTTTGATGATTTATTAATGGAGACGGTTAAATTATTCAAAAGTGAGGACCACCTTCTAAAACAATATCAAAATCGCTACCAGTTTCTCCTTGTCGATGAGTGGCAAGATACCAATCATACTCAATATATTTTAACAAAGCTTTTAGCAAAAAAGTGGCGCAACCTCAATGTCGTTGGCGATGCCTCTCAGTCAATTTATGGTTGGCGGGGGGCTGATTATCGTAACTTAACCCGGCTCCAAGAGGATTTTCCAGAAATTAAAGTTATTAATTTAGAACAAAACTATCGTTCTACTCAAACTATTCTTGATGCTGCTAACGAGGTTATTAAACACAATCACTCTCACCCTATCTTGAAACTCTGGACCAAGAACCCCAAAGGAGAAAAAATTAATTTTTACCAAGCGAGCAATGAAAAAGATGAAGCTGATTTTATTATTAAAATCATCCAAGAAGAATTTTTAAAAAGGGGATCGAGGGCTCTGAACCAATTCGCGGTTCTCTACCGAACTAATGCCCAATCTCGAGTGATCGAAGAAAAACTTCTTCATGCTGGCATTCCCTATGTTCTGGTCGGTGGCACTCGTTTTTATGATCGAAAAGAAATCAAAGATGTTTTAGCCTATCTTCGTCTATTAATCAATTTTAAAGATAAGGTTTCTCATCAACGAATAGAAAAGATCGGTAAACGTCGGCTGGAAAAATTCTTGAAACTGAGAAGAGAATTAGAAAAGAAAGGAATTGAAAAGCTAACGACTCTAGAAATCATGGATAGAATTTTTGAGACCACTGATTATTTAGGTCTTTACGATCCTGAAAGAGAAGAAGATCTAATGCGTCTGGAAAATATCAAAGAATTAAAATCAGTCGCCACTGAATTTCCCCGGTTGATTGATTTTTTAGAAAACGTAGCCCTTGTTCAACAAGAATACCTGCCGACTGGAGTAGGTCTGCCAAAGGAAAAAAAGAATAACGCAGTAACTTTAATGACCGCTCACGCAGCCAAAGGCTTAGAATTTCCTTTTGTTTTTATGGTCGGCATGGAAGAAGGACTTTTTCCCCATTCTCGATCTCTCATCGATCAGTCAGAAATAGAAGAAGAGAGACGACTTTGTTATGTGGGAATGACCCGAGCCAAACAACGATTATTTCTCTCCTGTGCTAGTCAACGGCTTTATTTTGGCCAAAGAAGCGTTAATATAGTCTCTCGTTTCCTTAATGAAATTCCTGTCTATTTATTTAAGGCTTCAGATTCTCTTCCTGGTTTTGCTACAATAGAGGATAATGATTACCCGTGAAGTCTCAGAAAAAGAAAAACAAAAATATAACTCCTTAGTCCACCACCCGTTGCAGTCCTGGGAATGGGGTGAGTTTAGAAAAACGACTGGGAAAAAGATAGTCAGATTGGGTGTTTTTGATAAAAAGAAACTCGTTTCTGGCTATCAAGTCTTCTTTCATCCTATTCCAAAAACAAAATATTCAGTCATTTATTTTCCTAAAGGTCCGCTACCCGACAAACCTATGTTAGTAGCCTTAAAAAAGTTGGCCCAAAAAGAAAAAGCTATTTTCGTTAAAATGGAGCCCAATGTGGGCGGCCCCATTAATCATGGTCAGTCAGAATCAAGATATGTCGAAATCAAAGACTTTCTCCTTAACAATGGCTGTCTTCCCGGCCGCTCTCTTTTTCCTCGCTGGACATTTTGGTTAGATCTGAAAAAAAGCGAGGAAGAACTAATGGCGGCCATGCATTCCAAAACAAGATATAATATCCGCCTTTCTGAAAGACATGGGGTCAAAATAGTCGAGGATAACTCTGATCAGGTATTTAACACCCACTTAAAACTCCTTTTCGAGACAACAGAGAGGCAAGGTTTCTATGCCCATGATAAAGATTATCACCGAAAAATGTGGCAAACTCTAAAACCATCGAATCAAAAGAATCAGGGTTTAACTGCCCACCTTTTTGTCGCCAGCTACCAAAATAAGCCTTTGGTTACCTGGATTCTTTTTATTTTTAATAACGTTCTCTACTATCCTTATGGTGGCTCTTCCCGTGAACATCGCGAAGTAATGCCTTCCTATGCCATGATGTGGGAAGCGATTAGGTTTGGCAAAAGAATGGGTTGTGAGACTTTTGATCTCTGGGGAACACCTGGGCCAGACCCATCCAAGACAGATCCCTGGTATGGTTTTCACCGATTTAAGATGGGATTCAATCCCCAATTAATAGAATTTATCGGCACTTATGATTTAGTGATTAATCCCCTTCGTTATCGGCTTTTTACTTTAGCTGATTTTCTTCGCTGGAAGTTTCTAAGGATTAAGGCCAGGCTACCGCTTTAATGACTGATCTTCGCCAATCACCTCAATATGGAAAATACATGGAGAAAATTGGCTGGAGGACTGAAGAGCTTAATAACTGCCAAGTTTTTATTAAAAAATTACCTCTTCTTGGTTCTTTCATTAAAATCCAGCGGCCAGAGAAAATTCCTTTTTCTCAAATTGAAAAACTGGCAAAAAAATACCAAGCTTTCTGTCTAAAAATCGAACCCCAAAACCACAAAGATATAAAAAAATTAAAGAAACATGGATATAAAGAAGACAAGTCTCCTTATGCACCACCAAAAACTCTCCAAATTGATTTAACTCTCTCTCAAGAAAAAATTTTAGCCCAGATGAAAAAAGATGCTCGTTATTCAATCCGGAAGGCTCAAAGAAATCAACTTCAATTAATTAAAGTCCCACTTCGGACCTTCCATCAAGCCTGGAAAAAATATAATTATCGCCGGCTCTGGATCCCTTCGTTAAAATGGCTTAAGGCTCTTAAAAATTCTTTCAAAAATGATTTCTTTCAACTAACCGCTAAAAATACAAAAAGCGAACCAATTTTAGCCGGCATTATCCTTCTTAAACACGACAAAATAACGTATTACTACTATGCTTTTTCCTCGAAAGAGGGCCAAAAACTTTTTGCTCCCTATCTCCTTGTTTGGGAAGGAATCAAATTAGCTAAAAACCAAGGTTGTCAAATTTTCGATTTTGAAGGCATTGAGGACCCAAGATTCAAGTCAACCAAGTCCTGGCATGGCTTTACTCATTTTAAGAAAAGCTTTGGTGGCAAAGAAATTGAATATCCAGGAAGTTTTACTAAGGAGTACAGTCCCTTAGCAAGGTTTTTCTTTTAAATTATCTCCAAGCCTCACAAAGAAGCTTAAAGTCACAAAAATCACACCAGATTCCTGGTTTAGGTGGAAAATCACTTTTTTCGACTTCTTTAGCCTTTTTTAATAATTCTTTTTTTGCTTTTTTTAAATCTTCTCTTGTCCTTTTAGTCGACTTTTTCTCGCCTGTGTCTAAATAATAAAAACTTAGGGTAACTTCTCCAGGTTTTTTGTTATAGATACCTTTGTCTGTGGCCGCTAAAGCGTAGACGGTCATCTGCAAAGACTTATCAATTTCTTTTTGCTCCATCACCTTACCAGTCTTGTAGTCAATTATCTCCAGCTCTCCTTTCTTCTCGTCGACTCGATCAATTTTACCACCAATCTTTAATTGAGGACTGACGCGAACAACAAAAGGTTGCTCTAAATCTTTAGGAATAACTTTCGGGTCGAATTGTTTATAAAAGTCAATCAGCATTCGCCGGCCTTGGTTTTTCATCCGCTCCTCATGGGATTTACTAGCATAACCCTGGGGTGACCAATTAACTTCGAGGAGTTTCAAGAGATCTTTCTTGGTCAATTCTTGGTCGTCCTTTATCTCTTGATAAAAATCGCGTAAAGTTTGGTGCATCGAGGTCCCGAAACTTTGGGCAGCGGAGGGAGCGACTGGAATTCTTTGGATGTAGCGGAGACGATATTGATAAGGGCAGGTATTAAAAATATCAATTTGGGAAAAAGAGAGATAACTTATCGGTGATCGACGAAGAGCCTCTGGCTCTTTTTGTTCTTGAGCTTGCCAAGAAAGTAATGAAAGTTGACCATTTAAGGACTGGCCCGCTGGCTTCCTAATTGCTCCCTCACCCAATATCTCAATTACGAATTGAGAAATCTTTTTTTCCCGCTTGGCTTCGCCATAATAATTAGCGGCAGTTAAAAATAATTGGTCGCAAGCCCGGGTCATGCCTACGTAAAAAAGTCTTCTTTCTTCTTGTTCATGATAATCACCTATTGGCAAAATCTCTTTAATCAAATCTTCAGGAATGGGAATCTGCTCCCGTCGCTCTCGACTGGGAAAACGAGCGGCCACTAAATTGACTAAAAAGACAATCGGAAACTCTAAGCCCTTAGCTGAATGAACAGTTAGAAGATTAACTCTGTTTTCTTCAGTCCAATCAAGATTGCTTGCTAAAGGTGACTCGCCCAAATCCATAGAGAGACTAATCCAGTCGACTACCGCCCTAACCGAAGCGTCTTCGTGGTCAACTTCATAAGTCTTTAAACGGTCAAAAAACGCAGAAATATTTTGAGCCTGTTTTTCCTCTAAGACAGTCTTATAATCCGTCATTTTTTTTAATAAACCCGTATCTTCTAAAAAGTAATAGAGGATTTGACCAGCAGTTTCTTTAGGAAGAAGCTTTAAGTGGCGGTGAACCATCTTGACAAACCAATTAATTTTATCTTTAGTTTTCTTAGAGACAGATATTTTCTCGATTTGCTCGCAAGCTTCAAAAAGAGAAAGATTCATTCTCCGTCTATAACTATTGATTCCTGCCAAATCTCGCCCAGCAAGATCAAAGTGCTTCATGGAAAGCACTCGGTATAAAGAAACATCATCAGCAATATCATAAAGGACTTTTAGATAAGCAATTAAATCTTTGACTTCAGCCTGACGGAAAAGTTGACCAGGTCCCAAAAACTGATAAGGAATTCCGGCTCTAGCCAAGGCTCGAACAAAAGGATCAACATGACTATTAGCTCTGACTAAAATAGCAATATCTTTATAGTCATATTCTTGTTCGCCAGTCAAAGATCGTATTTTCTTGGCGACTGCTTCGGCTTCGTTTTCCACCCGGTCATTGTGGATAAATTCTATTTTTTTTCCTCTCCCTTTTCGGACAGCTTCAAGTTTTTTATCAATTTTTTCTTTAACTTCCAAACGGTCAGGATTATTATTCTGAATTAGTTGATAAGCATAATCTAAAATCGTCTGGGTCGAGCGATAATTGTTTAAAAGAACCACAATTTTGGCTTTTGGATAATTCTTTCGAAACTGGATAATATTGGAAACCGCTGCTCCTCGAAATCTATAAATCGATTGATCATCGTCACCAGTGACAGCAATGTTAGCCTTCTTTCCCGCCAAAAGCATGGCTAACTCATTCTGAGCATAATTAGTGTCTTGAAACTCATCAACAAGAATATATTTAAACTGTTCTCGGTATTGCTGAAGAACGTTCTTCCGGGTTCGAAAAAGTTTAAGAGTCTGAGAAATCAGATCAGCAAAGTCTACTACTCCTTCTTTGACTTTTAATTTTTCATAAGTCTGGTAGGCATTGGCTAATTCAATTGTTTTCTTAGCCTCATCTTTCTCTTCTTTGGTTTTCGCTTTTTTAGTTACTTTCTTCGCATGCTTTAAATACTCTTCTGGACTAACATCTTCGTCTTTAAGTCTGGAAAAATGTCGCAGCATTCCCCTAACAAATTTGGTTGGATTACCTAGGGGACGAAAATAATCCAAATCAAACTTAAATAAATTTCTAATCAAAAATTGAGTCATTTCTGCTTCGTTCATTAATTTATAGCCTGGATCAAGACCGATCTGAAGAGCCTCTTGACGAAGAATGCGGTCACAAAAAGAATGAAAAGTCGATATCCACATATCCGTGTAACCATAGGGCATGGCAATATCAACCCGCTCTTCCATTTCTCGAGCCGCCTTGTCAGTAAAAGTCAGAGCCAAAATCTCTGAGGGTTTGGCTTTCTCTGAAGCCACTAACCATTTAATCCGTTCAGTAATAACCGTGGTTTTGCCTGTCCCTGCTCCAGCAATAATTAGAAGAGGGCCATTTCCATGTTCAACTGCCTTTTTTTGTTCTTTGTTAAGTCTTTTCTCTTCAGCCACAGGCTAATTATATCGCTTCGAAGGTAATTAATCGAGTCTGGCTCGATCACGACCTATTATCAAGGCGATGAAGGAGTTTCAGGAAGGGGCGGTTTTTCAGGGACAACAATCTTTGGCGGCCCTGGGGGCATTCGTTTTTTAATCAAACGCCAAAGGCCAAAAATTAGTCCAACGAAAACCAGTAAAAAGATAGCAACTAATAAAACTGTCCTCAAGATTGAGGGTCCGCCTTCTTCGGGTGCAAAAATAGGAATTGGTGTTGGCGTGACCACCTCTTCAACAGTGGGGAAATCTACTTCAGGTAAAATCTCGCCAATTGACCTGTAGGCCGGAGTTGGAGTTGGTTTGGGGCTAGCCTTTGGTGTTACCTTAGCCGGCAGTCCTCCGGTTGCTCCTTCAGCCCGAGCGCTGGCTTCATTAGAAAAACCACTCGAAGCACAACCTCTGACTGCAGCAATAGCAAAATAATAAAGCTTACCTTGTGTCAACTGCCTAACAGTGTATTGATCAGTATTGCCAATATTAGGAGCACCGTATTCATAAGCTCCTGAGGCGCCACCAAAAACAAGAGAATAATAATCAGCGCCAACTTTAGTCCAGGTTAAACTTACCTCTCCCTTGCCTGGACCACTAGCTGCCTCAAGATTAGCTGGAGTATCTGGTGAGGGATCAGTACAACCTGGTCCTGGTACACCGTCGCTCACTTCTTCTTCCTCATCCTCTTTATCTCCTGGCGGTGGCTCACCGGCTTCAGAAATAGTGTAACTACCAGCCCCTAGACTACTACAGTCAAGGAGGTTGTTAGGAAGATTAGGAGGAGTAACCACCTCAAAAATGGCTGACTCAGGACAAGAAAACCTTAATTCAGTTGAGCCTTTAGCTTTTCCTTTCAAGGTCAAAGTCACCCAATTAGAACTACCATTAAAGCTGGCAGTGGGTGATTCCATATTTGAACCGATTTGAACGTAACCCTCACTATTATTTATATTTTGGTTATTATCGGGAAAAATTCCGAGGAAATTAACTCCAGTAACCTCAATTAAATCTTTATTAAAAGAAAGTTTTGCTTCAACTCCATTGACCTCTTTATCTTGAGTGTCGAGATCAATATTAATATTAAATTCTTGACCAATGTTGATGTCTTTAGATAGAGGATCGAGTGAAAATTTAGCTGCTAAAGCTAGGCGGGGAAAGGCAAGGATAAAAATAAAGAGAGAGCAGATTGTCAGTAAAAAAGAAACTATCTTTTTCATTTGGACAGGCTATTAATCAGGGTCGTATTGGACCGACAAAGTACTAAGAATTAAAACTCGATCGAGAATACTTAATCTATTATCAAAATTGACGTCACCAAAAGCGATATCAGCTGGGTTAGTAGAAAACACTTTAATTGCCCTAAGATCATTAATATCTACCTTACCATCCTGATCTACGTCCCCTGGTCGGAGAGGCCAATCAGTTAGGTCCAACTCTTGCAGGAAAAAAACGTCAGGAAAAACACCCTGTAAATGTTTTGGACCCTTAATGCGGAGGCGATATCGATGAAAAAAATATGAGGCATCCAAAATAATTTCCCCACTATAGGCACCAGAGTCATCAACGCTCATGATAACCGATTCTTTATTATTAGCTGAACCCAAATCAGGTCCTCCAGTAAGATTGGTAGCGTAAATCTTGATTTCTCTGTCGCTATCATCTATAGGCCGACTGGTCACTCCTCCAAACTTAATTTTTAAATGCAATGGGCCCCCAGTAGGAGTCGGCGTGGGAACAAGACCACAGTCTTCAGGACAATTACACTTATTCTCACCCAGAGTACATTGACCATCGCCACAATCTTTGACACAAGTCGAAGCTCCAAGAGGTGGATATCCAGGGCAATTTCCATTAACATCAGGATGAGCAGTCGAAATCGGCTCTAGGCCCGGACAACATTGATAACCAGGATAGACCGGGATTGTCTCTCCTTCTTGACCACAAGGAATAGGAGTAGGACTTACAGCAGGAGGACTTACAGTAATAGGACAAAGTACGCTTGCGCCGCTTGGAATAAAGGCGACATTGCCTATGACTGTTCCCCAATTCGCGCTCGGTGAATCATCAGGAACCATGTTATTGTCCATTTTATAATCAAGATGCCAAAGAGCCGTTGTGTAACCATCAACCAGATAGGGCGAAAGGGGCGGAGAGAAACTAGACGTATACCGAGCAATACTGGACAAACGAACCTCGTCGATCTCCCCATTGAAAAGGTAGGCAGGCACGTCTATTTGGCCTGATTTAAGATCGGACAGATTAGCAGCAATTGAAACCTTGGATTTAACATCCTCCGAGGGAAATTGACCAAAATCTCCTTCTCTATCTAAATGGCCGTTAATAAACATCCGAACTCGAGGGTTATCAACGGAAATGGCCACATGATACCAACAACCTGTTTTCAAGACCTCATTGCTTTCTAAGCTCTCTGAAATAACATTAGGAGATATAGGAACACGAATATAAGGCGAAGAGAACTTAAGTCTCAAGTCGGAAGAAACGCCTAACCAATAGGAGCCTATTACAAATTGATTGCCGCCCGCTTTTTTGGCAATTATCACCTGGTCCTCAATCGGTTCCCTATCCATCAATTGTATCCATGCCTCAATCGTCATTTGCTGCCTAGCATTGAGCGAAGAGTTTTCTTCAGTTTTAATATATTGAGTCTGTAAGTAACCCTTATAGATCTCGTAAGGATTATCAAACAAGGCAGCATTGCCAAAGATGACCACTGGCGGTGACAGTGTTGGCTCACTAGTAGCCGCTCTTTTTCTTAATTCAAAAGTGCCAGTCATAAAACCCATTAAGGTAATCGGAAGGGCAATGAGAAGGGCAATGAGAATTCCAAATGAAGCCCAAAAACGATATCTGGTCGGGATTTGACTTAGTGAATTCCTAATTGATCTAATCGGATTAGGCATGAAAAATTCTTTGTCTTACTTAAAGGATACGATTATAATAGAAAGGTGTCAAGGTTTATAAGTCTTCTCATCAAATTCTTAGTCTTTTTCTTGCCTCTCTTTTTCTGGCCATTACCCCTCAAATTTGAATTAGCCAAGGTAGGACTTTTCTTTGGGGCTGGATTTCTATTAGTTTTCTGGTTATTAACTGGTTTTAGTATAAAGAACTTTGAAGCACGCTTCCAGAAGCTCGATAAAATTTGGTTTCTTTGGGTAGGGATTCTTTTTTTAAGCACTTTAATTAATCAAAAATTTCCTTTTGGCTTTTTAGCTGGCGGCTATCGCCATCAAAGTGTGATTTTCTTTTTTGTCTTAGGGCTTTTTATGATGACAGTTGAAAAACTGAAAACTAAAGATAGGAAAACTGTTTTAAAGTGGGCAGCAATAGCAATCATTATTGAAATATTAGTCGTTTATGGCCAATGGTTAGCCCTTAAACTAAATCTCCCTATTCTTTCATACAATCAAAGGCCAATCGGAACTCTTGGGGAGCCAAACGGATTAGCAGGCTTTTTTATTTTAGGCTTACCAATTCTAACTACTATTTTCCAATCGCCCTTAATTCCAACCTTCGCCATTATTCTTGCTATTTTTCTAACTGGCTCAAAAGCAGGCATTTTAGCGGTTATGGCTGAGTTATTAGTCTTTGGTTATCTTTGGAAAAAGAAAATGTCTTTCAGGAAGGTTTTCCTATCTACTTCTTTAATCCTAGTTCTTGTCATTGGGGTTTTGGGTGTTTATCTTGAAAAAGGAGAGTCTCTTTATGAAGACCGATGGCTAATTTGGAATTTAGGCATTAAAGCAGTCCAAGAAAAACCAATCTTAGGATATGGAGCCGAAGGAATCATCAAAGCCTATGATAAACAATACCAGCAAATTGATCGTTCTTTGTTCGGAGTTGTTATTGGCCGCTCTCACAATCTTTTCTTGGATATTAGTTTATTTTCTGGCTTGATTGGATTAGGAGTTTTTAGTTTTTGGTTTTGGAAGAGAAGTCAAAAAGTAATAAAAAAAGAAAATTGGATTCTAGCCTCATTAATGGGCTTTTTTGTCTTCTCCTTCTTTCAACCAATCGGAGTCACTCACTGGTTTTACTTAGTCCTTCTAATCTCCCTCCCCAATTCCTAGCTGCTTAATTTCTTCTTTTCCTTCGCTTAATTCTCGCCCAGAGGATATTTTTTGACCCATTAAAGTAAAGGAAGAAAGGACATTGCTCATCTGGTTATAGGCATTTTGGAGATGTTTACCTAGAACCGAGAGTGAACCCTCGGTCTTCTCATAATCCTTTTTTATCGCCCGAAGTAATCGGAAAACCTCTCGAGACCGGGTTTCAATTTTCTTGCCCTCAAAGGATAAAAGAATGGTTTGAAGATGGGCATAAAGAGTTGTTGGCGAGACTGGGTAGACTCGGTTTCGGCGAGCATAGTCAGTTAGGTCAGGAATGTTGGCTACTTCATAGAAAACTGCTTCTGAGGGAATATACATCAGGGCAAAATCCATGGTTCCTTCTTCAGGAAGAATGTATTTTTGAGATATGATCTTGATGTGTTTCTTAACGTCAGCAACAAAAGCAGCCGTGACCTTCTTTTTTTCAGTATCACTTTCAGCCTTAACAATTCTTTGAAAATTTTCCATTGGAAATTTCGAGTCAATTGGTAAAAGGCCAGCATCTGTTTTTAGAGCAGCGTCAACTTTATCGCCAGACTTAAAACTGTATTGAAGATGAAAGGCTTTTTTGGGAAACATCTGAGCAATTAAGTCCTTTAAAACTTCTTCACCAATATTGCCTCTTAATTTAGGGCTCTTCAAAAATTCTTGTAAGTCCCGCATTGACCGGCCAATCTCGCTAAACTGGCCAGCTTCTTTTTGAAGAGCTCCAATCACTTTGGCTGCTCGGTCAAGTCGTTCGGAAATTGCCTGAGTGTTTTTTTGCAAGGTATCAGTCACATTTTTATTGCTCTTTTGAAGAAGGTCTTGATTAGCTCTCAACCATTCGACTAGGGTTTCATCTGGTCTGCTCTTATTCGCAATTTCAGAAAGCTTTCTGTTAATAAAGAAAAGCAAGCCAGCAAAGCTAGCAATAACCAATGCCAAAATTAAATAGAGATCATTAGTCATGCTTCAATTATACTATTTTTACCGATATAATTGAACCAATGAGGAAACGGCGATTGCCTCAAAGAGAAAATTTTCTTCCGACCCTTCTTTTAGCTATTTTAACTTGGCTTATCTGGTTTTACTTTTTTTACTTTCAAACTCCAGAAACAACTTTAATCATCTTTCTCTTTTACTTCTCTCTTTTTCTTTCTTTCTTTTTAACCATCTCTCTCCTTCTTGCCAATAGCCGCCGGGGTTTTCTTGCCGCCATGGCTTTAATTACCATTCTCCTCCTTCGCCAATTCGAACAAGCGCATTTCCTTAATCTAATTCTTGTTTTTGCTTTACTCTCCTCGATTGAACTATATTTTTGGAAAAAATAGGGATTGACTTTTCCTTTTTCAGATGCTTTAATTGAATAAATTTTGAGAACTGCCCACTTTAAATATCTAAAGTGGGTTTTTATTAAGATGCAAGTTTCTAAACGAACAATTAACAGAACTATTGAAAAAGAAATTTTTAATATCTTCTTCCAGGTCATTTCTGATCTAAAAGACCCAAAAGAAGTTAGAACTTTCTTTGAAGACATCTTGGGTAAAACTGAGCTCACTGCTTTGGCAAAACGTTTAGCCATCGCCCATTATTTAGATAAAGGCAGAAGTTATCAGAACATCAAAGAAACTCTTAAGGTTTCATCAGCGACTATTGCTTCGGTTGATAAAATAATGAAAAAGTCTCCTGGCTTTAAACTCGCCCTTAAAAAAGTCGAGGCTGACCAATGGGCTGAAAAATGGGCGGGAAAAATTGAAAGTTTATTTGGAAAAAAATAAGGCTAAGCTTCAATAATTTTGTCTTCAGGTTCGCTTTAAAGTATAATTAAGTTCATGAAGAAAAAATTTTATGTGACCACGGCTATTGATTATATTGATGATGTGATGCATATTGGTCACGCTTACCAAAAAATTGTGGCCGATGTCTTAGCTCGCTATCACCGCCTGCGGGGAGAAAGTGTTTTTTTCTTAACTGGTGTTGACGAGCATGGAGGAAAGGCTGAAGAAGCTGCCAAAAAAGCAAAAATCGGTTTCAAAGAATGGGCGGATAAAATCAGTAAAGCAGACAAAGAACAATTTAAATCACTAAATATATCATATGACCGCTTTATTAGAACCACTGATCAAGATCACCAAAAGACTGTTGTTGAGTTTTGGCAAAAAGTCAAAAAGAAAGGCGACATCTATTTAGGTGAATACAAGGGAATCTATTGCCAAGGTTGTGAGGGGTTTATCACTCAAAAGGATTTAATTGACGGCAAATGTCCTTATCACCCTAATGAAATCCCCAAAAAACTAACTGAGAAAAACTACTTTTTTCGTTGGTCAAAATACGAAGGCTTTTTAAAAAACCAGATTAGAGACAACCCTAAATTTGTCCAACCAGAATCAAAGAGAAATGAAATGTTAGCCTTTTTGAATCAGGGCCTTGAAGATATTCCTATTTCCAGACCCTCGGTTGAATGGGGTATTCCTGTTCCTAGTGACCCAAAACATACGATCTATGTCTGGTTTGATGCCTTAATTAACTATCTTAGTGGCGCCCCAAAGGGTTTTTGGCCGGCTGACTTACATCTTTTAGGTAAAGACAATCTTCGTTGGCATGCCTTACTCTGGCCAGCAATGCTCAAGTCGGCTGGCTATGAACTTCCTAAAACCGTTTACGCCCATGACTTTTTCACTTTCAATGGTCAAAAAATTAGTAAATCTCTGGGTAATGTAATCCGGCCCACAGAATTAGTCAAAGAATTCGGCACCGATGGGGTCAGATACTACTTTATTAAATATGGCCCAATCTCGAGGGATGTTGATTTGACTATTGAGAAACTTAAAGAAGTCTATAATGCTGATTTGGCTAATGGCTTAGGCAATTTGGTTTCTCGAGTTTTTGGCATGGTTGATCGATATTGCGATAATAAGCTACCAAAAATCTCAGTCGATCCTGACAGTCTGCCGCTTCGGGTCAGCCCAAAACTTTATACCTGGAAAAAGGTCTATCGAGACTTAGATAAATATCTACCCGATTATCAATTCGATAAGGCACTAAGAGCAATCTGGAAATTTATTTCTGTTGCTGATAAATACATTGATGACAATAAGCCCTGGCAATTAGCTAAAGAGGGAAAGATAGAAGAGCTTAACCAAGTTCTTTATTGTCTTTGTGATAGCATTCATCAAATTAGTTGGCAAATTTATCCTTTCTTACCAGAGACTTCAGTTAAAATCGCTAAAGCCCTTGATTTAAAAGCTCTTTTAAAAGAAGTTCCTCTTGGTAAAAATAGTTGGGCTAATGTGAAGCCTGGAACAAAGATTAAGCTTGAAGAGCCTCTTTTCCCCCGCCTAGAATAATGCTCGTTGATACCCACGCCCATCTGAATTTTAAAGACTATAAAGATGATCTCAAGCGGGTGATTAAAAGATCAGTCAAGGATGGAATCAAGAGAATCGTCTGTGTTAGTAGTAATTTAGAGGAATCTGAAAAAGGAATTGGAATCGCAGAGAAATATCCGGAGATTGTTTTCCCAGCTGTAGGCATTCACCCTCACCAGACCGACCCAGAAATCGAGCTTTTCTCCGAAAAACAGATCAAAAAACTTACTCGACTGGCTTCAAATAAAGGAGTGATTGCTATTGGCGAATGTGGTTTAGACTTTTCTCCAGCTCCAGCTGGAGAGAAAGATCGGACTAAAAAAGAACAGCTTTCTCTTTTCCAAGAACAAATCAGGCTCGCCAAGAGGCTTAAACTCCCTATTCTTGTCCACACTCGTGAAGCCTTTAAAGACACACTTCAAATAATTAAAGAGCATAAAGGATTGAAGGGAGTATTTCATTGTTATTCCGCTGGCAAAAAGGGTATTAAAAAAATAAATGAGTTAGATTTCTTTTTTGGTCTTGCGGGTAATTTCACTTATGATCAGGGTCTCCAGAATGTCGCTAAACAAATTCCTTTAGATAAAATCCTGCTAGAAACTGATTGTCCTTTTCTTTCACCTAAACCTTACCGAGGTTTGAGAAACGAGCCTAAAAATGTTAAAATCATTGCCAAGTGTCTCGCCCAGGTAAAGGGCGTTTCTTTTGAAAAAATTTGTCAAATCACAACCCAAAATGCGAAAATTCTTTTTAAAATATGACCAACAGATTCACCGATTCTTAGAAATTGTTCCCGGAGCTTTCTCTTGGGGGACAATTTCAATTTTCTTTGTCGGTAGTTTCCTTTTTCCTCTTAAGCTTGCTTATTTTATTATTATTTTTGATATTTTCTGGCTCTATAAATCAATCAGTTTTGCTATTACTTCTGTTCTCTCCTATTTCCGAATCAAGGCTTCCCAGGCCATGGATTGGCTAGGCGAGATTAAGCTTTTTCCTGATTGGAAAAAGGTCCACCATGTGGTCATCGTTCCTACTTATAAAGAGCCTTTAAGAATTCTCGAAAGAACCATCGGCTCACTTGCCAAGCAGGATTTACCCTTAAAACAAATCACCATTGTTTTGGCCCAAGAAGCCAAAGAAGATAAAAAGGAAAGGGAAATCAAAGCCAAGAAATTAAAGAAGAAGTTTGGTAAAAGATTTGCTAACTTTTTTGTTACTGTTCACAAACTCGCTCCTGGCGAAGTTGTTGGTAAGTCTTCTAACGAAAATTACGCTGCTCGGTGGATTAAAAAGAAACTAGTTGACCAAAGAAAAATGAACATTGATTATATTACTCTCACTAGCTGTGACGCTGATCACCGTTTTCACCCCAAACACTTTTCCTACCTGACTTACTCTTTTCTCGATAAACCTAATCGTTATCAATTATTCTGGCAACCAGCTGTTTTTTTCTATAACAACTTTTGGCGTCTACCTGCTTTAACCCGAGTTAGTAATACTTTTAATTCTGTCTGGAACAGTGCTGTTCTTTCTCGAAAAGATCGACTAATCAACTGTCAAAACTATTCTCTTTCTCTGAAGATGCTTGATAAAGTCGGCTATTGGAATCCAAATATCATTCCTGAAGATTGGCATATTTTCTTTAAGTCTTTCTATAAGTTAAGAGGTAAAGTCGAGGTTGAACCGATCTTTTTGCCTATTTATGCTGATGCAGCTGAATCAACTAGTTTTATCAAGACCCTAGTCAATACTTATGAGCAATTTAAACGCTGGGCTTGGGGAGTCTCTGATGACCCCTATGTAATTAAAAATTACTTTTTTACCCCTGGCGTTTCTTTTTGGGATAAAACCATCCGCTTGATTAGACTTTTAGAAGACCACTTGCTCATGCCCATTAATTGGTTTTTTATTACCTTGGGAATCGCTATTCCCGCTCTTTTTATTCCTGATTTCTCTCGGACAGCAATTGGCTACAATATTCCTCGGCTATCGGCGCTTATCCTCAATTTTTGTCTTATCGGCCTAATTGTCATCCTTATTGTCAACGCCAAACAAAGACCGCCGCGACCAAAGACTGTCTCTCGATTTCGGGCTTTGTTAATCCCCTTGGAATTCATCCTTATGCCAATTTCAGGATTCTTTTTTGGGACCTTGCCTGGTTTAGACGCCCACACCCGCCTAATGCTGGGGAAATATCTTGAATATCGGGTAACTGAGAAGGTCTAAAAAGGTAAATCGTCAGCGTAATCTTCCCCCTCAGTCTTTCTGGTCATTTTTTTAACCTCATCTTTTTTAGGACAAAAGGTCTGGTAAAGACAAAAATTGCAAAGCTTGCTTGGTCTAGCCTCAAAATTTTCGGTCGAGTTAATCTCATCGATTTTCCCCAAAATTTCCTCTTTTATTCCTTCAATTTTTTCTTTTTCTAAATCGAATCTCTTTTTATTACCAGTTTTTAGAAAATAAAAGCTTGCCTTTTTAACTGGTTTTTTGAACTTTTCTTCAGCTAGAATCTTATAAAATCTCAGTTGAAAAGGGTTCTCTTCTTCTCTTTTACTGGTTTTAAAGTCAACAAGATGAAGAGACTCTCCATCTCGAGCAACCAAGTCAAACTTACCGCTAATGTCGAAATCATTGCTTAAGGGAGTAATCAAATCCTGATAATCCTTAATCGAGTGATAAAAATCAGCGGTTGGTAAATATTCAATCTCAAAATCATCTCCTAGCATTCTGAAAAAATTATCGAGCATCTGGAGAGCTTCTCCATAAGCCTCTCTTTCCTCTTCTAAATTGGCAAAGCCACCCCATTTACCTAAAGGAGGTTTTTTATTCTTCATTGTTTCACTTTGCCAAGTTTGCTTCAGGTGTTCTTTTAATGAGCTTTTAGTCCTTTGTCTTAAAGGAGAGTGAAAGAAAAGAGTAATCGCGTTATGAACTGCTTTACCCAGAGTAAAGAAAGGATAAATATTTTGGGGAAGTTTTTTTAAATCAGTCTTCATTGGACTGTAAATCGGGTCTAAATAGTAAAATTCATAGGATTTAGGGCACTGGCTAAACATTCCCAATTTGCTTGGAGAATAGATTTTTGAATAATCGATTTTCTGAGCCATTTTTATTATTCTATCAAATCTGCTATACTGATTTTAATGGAAAAACATCTAAAGTTTTCTTTAATCACTCTTGTTTCTCTCCTTGTTTTTCTACCTCTTTCCATCATCCTCCATAATTATCTCTCTGGCCTCTTAAGAATCGAAGAGCCAATCTTTTTCTTTTTAGCTTTATTCTCGGCTTTTGCCATTCCTCTAGCTTTTATTTATGTTATTATTGCCATGATCATCGCGGCCTTAAAGAAAATTCCTCGACTCAAGAAAAAAAGCAAGAAAAAAAGAAAGTAGCTTAGTTAAACCGGCAACTACAACCTTTTTCTTTTAATATTTTTTCTTGTTTCCTCTTTGATTGAAGGTATTCATCTTGAAAACTTTTACCTCTAGCTAGTTTTTTATCTAAGGGGCTGCGGTGTTGATAGTTTCTTCTCTCTAATTCTTTAACCAATTCCTCATGCCTTAAATAAAGCGCTTTCAGCTTGCCTTTCCATCTCAAGGTCTCAGGGTGTTTAGAAAAGCCTTTTTTATTCTTTGTCAGGATTGACCAAAGCGAATGAAGTTCTCCGTGTTCAGCGATTAAGTGTTTTCGACACAAATTTTTTGGTTCAAGATCCCAGATTCTCATTTTTCTTTTTTTTAGAAGTTCTAATTAAGTTTAAAAATATAATAATTAAGAAGAGTGGCAAAACTAACCCAAAGCAGATAAGGGACAAGAATCAAACCAGCCAGCTTATTAATTTGATAAAAACTGATAATCGTTGCCAGAATCAAAATCCATAAAAGAAGAATTTCGATTAAGGCATAAAGAGGCGACTGAAGTTTGAAAAAGAAAAAGGACCAGAGAAAATTAAGAATTAACTGAAGAGTAAAAATAAACAAAGCGCTTTTAACCGCTGGTTTTTCAATTCCTTGTTGCCAAATTAAATAGGCAGAAGCGCCCATCAAACCATAAAGAAGAGTCCAAACTGGCCCAAAAACCCAATTAGGCGGGCTAAAACTAGGTTTATTAAGCTTAGCATACCAAGTCGGAATGGCTGGAGTAGTAAAAATAGCTCCAAAGATTCCAACCGCTTCACAGATAATAATCGAGAATAAAAGTTTCAATAAATTAAATCCCATTAAGATTAATACATTTTACCAGCATTAAGAAATAAAACAAAGCCCAATCTAAAAAATTGACAAATAAAGAAGAAGGCTGTAACCTATTAATTAAAATAATGAGTAAAAAGACTCTAATAAGACTCTTCCTCTGTCTTGCCGGAGTTTTCTCTCTACTTGTATTTACCAATGAGGTTTCAGCTCATTGGATCTTAACTAGTGAAGGTTTGTTAATCTTCGACTCATCTGAGCAAGTCCTGGGAAGAAAAGAAGGAATATCGCCACCTGGTCTAGAGAAAGCTCCAGGACAAGAAAAAAAGGAAGAGACTGAACTTCCAACAACAGAGTCAACAGAAGAAAAAAAGCCTAAGAAGGTCAAGCTCGTTCCCAAAGGTCTTCAACTTCAGGTAACAATTGAAGACGAAAATGGAGAAGAAATTGAACTTCCTGAAGGCACGGAAAGCGCTGAGTTCGAAATCGAAGAGCCTGAAGAAACAACTAAGATAAGGTCAATGAAGAATTCTTATGCCGTTATCCGTAATAAAATTGCCGCCCAAACTCATTTCCCCCTAATGGTTAATTTAGAAACCAATGAATTAATTGTCACCACTCCTAAAGGTCAAAAGGTGGTTACTGTCCTCCCCGATAAAGCCGTAGAGAACATGTTAGCCGCCAATGTGATTGATCAGCTTGGAGGTAAGGGCGGTCTCCTCTGGCTAGAGTACCAAGCCAGTTTAACCCCAACCTCGACTCCTTCGGCCACGCCAACTGGAGCAACTGAATCAGCCACTCCAACCCCAGAAGGGGCAACTGAAGCCGGAACCATTGAAGAAGAGCCCCCTCCAGTCGAAGAGGTTGTCAGTCTTACTACCACTGATGAGGGAATTTTAGCTTATGAGATTCCAGGGATAAAATACAAAAAGCTCTTTGGTTTGATTAAAATCACTCTTAAAAGGAACGTAATTGTTTCAGCTGAAACTGGAGAATTATTAGGCATTCAGCAATCTCTTCTCACCAGGATTTTAGACCTCCTCTCAACATAAGTGAAAGTGGTTTGATTCTACCATTTCAACCAGCCGAAGATTAAAGCCAAAAGAACACTCTTTTTAAACTCAATTCAAAGGTTCTTTAAGGCTTGTAAAAACCAAAACCGGTTGGTGCTTCTCCTTGATAAATGAGACCGTGCTCACCGCCACAGGGATCATTTGAAACTTGCTGGATAATGGCAAATGAGCCCCAGATGACTGGTCCAATCTCGGTACCATCAGCTGCGTACCAAACTCCGTCTTCTAGATACGCATCAGCAGGGGCGGCCACGATCTTGACAAAATAATTCCATTTGCAAATCTCGCCTTCATCGCCTTCATATTCTCCCCACTGATGATTAGTTAACCAAGCGCCTGAGCCAATATAGCTAGGAAAGCCATAATACCTATCCAGTAAACCGTCACCATCGCAGTCTTTGTTCGACAACCAGGCATCATTCCACTTCATTATCAGATTGACGTCTTTGTATGGCTGACACCAAGCTGCGTCTCGATAGGCATCACAATAACCGCCATTAAAAATCCAGGCTTGATAGTTATAACCCCACTCATCGAAGCCCGGAGTAATTACCCTGCCATCAGTTGTTAAAAGTTCTCCGCTCTGGATAGTAGTACATCCTTTTTTTTCTCCTTTACCAAGAATCGTGGTCTCAGAAGGCTTAAGAAGGTCAACAACTGTAATTAAGGCTAAAGTTAAAACCAGGGCTGTCAGAAAAACACCACCAACTAATTTGAAATCTATGCCTAGATTTATCTTTTTAATCTTCCTCACCCCCCTTCCTTACCTAAATCCATTTTACCAGTTTTTATTCAGGTTTTTTATAAGCTCTAAAACTAGCTGCCGCTCGAGGATTGGCTGTCTCCAAGAGTTCAAGAACTTTATCTCTAATATCACTCGAGGCGATGATTCCATCCTTTGCACTAGTCCGAGACCAATTTTCAATCTCAGTCGTAATTCTTTCTGCTTCTTGAGGAAGAGCGCCAGCTTTAAGAAGACCATTGCTGATTTTACTCCGCTCAAAATCTTCTAGAGCGCCATCTTTTTTCCTGACCTTGATTTCCATTCTCTTACCGATTCAAGCCCGATTCTCACCTCCTTTCCTACCCGCCGTTAGGCCTAGCTTTAACCTAGTGGACGATAATGGGCCTCTTTCTATTTTACCAAAATTCTAATTTTAAAAAAGAACTATGATATAATACCTGCAAGCCTAAAAAGGGCGGTTTTTTTATAACCAAAAATGGAAAGACAAAACGAAGCCAAGTCAAACCCAAGGCCAATTAATGTTCTTTGGGTAGTTGGAAATCCTCAAAACCGAGAAACTCTTAAGGCAAGCCTTGAAAATTGCGTGGGAGGAAAAATTAATTTTACTACCAGTCCGCCTGCGGCTCTCGAGCTATTAGAAAACCAATCGCTCTCTCCTCCTCCTGATCTAGTCGTAATAGAGCTATCAGACTCTCGGTTGATGACAGGATTAATTGAGAATCTAAGATCTCACCGAGATGATAATTTGAAAAATATACCCATTTGTTGTCTTGGCTCAGACTTACCAGAAGCAACAAGAGAAAAATGGGAAGACAAAGGAGTAGTTTTCCCAGAAATTAATCTTTCCCAACCAAATTCCCTTCGAGAAGCCTGTGCAGAAATCCTCTAAAAAATAAGGGTTCGCTGTGCTATACTAATTTAAACAATGAATCAGTTTACTGCCAGCCTTTGGGGTGATGAATCTTTTGCCGCTGTCTTAGCCTCAAAGCCTTATTTAGAAATTGTTACCACGGTTGCTCGAGACACTTCGCCGCCTCTTTATTATCTTAGCTTACACACCTGGATGATCTTTTTCGGCCAGGGCGAAGCCTCAATCAGGGCTTTATCCTTTGTCTTTTTCCTTTTAACTTGTTTTTTTGTTTATCTGATTGGCAAGAAGCTCTGGGATCAAAAAACCGGAATCTTAGCAGCTCTCTTCTGTTTTTTAAATCCTTTTCTTTTTCAATATGCTTTTGAGGGCCGAATGTATGCTATTCTTCTTCTGACTTCAACTGCGGCCACTTATTTTTATTTAGCTAAGAATCGACTTGGTTATATTCTAGCGGCTACCACTGCTCTTTATAGCCATCATTTTTCGATCTTTGTGATTTTTACTCATTTTCTCTGGGAAATCCCTAATCTTTTTAAAAAAAAGAAAGGCTTTATCAAAACAATCAAATCCTATATCATTATTGGTCTTTTATATCTTCCCTGGCTCTACCCTCTTTATTATCAAACTTCTCTAGTTGGCAGTGGTTTTTGGTTGGGTAAACCAACCTTGGAAACTTTAGGAAGTCTCTTGATAAATTTCTTTTTGGATCAAGCTAAAGGATTAGGCCTGACCTTACTTGCTGCCAGCTATTTAATTCTCTTTTTTCTTCGACGTTGGGGAGAATTTAAAAAAGAACTCTTTCTGGCTAGCCTTTTTATCATTCCTGTAGGTTTGACCTTTATTATTTCCCAATTTTTTTCTTCAATCTTTTACGATCGCTACCTGCTTTACGTTATTCCTCCCATCCTTCTTTTAGTTGTGTCTCGAAGAAGGAAGATCTCCTTAATCTTGATTGGTCTAGTCTTCGTTGTTTTAACCTCTCTTAATTATCATTACTTCACTCATCCAACTAAACGACCCTTTCGTGATTTAGCTAATTACCTAAAATCCTTAGACTTAGAAGAAACCGCTTTAATTAATTACAATGACCGTTCTCATCATTTATTTGAATCAAAATACTATCGAATCCCGGCTCCTCTCTACGTCCCTGAAGGTGAATTACCCTTTTTCACTGGCACGGCCTTGATGACCAAAGAAGATATTATTCGTCAGCTTCCAGACAAACCAATGATTATCGCCGTTACCAGTGGCCAGCCTGATGAAGTCAAATTGCCTAATTATCAACTTGAAAAAGAGAAAAGTTTTGGTAGTCTAAAATTAGTATGGTTAAAAAGATTAAAAACAACAAAATAATCAAATCTCTGCCTGTTTTCCCTGTCTGGCTAGTTGTTATTTTAATTCTGGTTATTTTTTTAAGAATTCCCTCTCTTTTTTACCCTTATTCTTATGGCGATGAAGGAATTTATCTCACCTTAGGCCAGGCAGTTCGCCAAGGGGTTATCCTTTACCGCGAAATTCATGATAACAAACCACCCTTGCTTTACCTTTTAGCTGCCCTTAGTAATAGTCTCTTCTGGTTCAGGGCCATCTTGATGATCTGGAATTTAGGGACAATTATTGTTTTCTGGCGCTTAGCCAAATGTCTATTCAAAGAACAATTACTGCCTATTCTTATCTCAACTTCTCTTTTTTCTCTTCTTACTGCCTTGCCCTGGCTCGAAGGCAACATTGCTAATGCTGAGATTTTTATGATTTTGCCTATTCTTGCGGGGTTTTTGCTGGTATTATGCGGAAAAAAAAGAGGGAATTTACGATTTCTCAGTGCTGGAACCCTATTTGGTCTAGCCGTCCTTTTTAAGGTTCCAGCTGGTTTTGATTTCTTTGCCTTAGGTTTACTCTTGCTTTTTTCTTTAACTTTGAAAAACTGGCAAAAAATCATCAAACAGGGGTTTCTTCTTCTCGCTGGTTTCTTTTTGCCAATTCTCCTTTTTGGCCTTTTCTTCACTTTTCAAGGAGCTCTCTCTCATTTTATTCAGGCTGGTTTTCTTCAAAACATTGGCTATCTCTCATCTTGGAAAGGCAAAACCCACGCTGGAATGTCAGTCAATACTGGTTTTATTCTTAGGGGGTTTTCTCTTTTTATTATCACGGCTTTCCTTTGGTTAACCAGGAAAAAATTAGATAAAAATCTTATCTTTCTCGGTCTCTGGCTCACTTTTTCTCTTTTTGGCGCCACTCTTTCAGAACGACCCTATCCTCATTATTTGATCCAAGCTCTTCCTTCAGCTTCATTACTAATCGGTCTTTTTTTGGGCAAGATTAAAAAATTGGAACAATTAGTGATTGTCTTTTTCCTCGGTCTTTTGTTTTTCTCTCAACAATACTTTAATTTTTGGGGATACCCAACTATTGCTTATTACCAAAATTTTCTTGATTGGGTAACAGGCCAAAAAACTAATGAAGAATATCTTCAGTATTTTAATTCCAATCTGCCCCGTAATTATCAAATCGCTTCTTTTATCCGTCATCAAACTTCTTCTCAGGAAAAGGTCTTCATCTGGGGTGAAGACGCTCCCTGTGTTTATGCCCTTTCTCGTCGCCTACCACCAGGCCGATACACAGCCAATTACCACATCAAGGATTTTGATGGCTATCGGGAAACAATTAAAGCTATCGAAAGAGTCGAGCCTAAATATATTGTCATCCTCTCCAAAGAAGACGAATTTCCCCAACTTGATCTATTACTAACCAAAGACTATCATCCCCTGAAAATAATTGATGGGGCCACTCTCTTCTTCCGAAAATCCTTTGAAGTGATATAATTTAAGGATGAAGTTTTCCCTAAAGGCAGTCCGGCGGGATAAGGTTACCGGCTACAGTCTTAATACTGCTTCAGTAGCCAATATCTCCAGTCTTTTATTTTTACTTCTCTCTTGGACCAAGCTCCCCCCTGAAGTACCTCTTTTTTATTCCCGGCCTTGGGGAGAAGAACAATTAGTTTCTCCTCTTTTCCTCTGGTTTCTACCCGGAAGTAGTCTCATCGTCATCTGGATTAACCTTTTTTTGGCAAGTTATTTTGCTACCGACAAGTTAATTGTCCGGATGTTGATGGTAGCGGTTGGCCTTTATTCTTTATTGGCAGCGATTATTGTTTTCCGAATTATCATCTTAATAAGTTAAAATGACTAGTCCTTTATTTAGTTCTGCTTTTCTTTTTCCCCTTTTTGTCTCTTTTTTGATTGCCCTTTTGACAACACCAATCATTATTAAATTAGCGACTAAGTTCGGCTGGGTTGAAGATCCGAAGAAGAAAAAACATCCTAAAGTCATCCACAAATACCCTGTTCCTCGAGTAGGAGGAATTCCAATTATGGCCGCTCTCTTGTTCAGCTCTCTTCTTTTTTTACCAATTGACAAACATCTCCTTGGCATTCTCGGTGGAGCCCTTTTAGCCACTTCTATTGGTGTTCTTGACGACCGTTATGATCTTAATCCTTATCTGAGGATCGTTACTGGTCTACTCAGTGCTGGTCTAGTTGTTGGCGTGGGAATTGGAATCGCTTTTATTACCAATCCTTTTGACGGTATCATCCACCTTGACCAGCCAAGAATTTATTTCTATCTTCTTGGTAAAACCAGAAGTATTTGGGTTTTGGCTGATCTTTTCGCCCTTACCTGGATTGTCTGGTGTATGAACGTGGTTAACTGGTCTTCTGGCTTAGACGGTCAACTTTCAGGCATTGTCCCAATTGCTGCTCTAACTATTGCCATTCTTTCTTTCCGCTTTACCGAGGATGTTACTCAATGGAACATTGCTATCTTAGCCGCGATTACGGCCGGGGCCTACTTAGGCTTTCTTCCTTTTCATATTTATCCTCAGAAAATTATGCCTGGCTACAGTGGTGCTTCTCTAGCTGGTTTTCTTCTTGCTGTTCTGGCTATTCTTTCAGGAGCAAAAGTAGCGACTTTAATTTTAGTTCTCGGCGTGCCAATGGTTGATGCAGCTTATACAATTAGCCGCCGCCTTCTAATGGGAAAATCACCAGTTTGGGGCGATCGGGGCCATCTCCACCATCGCCTCTTGGATCTTGGTTGGAGTAAAAGGAAAGTCGCCTTTTTCTACTGGTTGATCACCGCTGTTTTGGGCTTAATCGCTCTTAATTTGAATAGTCGACAAAAGTTCTATACAATAATCATGCTTAGCTTAATTATTGGTGCTTTTCTTTTATGGGTTACTTATTTTGGAAAAGTCTGGCCATTTCCGTCCGACCGAAACAGTGGCTCAAAAACTTAGCTATCTTTGCGGCCCTGATTTTCTCGGGTCAATTATTCGATCTCCAAGCTTTTAATCGAGTCTTCTCGGCTACAGTTATTTTTTCTATCCTTACTTCAGCCGTCTATCTTCTTAACGACGTCATCGATATTCCCAAAGACAAACTTCATCCAATTAAAAGTCAACGGCCAATCACTAAAGGGGTCTTGCCCGTACCCCTAGCTCTTTTCTTTTCACTTCTTGGTATTATAATTGCCCTTTATTTGTCTATCTGGCTCTCGAGTTTTTTCTTTTATACCTGTCTTGCCTATTTTTTCCTTCAGATTATTTATTCTCTCTGGTTTAAAAATATTACTATTCTCGACGTTCTTTCAATTGCTCTTAGTTTTATTTTCAGGGTCTATGCCGGTGCTTTTGTGATTAATGCCCATCTTTCGGTTTGGTTTCTACTTTGTGTCATCTCCCTAGCAGTTTTCCTTTCAGTCGGTAAAAGAAGGGCGGAACTCAATATTTTGGCCGAGAAAGCCAGTCAGCATCGCCAAAGTCTGGCCCTTTATTCCAAAGAGCTTCTTGATCAATACCTAGCCATCTTTGCCTCTTCAACCTGGTTAGCTTGGTCCCTCTTTACTTTTTTTCAACCACCACCAGTTGTCCGCCAGCTTCACTTTTTAGCTCGCTTTCCTTTAACTTTAGCGGGAATTGGTAAGTGGTTAATGATTACCATCCCTATCGTTATTTACGGCATCATGCGCTATCTCCGGATTATCCAAACTGGGGCCAAAGCCGAATCTCCAGAAAAAGTTCTCTTGACTGATAAGCCCCTTTTGGTCTCGGTCTTAATTTGGGGATTGCTGGTGATAGCAATTATTTATGGAGGGAGTCTTTAAGTTACTCGTATTTCTCAGCGTACTGGCCAGAAATCCAGCCTTCTCCGTCTTCTTCATACTCAATCTTATACCAACCTGATTCTTCATCTAAAAGGGGATACATTTCTCCTGGATTAACTTTAGCTGCTTCAGTGGCCGCAGTGGTTGGCTCCATTCTAACTCGCAACCAACCAGTTGGTGTGTCTTTGATAAGAACATAGGGTCGGGGTGGTGGGGTTACTTCAGTTTTAGGACTAGGAGTTGGGGTTCCTTCAGCTTCAGCTTCCTCTCCCTCTTCTCCTTCTTCTACTTCCTCTTCTTCTTTTTCTTCAGCTAATTTGACATTAAGCATTAATCGATAGCCATTGACTAGTTTTACTCGAACCATCCTCTCTATATAACCATTGGCCGAAACTCGGACTTCATAATTACCTTCAGCCAAGCCATCAAGATTCAAAGGCGTAAAACCTTTAGTCTCATTATTGAGGGCAACGACCGCAGAATCAGGAACTGAAATAACCGCCAAGGAAGCACTATTTTTATCAGCGATTTTTTCCAAGGTCATTACCTCGCCAGCAGAAAGAGATTCGGTCTCATCAAAATCTCGCCTAACTACGGCTACCATGCCATTAATCAATTTAATCTTTGTTTCCCAAGGAAAATAGGTTGTCGCTGTTGCTTGAGGAACCAACCTCAAAGTCCTTTCTCCTGGTTTCAAATCATTTTTTTCTAAAGTGGTTGAGCCAATTTCTTGGCCGTCTAAAAAGACTACGGCTGAAGGACTTGATTCTACTTTTAAGCCAGCATTGGCAGCAGGGAAAAATTTTTGTTTAATAATAAAACCGCCAACTCCTAAGATTAAAATTAAAACAATTGCCGGTAAAACAAACTTCCTCATTTTGGCTTATAGGATAATAGCATAAAACCTAGGTTTTAGCAAGGAGGTTAGATAATTAGAGAATTGTTTGTTTTTCGAGGCTGGAAATGATAGAATTATCTTGCTTGGCCAGGTGACGGAGTGGCTACGTGTCGGTCTGCAAAACCGATTACAGGGGTTCGAATCCCCTCCTGGCCTCATAAATTTGACTTTTTAACCCCTTTAGGCTATAATCTGCCAAGTCCTGAACAGAATAGTTCAGGATTTTTTTATGGTCGAGCCTGTCTCGACCATCTTTATGTTATCTCTATCTTTATACCTTCCCAAACACCGCTTACAAGTTCAAGTCTCTAAGCGGCGCTCTCCTATTGTTCTTAAAGAAGAAATTCCAGCTAAAATTAAGAGCTTCCAAAAAATCCGTCGGGGATCGAGATTTAGCCGGATTTTCCGTCATCTTTTTGAACAAAAGAGGATTAAGGCCATTTTGGGAATTAATCTTGTCTTAATAGCCTTACTTGCCTCAAGCTTAACCTCTAAGGCTTCAGCTTTGGCAGAAGTTCCTGAGGAATTAGCTATTCTATCACCGGGAGCAATCGAGGTGGTTACTAAAGTGGCTGAATTCCGGCCTCCTTTAGATGAGGTAAAAATTACTCAAGGATATCATTTTTTCCATCCAGCGATTGACTTTGATGGCTTAACTGGTGATCCCGTCTATCCGATTTTAAGAGGAAAAATTGAGACTGTTATCTACACCCGTCTTGCTCTGGGAGATCACATTATTGTTAATCATGGCGGTGGTTTAAAATCTGTCTACGCCCACCTTTCCAAAATTGAGGTTCAAACCGGAGATGAAGTAGAAAATGAAGTCATTGGCCGAGTTGGAACTTCTGGTCAGGCTTTTGGCGACCATTTACATTTAGAAGTTATCGACAATGACCGCCATATTAATCCCAGAACTCTTTTAGGAATTTAACTTTTTTCTGGCGTTGATAAACCCAGAGGGGTAAGACAATGCTTAAAATATAACCGACTATCCCAAATAAAAAGAAAGCAGGCCTAAGACTTAAAGCTCCGTAAATAACATAAACATTTAAAATCATCACTGGTACAGAAGCAAAAAGGGTGATGAAAAAATAAGGTTTGAATTCAAAATTAGTCAAACCAGCCGCATAGGCAACATAGTCAGAAGAGGCTCCGCCAATTAATCTGACGATTAATAACATCTGAAGACCAACCACTTCAGTAATCTCATCCACCTTCTCAATTCCTTTCTTGCCCACTAACTTCCTCACCACTGGCCGGCCCCATTTCCGAGCAATCCAGAAATTAGCGACCGCACCGATATTAAAACTAATTAAAATATAAATTAAAGTTTGCCAAAACCCATAAAGGGCTAAACTAGCTGCCCAAAAAGGCAAGGCAGTTATCGGTGCAAAAACAATTGAAAAAGCATTGAGAATCATAAAAACAATTGGGCCTAAGATACCAAAAGAACGAATAAATTCCCTCACTTGAGCAGTATCAATCCGAATCGCCTGTCTTTGAAAAAAATATAAAGAAAGAGGGATTAAGGTAAGAAAAAAGACTAATAAAAGGATTTTCTTCTTCCTATCCATGAATCTATTTTAGCAAATTTTCCAATCTGACTGGGTTAGAGAAGTCTTTCTTGGGGGTATTTTTGAAAAGCGTAAGCGTAGATGAGGTAAAAACCAGCGTAGCCCCGATACCTGCCAAAATGATCCAGAAATTTTCGGGCTTTCTTTTCAGAAACTCGTTTTTTCTCATTTAAAAAATTGGTTAAACTAATCCTTAAACCTATATCGTCAGCCGGTAAAGCTTCGTATCTACCCATGCCTCGACACATCATGTACTCCACTGTCCAGGGGCCAATACCTCTAATCTTAGTTAAAGCTTCTAAGATTTTTTCTTGTTTCCAGGTTTTCATTTTTTCCAAATCAAATTCTTGTTCTATTACTTTCTGAGAAACGCCGATCATGTATTCTCCTTTTCTGATACTCAAACCTACTTTTCTAATCTCAGCCTGTTTAGCCCTGGCTAAGGCTTCTGGTTCTGGAAAAGCATAATATTTTTTACTTTTAATCTTTAAGGTTTCCCCATATTTTTCAACTAAATTTTTCTTTAAAGAAACTGATACTCGGAAGGAAATTTGCTGTTCAATCAGAGCAGTAATCAGGGCCTCAAAAACTGTCGCAGCCCTTGGTGCTCTTAACCCATAAAGACCTTCAATGAGTTTGGAAAATTTCTCGTCTTTTTGAGCAATTTTATAAAAACCTTTAAGCTCATCATCCGTGCCTAAAATCCACTTCACTTTGTCTTTGATAAATTTTTTTCTCGCTCCCTTTGGAAAAACCCCTACTTTAAGTTTGGGTTTTTCTATCGTGCCAACTGATTTTATTCTCACTAAGAATAA
>CAYFQP010000050.1:0-24345 GCA_964345375.1 uncultured Gammaproteobacteria bacterium | reverse complement strand
CGGTGTCCGCTTTATAAAAGAGCTAATCGGGGAGTGCCTGGTGAAGGCAATCCTGATGCTCGAGTGATGTTTATTGGTGAAGGTCCGGGATACTGGGAAGACCAGAAGGGAATTCCCTTCTGCGGTGCCGCCGGCAAATTACTTGATAAGCTACTTCAATCAATTAAACTAGGCCGAAAAGAGGTTTTTATCGGTAATATGATTAAACATCGGCCACCGGGCAACCGTGACCCCCTACCTCAAGAAATCGAAGCTTGTCACCAATGGCTTGATAAACAGATTGAAATCATTCAGCCAGAGATTATTGTTACTCTTGGTCGATTTTCGATGGCCAAGTTTTTACCTTCAGCTAAAATCAGCCGGATTCATGGCCAATCGCAATTGATTGAATTTCAAGGGCGAAAAGTGACTCTTATGCCGATGTATCATCCGGCTGCTGGTTTAAGAAGAGGAGAAATTTTAGAAGATTTGAAAAAAGACTTTTTGAAACTTGGGGAGATTTTAAAATCGCCTTCAACGGCCGAACCTTCACGAGAACAGTTAAGTTTGGTATAATCTTCTAAGATGCAAATTAACCTGCCATTACCATCATCTCGGTCTCGTCGTTATCTCCGACGCTCCTTTAGACTGAAACTCAAAAAATCTACTCTTTTCAGTATTGGCACGGTCACTTTCCTTTCTTTAGGAGGCCTGATTATGGTCTCATTCATTCGCCAAGGAAGTTTGCTGATTGAACTAAACAATCTTATCCTCAGATTTTTTGGCTGGACCGCTATTCTTCTTCCTTTTATCTTAATGGTGGCTGGCCTCTTGTTAACAAAATTAAAAACACCTATTAATGAACCTAATGTTTTAGTTGGTGCCATTCTCTTACTCCTTTCTTTAATGGGCCTTCTTCGTCAAGGTATTTTGGGAAAACAAATCTGGGAGGGAACGGCTAGCTTAATTACTGGCTTAGGAGCTTTAATTATTCTTCTTGGTGGGTTTTTAATCTCTTTAATTGTTTTGTTTAATACCTCAATTGATCGAGTTGTCCATTTTTTCTTGAAACTTCTAGTCATCATTAAGACTTATATTTTTGGCTTAAGAGCAAAAGATAAATTTCCGGAGGCCAAACCAAAGGTTAAGATTTCCGGGATTGCGCCGGCTAAAGAACCTGAGAAAAAGACTGAGGAATTACCCGGTTTAACCAAAACAATCCCCGCAGTTCAAACCAAAATTTGGCAGTATCCGCCATTGTCTCTTTTGGCTGACCAGTTTGGAGGCAAAGCAGACCGAGGTGATGTTAAGGCCAATGCCGATATTGTTGAGAAAACCCTGGATTCTTTTGGTATTTCCGCCCGAGTGGTTGAAGTCAATGGTGGTCCGGCAGTGACCCAATATGCTCTGGAAGTAGCTCTAGGGACTAAGCTTTCCAAGATTACGGCTCTATCTAATGATCTCGCTTTGGCTTTAGCAGCGCCAACCGGACAAATTAGGATTGAAGCTCCAATACCCGGTCGTTCTTTAGTTGGGATTGAACTTCCTAACCGTTCACCTGAGTTTGTTACTCTCAAAAAGATGCTTACTGCCGAGGCGATGAAAAAGGCCAAATCAAAATTGACGGTTGCCTTGGGCTTGGATGTCTCCGGTAATGCTGTTGCCGCTGATATTGCCCGGATGCCCCATGTTTTGATTGCTGGAGCGACAGGAAGTGGGAAGACGGTCTGTTTGAATAGTTTTATTTGTAGCATGTTGTTCCGAACTAGTCCCAATGAGGTGAAGTTTATTTTGGTTGATCCCAAGCGGGTCGAGTTAGTCCAATACAACGGTATTCCCCATCTCTTAACGCCCGTGATTATTGAACCAGAGAAAGTTGTTTCTGCTCTTAAATGGGCAATTGGCGAGATGGATCGTCGCTATAAACTTTTTGCTGAAACTGGAGTAAGAAATATCGATGCCTATAATGAACTTTCTGGCTTCGCTGCCCTTCCTTATATTGTCATTATTGTTGATGAGTTGGCAGATATTATGCTTTTTTCTCCAGTTGAAGTGGAAGACACTATTTGTCGTATTGCCCAGATGGCTCGGGCGACTGGGATCCATTTGATTATTTCTACTCAAAGACCTTCGGTTGACGTTTTGACCGGTCTGATTAAAGCGAATATTCCCTGTCGGATTTCTTTTGCCGTTTCTTCGATGGTTGATTCCCGAGTGATTATTGACCAGGTAGGAGCGGAGAAGCTTTTAGGTCGGGGCGACATGCTCTATATTCCGCCTGAGCAAGCCAAACCAACTCGGATTCAAGGTGCTCTTGTTTCTGAGCCAGAGATCCAGAAAGTTATTGCTTTTTTGAAAAAACAAGCCTCCCCGGCTTATACCGAAGAGGTGACAAGGATGCCGGTCAAGGCTAAGAAAGGTGGAGTCATTGCTCCAGAAGAAGAGAAAGACGAACTTTTTGAAGAGGCGGTGAGGACTGTTTGTCAATATGACCGGGCCTCAGCCTCTTTACTCCAACGCCGACTTTCAATTGGGTACGCGAGAGCCGCAAGGATTCTAGATCAATTAGAGGCAACTGGAGTGGTCGGGCCTGCTGAAGGCTCAAAAGCGAGAGAGGTCCTGATTAGGAGTCCAGAACAAGCTCTGCCGCAAGGCGAATGAAGATTAATTGACTTCTTTAATTTTTCATGAAAACTGTTGGCCAAATATTAAAAGAAACGAGATTGGAAAAAGAGCTTTCTCTTGAAGAGATTGAAAAGAAAACGAAAATAAGAAGCCAATACCTGAGGGCGATTGAGAGTAATGATTTTAGTCACATTCCTGGAGGGATAGTGGTCGCCAAAGGGTTTATTAAAAATTACGCTGAGCATCTTGATTTATCGTCCAAGAATTTACTGGCTATTTTTCGTCGCGATTTTGGTAAAGAACAGAGAAGGGAAGTTCTTCCAAGGGGTATCTACAAACCCCTTGACAAAATCGGTTTCTCTTGGACGCCAAAAACAACCGCTATCGTTGGCACTCTTATTTTTATCTTTTTCTTTGTTATTTTTTTAGTTTATCAATTCTTTCTTTTTTTAGGACCGCCTAAATTACAAATAATTAGCCCTCAAGAAAACCAGGTTTTTCAAGAATCAATGATTGAAGTAAAGGGAAGGAGTGATCAAGACGCAGTTGTCTATGTTAATGATCAGTTAGTTAACCTCGATGAGGGGGGAAATTTTTCTGATCAAGTGAGTTTGACTCCAGGAGAAAACAAGATCCGGGTCGAGGCAGTTTCTCGAAGAGGCAGAAAATCGATTATCGAAAGAAAAATCTTTTACCAATTTCCATAAGAAGATTATTGACAATAAATTATCCAGTCTTTAAACTTTATCTAACACCCTACTTATGGAAATAACTCAAATTTTACTTATTATTGTTGTTTTAGCCCTAACCTCGATAGTTTCAATTGTTGGTGTTGAAGTTTTCTTTATTTTTAGAGAAATAAGACGATCAATGAAAAAGTTCAACAAAATGCTTGGTGATGTAGGTTTAATTACTGAGTCTGTGGCTAAACCGATTGCTGGTTTTTCTGGTTTTATCAGTGGAATTAAGAGCGGCGCAGACGCAATTAAGCTCCTTACTGAGGGTAATAAGAAGAAGGAGAAAAAACAAAAAACTGCGGCTAAGAAATGAGCAAGGAAAAACAAGATTCTAGTGGTTTCATGGCAGGATTAGTTTTAGGTGCGATTGTTGGTGGTGCCATGGCTTTGTTCTTGGGTGGTGAAGAGGGAGATGAGGTAAGGAAAAATCTTAAAAAGAGGGGAAAGAATGTTTTCAAAAATTTGGGTTTCTTAATTGACGAAACGATTAACGAAGGAACAGGAGCGTTGGAAGAAACCAAGGGAGAAGTCAAGCAAGTAGTAACTGAGAGTAAAGAAGAAATGGAAAAAGCAGTCGATGTCGTCAAGGATGAAGGAAGAAGATCTGTTCGTCGTTTCTTCAAAAGAGCAGGTAAAAGACTCTCCTGACCTTGCTCTTAGCTTCGAATTAGCGTATACTTTTTCATAATGACCGCTAAAGAATTAAAGAAAAAATATTTTGATTTCTTTATCAAGAAGGGACATAAAAAACTTCCTAATGTTTCTTTAGTGCCAGAGGATGTTTCTTCATCGGCTTTATTTATCAGTGCTGGTATGCACCCCTTAATCCCTTATCTTTTAGGTGAATCCCACCCTCAAGGTAAAAAATTAGTCAGTAACCAGCGATGTATTAGAACTGGTGACATCGAAGAGGTGGGTGACCCACTTCACTTAACTTTTTTTGAAATGCTGGGCAATTGGAGCTTAGGAGACTACTGGAAGGAAGAGGCGATTTTATGGAGTTATGAATTTCTAACTAAAGATTTAAAGATTCCTTCAGAAAAAATCTCTGTTTCTTGCTTCACTGGTGATAAAGATGCTCCAAGAGATGAAGAGTCAGCCAAGATTTGGCAGAAGCTAGGAATCCCCAAAGAGCGGATTTACTTTTTCGGCAAGAAAGAAAATTGGTGGGGACCCATAGATGATACAGGACCCTGCGGTCCAGACACTGAGATGTTTGTCGACACTGGCAGAAAACCATGTGGTTCGAAATGTGATCCAAGCTGCCAATGTGGAAAATATTTTGAGGTTTGGAACGATGTTTTTATGGAGTATAACAAGACAAAAAAAGGAGAATTTGAATCATTAGAACAAAAGAATGTGGACACCGGTATGGGTGTGGAGAGGGTTTTGGCGGTGACGCAAGGGAAAGACGATATTTTCTTGATCGATGGACTCGAACCAATAATCCAAAAAATTGAAGAGATTTCTGATAGGAAATATGACGGAGAAAATAAAAAATTAATGCGGATTATTGTTGATCACTTGAGGGCGGCAGTTTTTATCATTGCTGATGGGGTGGAACCTAGTAATGTCGAACAGGGTTATGTTTTGCGAAGACTTATTACAGAGGCAGTTGAGTCAGGTGAGCAGCTCGCGATTAAAGAACCATTGATTAATTCGATTGCGACTAAAATAATCGAAACAATTAAAGACTTAGATGATGATTATTTACACATCAGTGAAGACAAGAAAGGTATCATTCAAAAAATGGAAGCTGAGGAGGAGAGAATTATTAGGGTCAGTCGAGCTCCTGCCCCGCAACTCGAAGAGTTTGGTGAAAAGCTGAGGGAGGGAGATCAAGAGCTAATAAGAAGAGCAATTGATGAATCTATACTTTCAAAGTACAAGAAGCAAATGGAGGACTTTAATTCATTCTTAGGGGCAAACCCCAGCGTTGTTTCTGCGCCCTCTGGGGTGGCTGGAACAATTGCTTTTGATCAAAAAAGTACTTTTGGGAGACCAATCGAAGGAACCAAGGGTATTCTTAAGAATTATGTTACTATTGATGAAAAAGAATTTAATGAAGCAGTTCAGGCTTGGCGTAAACAACACCAAGAAATTTCCAGAAAAAGCCTTGAAAAGAAATTTGCCGGTGGATTGGCTGACCATTCGGAAGAGGTAACTAAATTACACACCGCTAATCACTTACTCCAGGCAGCTTTGAGACAGACCTTGGGAGAAAAAGTTTCTCAAAAAGGATCGAACATTACTGCCGAAAGGTTAAGATTCGATTTTTCTTGGAAGGGAAAACTTATCTCAGGGCAGATTAAGCGAATTGAAGACTTGGTTAACCAGAAGATTAAGGAAAATTTACCAGTAGAGATGGAAATGATGCCCTTAGAAGAAGCGAAAAAGAAAGGGGCCTTGACTGTTTTTGGTCAAAAGTATGGTCAAGAGGTAAAAACTTATCGAATTGGAAAAGAAACTGAGCCCTTTTCTTTTGAGGTCTGTGGTGGTCCCCATGTTCGCTTTACAGGAGAACTAAGAAAGTTTAAGATAATAAGACAAGAAGCGGTGGGCGCTGGAGTTCGCCGTTTGTATGCTGTGCTTGAATAACTGCTCAAATGGCTCTGCCAGACATTATTAGTAAAATTAGTCAAAAAGAAGATAAAGAAAAAAGGGAATATCTCCTGGCGATTGAGATTTGGGACGGTGAAGTTAAAAGCGCTATCTGGACAGTTGAGGGAGGGAAAACTCGAGTTGCTGCCTTGGGTAGCCACGAAAGATGGGCCGAAAAAGAAGAATTAATCGAGGCTGCTGACCGAAGTCTTTCTCAGGCATCAGAAAGATTTACTGAGACAGGGAAAGAACCCTCCAAAGTGATTTTTGGTTTGCCAGAAAAGTGGACCGATAATAAAGAGATAAAACCTGAATATCAAAAACTCCTTAGAGAACTTTATCAAAAACTCGAACTTAAACCAGTCGGTTATGTTTTAACCTTTGACGCCCTAATTCACCACCTCAAAAGAGTTGAGGGTATTCCTCCTTCTGCTATCTTAGTTAAGTTATTAGAGGATAAGATTCATTTGGCCATAGTTGAGGTGGGAAAAAAACTGGGGGCAGAAGAAGTTAGTCGGAGCCAAAATTTAGCTAGCGATTTGGGCGAAGGCTTAGTAAGGATTTCTGAAGCAGAGACATTGCCCGCCAGGCTTTTAGTTTTCGACAGCGACGAGATAGAGAAAGTAAACCAAGAGTTAGTGGCCTATCCTTGGCTGAAACCTCAACCTGGGGGCAAAAAACTTCCTTTTCTTCACCTACCCAAAATTGAGATTTTACCGACCGATTCTGATATTAATGCAGTTGCTTTGGCTGGAGGAAGTGAGGTGGCGAAGAGCTTAGGATTCGAAATAAAAGAGGAAATCAAAGAAACCCCTGTTGTTGAAGAACCAGAAGTTAAAGAAGAACCTCAGGCTGCGGAGGACGGGGAAGAAAAGGCGGTAGAACCAGAAGTAGACTTTGGTTTTGTTAGGGGTAAGGATATTAAGGAAGAAGAACCAGAGAAGATTGAGCCAAAAGAGATAGAACCAGAAGTAGAGGAGGAGACTACTTCTGGTCCGCCATCAGTCGATGGGCTTTCTGCTGAAATATCAACTAAGAGGGAGATGGAGGAAGAGACTACTCCTAGCCAAGAAGGTTTTGGTTTGGTGGCATCGATCTTTTCTGTCTTTAAGAAATTACCAAAACTTTCTCGATTGAGAAGTCTTCTTCCTTCAATTCGCCTTCCGTTTACTCCTGGTTGGCCGTTTTTTACTGCCTTAATTGGTGGAGGAATCTTAGTTTTAGGAGGTTTATTTTTGGCTCTACTTTGGTTTCTTCCTCGGGCTGAAGTTGTTGTTTTTATTAAGCCAAAAGTTCTTGAGGAAGAACTCAAGCTGACCATTGATCCAAACCAAGAAGTGATAGATCAGGAAAACCATATCTTACCTGGAAGAATTCTTCAAACTGAAGAAAGCGGCGAGAAATCAGCTCCAACAACCGGCGAGAAGACTGTCGGAGAAAGAGCTAAGGGTGAAGTGACTGTCTATAATCGAACTGATTTATCTAAGACTTTCGAAGCAGGAACAGTCATTACTGATAGTGGACTTCAATTTGCTTTGGACGAAGAAGTAAATGTGGCTTCAAAGACGCCTGACCTCAATACTGGAGTGGATAAGTGGGGGGAAGTTAAAGTTGGAGCAACAGCAGGGGAAATTGGGGCTCAATATAATTTGGCTGCTGGAACCCAATTTTCGGTTGCAGATTATTCTTTTACTTCTTTCTTGGCTAAAAATGAATCAGACTTTAGCGGCGGGACGAGCCGAAAAATCCAGGTTGTCTCAGAAGAAGACAGAGAGGATCTTTTAACAGGCCTATCAGATGAATTAGCTGATAGAGCTGAAGGAAAACTTCTTTCCGAAGTGCCTCTTAATCTAAGTTTAATTGAAGAATCGATTTTGACTGAACCCAAAAGTCAAAATTTTAGCCACGAGGAGAATGAAGAAACCCAAACTCTTAGTCTCAAGTTAATAGTCGAGATCAAAGCTCTTGCATTTAATCGGGAAGAATTTGTTAAATTGATTGAACCAACAATCTCTGATTCCATTCCTGAAGGTTATCGCTTGAAAGAGGATGAAGTTCAAAGCAAGTTTGAAATTGAGGAAGAAAATGAAGATGGCAGCATTCTTTTTAAAACTCAAGTTAAGGCTAACCTTTTGCCAAAGTTAGAGCCAGAAGAAATTGCTAAGGACATAAAGAGTAAATATCCCCATCTTGCTGAAGATTATCTTCGAACTATTCCAGGTTTTGTTAGAGTCGAGACTAATATTTATCCTCGTTTACCTGGGTTTTTGGCCACTTTGCCTCGAAGAGAAAATCGGATTAAAGTAGAAATTAGGAGTCAATAATGCATTATCAGTATTTAAAAACGTCATCAATATCTGTAAAACATTGGAAGAATTTACCTAAATTACGGAGGACATTCCCCTTGATCTTAGTCCTTTTAGGCGTGGTTCTAGTAAGCTTTGTTATTGTCCCCATCGCTTCTTATCAGTTTCTAACTGCACCAAAATTTTCTTCTCCGATCGAGCCGATCTCTGATAAAAGCTCTCCACCAACGGTTTTGGCTGAGGAGACACCTGATTATACTCAGCCCATCAATTGGTTCCCGACTGCACCGAGGTTACTACCTAGACCATCCCGGATTACCCATTATACTCTTTCTATTCCAAAGTTAAAAATTAAAGAGGCGATAGTTGAAATTGGCAGTGAGGATTTAAAAAATAGCCTTATTCAATACGAAGGGACTGCTTTTCCTGGCCAATTTGGTAATACTGTTATCTTTGGTCATTCGGTCCTACCTCAATTTTTTAATCCTGAAAATTACCTGACAATTTTCTCCACTCTACCGACCCTTGACCTAGGAGATGAAATTTTGGCTGACTTTGATGGTGTGCATTATCGTTATTTAGTTAAAGAGATGGTTGAGGTAGAACCTGAGGATATCTCTATTCTCGAACAACGCTATGATAACTCTTGTTTGACTCTAATCACTTGTGTTCCTCCTGGGACTTATTTAAGAAGACTGGCAGTCTACGCTTGTCTGGCAAGAGACTAATGAATCTTTTAGGGATTGACTTTGGTGAGAGTAAAATTGGTTTGGCACTGGCTGTTAGTCCTTTGGCCGAACCGATAGGAGTAGTGAAAGACATCGAAGATGTGGTAAAAATTTGTCGAGAGCAGGAAATTGGCAAAATTATTATTGGTTTAAGCGAGGGAGAGATGGCGAAAAAACAGCGGAGGTTTGGCCAAAAATTGAGTGGGCTAACAGGTTTACCCGTCGAATTTCAAGATGAAACATTGACGACTAAAGAGGCAATTACCAAAATGAAAGAAGTAAAAAAGAAAATTAAAGACAAAGAAGAAGACTCTTTTGCTGCAAGCTTGATTTTGCAAGACTATCTTGATAGAATGGGCGAGTAAATATGTTCAAGAAAATTATTGCTCCAGTCCAGGCCTGGCTTTTGTCTCAAGGAAAATGTGTTGGTTGCGGAACACCCCTGTCTAAAGGTAAAAAACAGTTACGGAAAGACGGAATGGAGAAAATAACCTGTAAATGTGGCCGAATTTATATTTACGACAAAAAGGCTAAAAAGTATCGTCGGGCCCTCTTCGAAGAAGTGTGAGAAAAATCAAGCCCCAAATCATTTTCATTGTCGTTCTTATTCTAGTTTCTTCCGTTTTTTCTTTATGGTTTTTTTGGGCAGCTAAACCAGCTTGTTCAACTAATTGCCAAAACAAAATTTTTGTTATCAAGAAGGGAGAAAGCTTAGGAGAGATTGCTCAAAATTTAGAAGATGAAGGTCTTATTCACTCTTCTTTAGTTTTCCAGTTTATTACTGTTAGGCTGCGAATCACTCGGAAAATTCAGGCTGGTGACTTTCGTCTTAACCCCCGGATGTCGATGGAAGAAATTGCCCAAGAATTAACTCATGGAACTTTAGATCGCTGGGTGACCTTGATCGAAGGTTGGCGGAGGGAGCAGATAGGTAGAGAATTGACGGCTGAATTAAAAGGGGAACAGTCCCAGTTTAATGAGGCAGAATTTATTGATTTGACTAAAAATTTCGAGGGTAAGCTTTTCCCCGATACTTATCTAATTCCCAGGGATGCCGATGCCCCAAAAGTAGTGGATCTTCTAACTGGCAATTTTGAAAAGAAGACTGAAGACTTAAACTTAGATCGTCGGACTCTAATTTTGGCTTCGATTGTTGAGAGGGAGGCAAAATATCCAGAGGATCGGCCGATTGTTGCTGGAATTCTTCTTAACCGCCTGAATTCTGGAATGCTTTTACAAGCTGACGCGACTGTTCAGTATGCAATAGCAACTAAGTATTGCTCTTCAGACACTGATGGTTGTGAAGAATGGTGGCCAAAGAACTTAACTGGAGAGGACTTAAAGATTAATTCACTTTACAATACTTATGTTTTCGCTGGTTTACCTCCAGCTCCAATTTGTAGTCCGGGTTTAGATTCCATCAAAGCTGCTCTTAATCTTCAAGAAACGGACTATTGGTTTTATCTTTCTGACAAAGAAGGTAAGATGCATTACGCTAAAACCTTCGAAGAGCATAACCAGAACATTGAGAGATATCTTCGTTGAGAACCTTCAGAATTTCTTGACAAAACTGGATTAACTATGGTATAAACTTGGCAGTCTATTTTTGGGTAGGCGAACAGTTTTGTTCGCTTCTTTTTACGTCTTTAGTTTGAATGGCTAAACAAAATAACTCTCGAGTTTTCCTAGGTAAAAAATTTCCGAACTTGCCCCCACTTGATTTAATTGCGGTTCAAAAAAAATCTTGGCATTGGTTTCTTAATGAGGGAATTAAGGAAAGTCTTGAAGAGATTTCCCTAATTGAAGATTTTACTGGTAAAAACTGGGTCCTTGAATTGAAAAACCCTGTTTTTTCTAGACCTAAGCTGACTCCGACTGAAGCTAAGCTAAAAGGTTTGACTTTTGACATCGCTCTAAGTGTCAAAGCAACTTTGACTAACAAACAAACTGGTAAAAAGGCCACTCAGGAGGTTTTTTTAGGGGATATTCCCCAGATGACTTCCGAAGGAACTTTTGTTATTAATGGCATTGAAAGAGTAGTTGTTAATCAAATCGTCCGAGCGCCGGGCGTTTTTTTTACTGGTGATATTGACCGAGTGACAGGCCGGATGCTTTATCAGGCAGAAGTTAGGCCTATTCGAGGTTCTTGGCTTGAATTTTTTGTTTCTCGGAAGGATATAATTTCAGTTAGGATTGACCGTCGAAGAAAATTCCCCGTTACTATTCTTCTTCGTGCTCTAGGAATTGCTACGGATGAGGAACTTTTTAAAGCATTTGCTGAGGTTGATAAAAAGGAACGGTCCTTTATTGCTGCTACGATTGAGAAAGATCCGACTAAAACTCGAGAGGAAGCTTTTGTTGAAATCTACCGCAAGATGCGGCCAGGGGAGCCGCTGGTTCTTGAGAATGCTAAGGATCTGATTTATAACATGTTCTTTAACCACCGACGTTATGATTTAGGTAAGGTCGGTCGGTATAAGGTTAATAAACGTCTTAAACTTTCAATTCCTAATGAAAAGGAAAATAGGATTCTTCGCCCTGAAGATGTGGTAGCGACAGTTGCTTATTTGATTCAACTTCAAAATGGAAAAGGAAGAACAGATGATATTGATCATTTGGCTAACCGACGGATTAGGAGAGTAGGTGAATTAGTTGCTCAGACAGCTTTCCGAGTTGGTCTACTACGTTTAGAGAGGGCAATTAAGGAAAAAATGTCATTGATTTCAACAGATGAAGAAATTCGCCCAGTTAACCTGGTTAATGCTCGTCCAGTAATTGCTTCGATCAACGAATTTTTCCGTTCTAACCAGCTTTCGACTATTCTCGATCAGGCCAATCCTCTTTCAGAACTTGATAACCTTCGACGACTAAGCGTTTTGGGTCCGGGAGGGATTACTCGAGAAAGAGCTTCATTTTCAATTAGAGATATTAATAGTTCTCAATATGGCCGGATTTGTCCAATCCGCTCGCCTGAAGGGCCGAATATTGGCTTAGTGACTTATATGGCTCTCTATACCCGAGTTAATGAATATGGCTTTTTAGAAACCCCCTATCTGAAGGTAATTAAGGAGGAAAGAAATCGGAAACGAAAAAAAGAAACACGAATGAGGGTCGCTGGCGAAACTGTCTATTTACAAGCCGACGATGAAGAGGAATACTTTATTACTCACGCAGGAGTTAATCTCGACAAGAATGGTTATATTACTGACAGTTGGGTTCCGGTTAGATATCAAGGGGAGTTCTCTGAAGCACCAGTGGAGAACGTTTCTTTTATTGATATTGTACCGAGGCAAATTGTTGGCACCTCTGCTTCTCTAATTCCCTTTCTTTCTCACGATGAAGCCAACCGAGCTTTAATGGGCAGTCATATGCAATGCCAAGCCGTTCCTTTAGTGTCCCCTGAAGCACCTCAAGTAGGAACTGGTATGGAGAAAGCAGTTGCCCAAGCAATGAACAGGACTTTAAGAGCTAGACATAGTGGCCGAGTAAAGTATGTTGATGCTGACAAAATTGTTATTCGACTTGATAAAAAACCCAGTGATGATTCAGAGGAAAGAGAGAACATCGCAATTGAAAATCGGGATGAAATTTATACCTTATTCAAATTCCAAAAGACTAGTCCTAGTTCTACTTGTTACAATCAGCGGCCAGTGGTTGGGGTAGGCCAGAGAGTTAAGATTGGTGACCTTATAGCTGATGGTCCGGCAACTAATCAAGGAAAAATTGCTCTGGGTAAGAATTTATTAATTGCTTATTCTACTTTTGAAGGCTTAGGATTTGAAGATGCGATTGCTGTCTCTGACCGCTTAGTAAAAGAGGACATTCTGACTTCCATTACGATTGAATCTTATGAGGCCAGTGTGGTTGAGACCAAATTGGGGCCTGAAGAACTAACTCGAGACATCCCGAATGTGGCCGAGACCGATTTAGCCAATCTTGCTGAAGACGGAATTATTGTTATTGGGAGTGAAGTGGGGCCAAATGATATTTTAGTTGGTAAAATTGCCCCTCGGGGAGAAACCGAACTAACAGCAGAGGAGAAATTACTCCGGGCAATTTTTGGTGAAAAAGCACGAGAAGTAAGAGATACTTCCTTACGGATGCCTCATGGTGAGAGGGGGATAGTAATTGATGTCCAAGTTTTAGATAGAGAGAAAGGCGATGAACTAGAGCCAGGAACTAACAAGAAGGTAATTGTTAAAGTGGCTCAATTAAGAAAAGTAGTTGTCGGTGACAAATTAGCTGGCCGACATGGTAATAAGGGAGTGATCTCTAAAATCGTTCCTGAAGCAGATATGCCCTGTCTTGAGGATGGAACGCCGATTGATATTATTATTTCTCCACTTTCTGTTTTAGCGAGAATGAATCTTGGTCAACTTTTGGAGGCCAATTTAGGCATGGCTGGTTATAAACTTGGTAAGTCTTTTGATATTCCCGTTTTTGAAGAGATTCCTGAGGATAAAATCAGTCAAATTTTAAAAGAGGCAGATTTACCGATTTCAAGTAAAATGACTCTTTATGATGGCCGGACCGGCGAGCCCCTTGATAAACCGGTAATGGTTGGCATGGCTTATATTATGAAGTTAATCCATATGGTTGAAGACAAAACTCATGCTCGTTCAACTGGGCCCTACTCTTTAGTTACCCAACAACCTTTAGGTGGAAAAGCTCAGATGGGTGGCCAGCGCCTTGGAGAAATGGAGGTTTGGGCTTTAGAGGCTCACCGAGCGGCACATACTCTTCAAGAAATGTTGACGATTAAGTCCGATGATGTTGTTGGTCGAGGCAAGGCTTTTGAGGCGATTGTTAAGGGTGTCGATGTCCCCCAGGCTTCAATCCCAGAATCATTTAAGGTCTTAGCTAAGGAACTTAACAGTCTTTGCCTTTCGGTGATTCCTACAGGAGTGGTGACTAAAAAAGAAAAAATGGAGCTTGAACTAGATAAGGAGGGACAAGAGCTAGCTAAAGCGGCTGGTGCGGAAACAGTCCTAGAGGAAAAATGAGCAATATTGATTTAAGGGACATTGTTGATTTTTCAGGTTTAAGTGTAAAGCTAGCTTCACCTCAGGAGATTCGTTCCTGGTCACACGGTGAAGTGACTAAACCTGAAACAATTAATTATCGGACTTTAAGAGCCGAGAAAGATGGTCTTTTCTGTGAACGAATTTTTGGACCAACCAAAGATTGGGAGTGTTATTGTGGGAAATATAAGAGAATAAGATATCGAGGCATTGTTTGCGATAAATGTGGAGTGGAAGTAACTCAGAGTCGAGTCAGGCGAGAGCGCATGGGCCATATTACCCTTGCTGCTCCTTGTGCTCATGTTTGGTTTTTTAAAGGAGCCCCTTCTAGATTATCTTTAGTATTGAGGATTAGCCCTCGAGCCTTAGAGGCAGTAATTTACTTTGCTCAATATTTGGTTTTGGATGTTGACGAGAAAAAGAAGAAAAAGGCTGTCGCTCAACTAGACAAAAACTTTAAAGAAAGGATAGAGGAAATGCGAGAAATGACAAAAAAGCAGATTAACGATCTTAAAAAAGAGATAGAGGAGGAGAAAAAGGAGGCAAAAAAGAAAATTAAAGACAAAGATCAATTAGCCTTGGCTCTAGAAGAGCTTGAATTGAAGAAAAAACAGAAAATTCAAAGCTTAAGAGATGAATTGATTACTACTCGAGAACAGGCTGACGAGATGTTTAAGGGATTGATCAAGAAGGTAGAAGATCTAGAGAAACTAAGCCTTTTAACAGAAGATGAGTATCTTAAATTACAAGATTATGAAGCAGCAGACTTTTTCGAAGTGGGGATGGGAAGTGAAGCTATTCTCAAAGTGATTAAAACTCTCGACTTTGATCAGTTAATTGTTGATCTCCGTAAAGAGGCTGCTAAAACGAGAGGGCAGCGTTATGTTAAAGCGACTAAGTCTCTTCGGGTTATTGGGGCAATGAAAAAAGCAGGGGTTGATCCGGCCTGGATGATTCTTAAGATTCTTCCAGTCATTCCTCCGGATCTAAGACCAATGGTTCAACTTGCCGGGGGAAGATTTGCCACCTCAGATCTTAATGATCTGTATAGGCGGGTAATTAATCGCAACAATAGACTTAAACACCTAATCGATCTAGGAGCACCAGAGATAATTCTCAGGAATGAAAAACGTATGCTTCAAGAAGCAGTTGATGATCTGATTGATACTTCTCAAAGAAGGAGACAACAGCGACGTTTCCGCCGTCGTCCCCTGCGGTCTCTTTCAGATATGTTAAAAGGCAAGAAAGGAAGATTCCGGCGTAATCTGTTAGGAAAAAGGGTTGATTATTCTGGTAGGTCGGTGATTGTCGTTGGACCAGAATTGAAGCTTAAGGAATGTGGTCTTCCGAAGGAAATGGCTTTGGAAATGTTTAGGCCCTATCTCTTGAGAGAGATGATTCTCCGGGGCCTTTCTCCTAATGTTCGTTCGGCGAAGAACATGCTCGAACACCGACCGCCTGAAATTTTTGATATCCTCGAGGAGATTACTCGGGAACACCCGGTTCTTCTTAACCGGGCACCGACTCTGCACAAGTTGGGAATTCAGGCTTTTTATCCTATCCTTATTGAGGGTAAGGCAATCCAAATCCACCCAGCGATTTGTTATGGTTTTAACGCTGATTTTGATGGTGACCAGATGGCTGTTCATATTCCTTTATCAAAAGCAGCCATGAAAGAGGCTGTTGAGTTGATGATGCCAGATAAGAATATTCTTAAGCCGGCTGATGGGTCACCGATTGCCATTCCTGAAAGAAAGGAGATGAGTTTGGGAGCTTATTATCTTACCTCAATTGGTCCCAATCTGAAGCCGGTCGGAACGATCTTCAGTGATAGTCAGGAGGCGATTTTGGCTTTCCAAACTGGGAAAATAAAACTACGGCAACCCGTGAAAGTTAAGTTAGAAAAAGAAATGGGTGGTGACGGCAAGATAGTTGAGACAACTGTAGGAAGAATATTGGTTAATGGAATTATTCCAGAGAAACTGAGGTTTTTTAATTATGCTTTAAGTAGAGATAATATCCGAAAGCTTTTTGATAAAGCCTTTACTGTTTGTCCTCGTGAAGAGCTAGTCCAGTTAATTGATGATGTTAAGGATCTAAGTTTTGATGCAGGAACGATTTCTGGTCTCTCTTTCAGTATGATTGATAATCAGCTTTATCCTGATAAAGAGAAGATTATTGGACAAGCGAATAAGAAAGTGGCTGAAATCGAAGGTAATTATCGTCAAGGTTTGATTACTAATGAAGAGCGACGGAGATTAGTCCAAGAAGTTTGGCTAGATACGACTGAAGATTTGACCGACAAGACTTGGGATTCATTCGACCCTGCTAATCCAGTTAAATTAATGATTGACGCCGGTGTTGGCCGAGTTTCTCGGGATACTTTAAAACAGCTCTCAGCGATGCGGGGATTAGTGGTTGACCCTTTAGGAAAAATCGTTGATTTGCCAACAAAATCTAATTTCCGAGAGGGCTTGAGCGTTTTCGAATACGTTACCTCTGCCCGTGGGTCTCGGAAGGGGCTAACTGACACAGCCATAAAAACCTCTGATGCAGGTTATCTAACACGGAGATTAGTTGATGTGGCTCATGACGTCATTATTAGAGAGAAAGATTGTGGCACCCAAGGAGGGATTGAAATAAGCACGAGTGGTACTCGAGGGGCAAAGTTTAATCAGCGCGTTTTAGGGAGAACCTTAGCTCAAGATGTGACCGAGCCCAAGTCTAAGAAGGTGATTTTGAAAAAAGGTGAGGAAATTAATGAAGGAGCTTTAGCTGTTATCGAGAAGGCGAAAATTGACCAAATAATAATTCGTTCTCCCCTTATTTGTAAAAGTCGATATGGGATTTGTCAACTTTGTTATGGTTGGGATTTCTCTAATAAAAAGATGGTTGAGATTGGAACACCGGCAGGGACAATTGCTGCCCAATCGATTGGTGAACCAGGAACCCAATTGACTCTAAGAACAAAACACACAGGAGGAGTAGTTGGCTTAGATGTAACTCAGGGCTTACCACGAGTTGAAGAGCTTTTTGAAGTGAGAACACCAAAGAAACTTTCTCCTCTGGCCGAAATCTCCGGTCGAATCGCCGTCTTAGAAACTGATGAAGGTTATAAAGTAAGGATTAGAAGTTTAGGAGTTAAGCCAGTAGAGGAAAGAGAATATATTATTCCCTTAACGAGCACTCTTTGGGTGAAAGACGGGGAGAAAGTTGAGGCAGGGATGCAGCTAGCTTCCGGCGCCTTAGATGTTAAGGATATTTTGGAGGTTAAAGGTTTAAAAGCGGCTCAAGAATATCTAGTTCGAGAGATTCAGACAGTTTATGAGTCTCAGGGAATCCCTATTAATGACAAGCATTTTGAGGTGGTGGTGAGAAAAATGAGTAATAAAGTTAAGATTTCAAATCCTGGTGACACAGAGTTCTTAATTGGTGAAATAGTCAGTCGGTCGCATTTTGAAGAGGTTAATAGTGAAACAATCGCTGAGGGAGGGGAACCAGCAACGGCTCAAGTTATTATTCTAGGTATTACTAGAAGCGCAATTAATACTGATTCTTGGCTTTCCGCTGCTTCTTTTATTAACACGACCAGCATTTTGACCGATGCCGCTATTTCTGGTAAGGAAGACCGCCTGCTTGGCCTAAAGGAAAATGTTATTATTGGCCGGCTCATTCCTGTTTCTCCAGAAAGAGCAAAGTTGCCAGCTTGAGTTTTAGCCTCAATTTTGTTAAAATTTTCTAGACATGCCAACTATTAGCCAACTAATTAGAAAAGGTAGGAAAAAGCCGACTAAAAAAGTTAAGGCAACTGCCTTAAGAAGGCTTTATAATGCCCGGACTGGTCGTTACACTACGCTTCCGAGCCCCTTCAAACGAGGGGTAGTTACTTTAGTGAGAACGATGCCTCCGAAGAAGCCAAATTCGGCTTTAAGAAAGGTAGCCCGAGTTCGACTTTCTAATAAAACAGAGGTCACTGCCTACATTCCGGGTGTAGGCCATAATTTAGCCGAGCACTCGATTGTTCTTGTTCGAGGCGGCCGAGTTAAAGACTTACCAGGGGTGAAATATCATGTTGTTCGGGGGAGGTATGATACAGCTGGAGTGGTGGGTCGGAAGACTTCAAGGTCGAAATATGGGACAAAGCAGTCTGGCGCAGTTACTCCTCCAAGAATAGTCGGCGGTGGCGAAGAAACAGTAGAGACTCCAGCCACTGAGAAAAAAGAGGTTTCTAAAGAAGAAGCCACTCCGGCTCCATCTGCAAGTTAAATAAAATGCCAAGAAAAGGTTCAGTTAAAAAAAGAGAAGTTAAGCCTGATCCTGTTTATGGATCAAAGTCAGTGATGAAATTGATTAATGGTTCAATGAAGCATGGTAAAAAAAATATCGCCCAAAAGCAGGTTTACCAGGCTTTTGACTTGATTAAGGAAAAGAATAAAAAGGATCCTTTGCAAGTATTTAAACAAGCGGTTGATAACGTTAAGCCGAGTATGGAAGTCAGGCCGAGAAGGATTGGTGGAGCTGCTTATCAAGTGCCGATGCCTGTTAAAGGGCCAAGGAAAGAGTCATTGGCAATCCGTTGGTTAATTCAGGCGGCTCGATCTAGGTCAAACAAAGAATTTCATACCTATGCTAAAAAACTTCAAGCTGAACTGGCAGATGCGGCTAATAATACTGGTGGAGCGGTTCAGAAAAAAGAAGAAGTCCACCGTTTAGCTGAAGCAAATAAAGCCTTTGCTCACTTCAGATGGTAGTTGGTAAGAGTGACTAGGATAAAAGAAATCTCAAGTCCTAGTTGTGGCATGAGATGGTCAATTTTTCTTCTGATTGTTTAATTTTAGTTTTAGGTCGCGTTTGAGGCTAAGTTATGGTATAATTAAAATATGGCCAAGACGAAAATAAAAAATATTTTAACAGTTAAAGAAGCCTCAAAAGTTCTTAAAAAACATCCTGGGACTATCCGCCGCTGGATTAAAGAAAAGAAACTCCCAGCCACCAAGCTTAGTGGTAAATACGGCATCTATCTTATTACCCGCGAAGACCTTCTCGAATTCATGATTCAGGGGTTAATGGGAGAGTAAATAAGCTTTCTTCTTTTATCTTATTCTATTGAAAGCGGGGTTAAAGCTCTGATATGATTTCTTTGAGTGAAAAAGACGGATAGAAAACAAAAACTTATTTTCCCGAAGAATTTTCTCTGGGGGGCAGCGACCGCCGCTCATCAAGTCGAGGGGAATAATCTTCACAGTGACTGGTGGGCCTGGGAGAAAAAGGGTGGCGGTACTGAACCTTCAGGTGTTGCCTGTGATCATTATCATCGCTTCGAAGAGGATTTTAAACTAGCTAAGAGACTTAATCATAATGCCCATCGTCTCTCTATTGAATGGTCAAGAATTGAACCCGAAGAAGGAAAGTGGAATCAAGAAGCCATTGAGCATTACAAGAGGGTTCTTGAAAGTCTCAAACATAAACAAATAAAGACTTTTGTTTCTTTGTTCCACGTTACTCTGCCTTTATGGTTTGCTCAAAAAGGTGGTTTTGAAAAAAAAGAAAATATTGAGTATTTCAAAAAGTTTGCTCTTTTAACTGTTAGTGCTCTGGCTGACAAAGTTGATTTTTGGGTAACCGTTAACGAGCCTAAAACCGTTATCGCAGGAGCTTATCTTCAGGGTCTTTGGCCACCACAAGAGAAAAATAAATTACTAGCTCTTCGGGTATACAGAAACCTCGCTCTAGCGCATAAAGGAGTCTACCGGGCGTTTAAGAATGAGTTTCCTGGCGCTCAAGTTGGCGCAGTTATCAATATGCCGGCCTTGCACTACCATGGCCACCGGATTCTAGGAAGATTTGTACCCCAGTTTGTTAGATTTTTCTTGAATCATTCCTTCTATCTTCTCACCGGTGACACTCATGATTTTTTGGGGTTGAATTATTACCTCTTTCACAATATTCGCCTTAAAGATTTAACTACTAAGTATACTAAGAAGAAACTTGAGCAGACCATGCTTCTTGAAAGATCAGATCTTGGCTGGCCTATTTATCCTTCGGGAATTTATGAGGCACTGATGAGCTTGAAAAAATATAATTTGCCTATTTACATTACTGAAAACGGCGTCGCCGATGCTAAAGATAAACATCGAGAAGAGTTCATTCTTAATCACCTTCAGTGGGTTCATCAAGCACTTGAAGAAGGAGTTGATGTTCGAGGTTATCTCCATTGGACATTGATGGATAACTATGAGTGGGCTTTTGGTTTTAAACCAAAATTTGGTTTGATTGAAGTTGATTTTAAAACCCAAAAAAGAAAGATTCGGAAAAGCGCTCTTGCTTACTCTAAGATTTGTAAAGAGAACGCGATTGTTTTATAAAAATCACCCTTGAATTGGGGACAATTTTTTGTTAGAATAATTTTGAGGCAGAAACTGCTTCTTAATAGAAGCGGTTTTTTGTGTCAAAAAAGTGCTAAAATATTATCATGGCTGAAAAAAGTGAAACTGCTAAAAAAAGAAAAGTTCCAATTGAAAAAGTTCGGAACATTGGGATTATTGCCCACATCGACGCTGGTAAGACAACGACCACCGAGCGAATCCTTTATTACACTGGTAGAACCTATAAAATTGGGGATATTGACGAGGGGACAACCCAGATGGACTGGATGGACCAAGAAAGAGAAAGAGGTATTACGATTGTGTCTGCGGCGACAACCACTTTTTGGCGAGACCACCGGATTAATATTATTGATACTCCTGGTCACGTTGATTTTACAGCTGAAGTTGAGCGTTCTCTAAGAGTTTTAGACGGAGGTGTGGTTGTTTTTGATGCTGAGGAAGGAGTTCAATCTCAATCAGAAACAGTCTGGCACCAGGCTGACCGCTACCATGTCCCCCGCCTAGTCTTTCTTAATAAAATGGACAAGCTTGGGGCTGATTTTGAACGGACATTAAAAATGATTAAAGAACGTTTAGGTGCTCAACCAGCGGTTATGGCCTTGCCAATTGGTAAAGAGCAGGATTTCAAAGGCGTGGTCTTAGTTTTAGAGAGAAAGGCCCTAATCTGGCCTGAAGAGGGTACTGGTGAGAAATTTGAAGAAAAGGAAGTTCCTGAAAAGCTCAAGAAACAACTAGACGAATACCGCTATCAATTAATTGAAGATATTTGTGGTCAGGACGAGAGTCTCTTAGAGAAATATTTAGATGGCCAAGAACCTTCAATTGAAGAATTAAAGAAAGTTCTTCGTCGGGCGACGATTGCTGGTAAACTAGTGCCTACTTACCCTGGTTCTTCTTTAAGAAACAAAGGAGTTCAACCTCTCTTAGATGGGATTGTTGATTTTCTTCCTTCTCCTCTAGAGGTTCCTCCAGTCGAAGGTACTAACCCTAAGACTCAAAAAAAAGAAAAAAGAGAACCTAAGGATAACGAACCTTTCGCCGCTTTGGCTTTTAAGATTCAGACTGACCCTCACGTAGGTAAGTTAACCTACTTAAGAATTTACTCTGGGACTCTTAAGTCTGGCTCAAGCGTTCTCAACAGTGCCAAAAATAAAAGCGAGAGAATTGGAAGATTGCTCTTAATGCATGCTAATAAAAGGGAGGAAATTAAAGAGGCCACTGCAGGAGAGATTGTCGCTGTCATTGGCTTAACTCAAACCGCCACCGGTGATACTCTTTGCCAAGCTGACCACCCGATTATCTTGGAAGCAATTCGTTTTCCTGAACCGGTGATTTCTTTGGCGATTGAGCCGAAGACCAAGGCTGACCAAGAAAAACTTGGCTTAGCTCTCAACAAGCTTTCTGAAGAAGACCCCACTTTTCAGATTAAGTCAGACCCTGAAACAGGCCAGACAATTATTTCGGGAATGGGCGAGCTTCATCTGGAAATTTTAGTTGAACGGATGAAACGAGAATTCGGTGTTGAGGCCAATACTGGTAAGCCAATGGTTGCTTACAAAGAAACAATTAGAAAGATCGCTCAAGGAGAAGGGAAATACATTCGTCAGACTGGTGGCCGAGGTCAATATGGTCACTGTCTTCTTCGGGTTGAGCCAAAAAAAAGAGGAGAAGGCTTTGAATTTAAATCAGAAATTAGAGGGGCGGCTATTCCTTCAGAATTTATCCCTTCGATTGAAAAAGGAGTTAAGGAAGCAATGGAGAAAGGCGTCTTGGCGGGTTATCCAATGACCGATGTTAAAGTGGCTGTCTATGATGGTAGTTTCCATGAAGTTGATTCTTCGGACATTGCCTTCAAGATTGCTGGCTCGATGGCTTTCCAGGATGCGGCTAAAAGAGCGGACTTGACTCTCTTAGAGCCAATTATGAAAGTCGAAGTTACCACTCCTGATGAGTTTATGGGTCAGGTAATTGGTGACCTTTCTTCTCGGAGGGCCCAGGTTCAAGGAACTGAAGTTCGGGGGAAAATGAGGGTGATTACCGCTCTTGTTCCTTTAGCCGAGATTCCTGGTTATGCTACTGTTCTTCGTTCTTTGACGCAGGGAAGAGCAAGTTATTATATGGAGCCATCCCATTATGAAGAGATGCCCAAGAATATCCAAGAGAAGATTATTAGTCAAAAAACCGGCAAATAAGCAGAATCTTGACAGAAAAGCGAGTTTAGATTAAAATTATGTCTAAGCGAGAGAATCGCCGTCTTTTTTTGAAAAATGGCTGAAGAAAAAACAAAAAAGAAATTTGAAAGAACCAAACCCCATGTTAACATCGGGACAATTGGTCACGTGGATCATGGTAAAACGACTTTAACTGCGGCCATCACTCAGGTTTTGGCTAAGCAACCTAATAATCCGACTAAATCTCTTGACTTCTATGATATTGATAATGCTCCAGAGGAAAAAGAGCGAGGGGTGACGATTAATATTCACCACTCAGAATACGAAACGGACAAACGTCACTATGCCCACATTGACTGTCCTGGCCATGCTGACTTTGTTAAGAACATGATTACCGGAGCAGCTCAGATGGACGGAGCGATTTTGGTTGTTTCTGCACCTGATGGACCAATGCCTCAAACCCGAGAGCACATTCTTCTGGCTCGTCAGGTTAATGTGCCAGCAATGGTGGTTTTCCTTAACAAGACTGACATGGTTGATGATCCAGAATTGCTCGATTTAGTCGAGATGGAAATTCGTGAACTTTTGACTAAATATAAGTTTCCAGGTGACAAAATTCCCATTGTTCGGGGCAGTGCTCTAAAAGCGCTTGAGGGCGATGAAAAAGAGCAGAAAAACGTTCTTGAGCTAACAAAGGCAGTTGACGAAAACATTCCTACTCCTAAACGAGATACAGACAAGCCTTTCTTGATGCCCATTGAAGATGTTTTTTCAATTAAAGGTCGGGGCACAGTCGTTACTGGCCGGGTTGAACGAGGAGCACTTAAGCTTAATGAGGAGATTGAGATTGTCGGTATTAAAGAGACTAAGAAAACAGTGGTTACCGGAATTGAGATGTTCCGGAAGTCTTTAGATGAAACCCAGGCAGGTGACAATGTTGGTATTCTTCTCAGGGGAATTGAGAAGAATGAGGTAGAAAGGGGTCAGGTTTTGGCTAAGCCAGGAACGATTACGCCCCACACCGAGTTTGAAGCAGAAGTTTATATTCTTACCAAAGAAGAGGGTGGTCGACACACCCCGTTCTTTAGTGGTTACCGACCTCAGTTCTATATCCGAACCACAGATGTTACTGGTGAAGTGACTCTACCTAAGGGAGTAGAGATGGTCATGCCTGGCGACAATGCTAAAATGGCGGTTAAACTCATTCAGCCAGTGGCCATAGAAGAAGGCCAAAGATTTGCTATTCGAGAGGGTGGCCACACCGTTGGAGCTGGAGCGGTTAGTAAGATAATCAAATAAGACTAGAAATGGCGTATAGGATAAAATTGTCTAATCCATACGCTTTTTTAGTAAGGAGAGGTGAAAATGGTTAAGGCAGGACGGATTAGAGTACGTTTAAAATCATACGACCATCGAGTCATTGATGAGGCGGCCGCAAAAATCATTGAGTCGGCCATTGCTTCTGGTGCGAAGATCTCTGGCCCAATTCCTTTACCAACGAGAAGAAGACTGATTCCTGTTAATGCCAGCCCGTTTGTTAATAAAAACGCTCGGGAGCACTTCGAGATTTTAATTCATAAGAGGCTAATTGATATTCTTGAGCCGACCAGTCGGACAATTGATTCTCTCCAACACCTTGATCTACCCGCAGGGGTGAACATCGAGATAAAGATGTAGTAAAATTTCATTATGATTACTTTAAGTTCTGCTTGCAGTTTATTTACTTTATTATCCTTCGTAATACTCGCCATGTTGATCTGGAACTCTTGGAAATACAGAAAAAATTCCGAG
>CAYFQP010000049.1:0-7212 GCA_964345375.1 uncultured Gammaproteobacteria bacterium | reverse complement strand
AATAAAGATATGAAAGTTATTCTTTATATGGCCATCTCCATTAATGGTTTGATTACCAAAGGTAAAGATGATTCTGACTGGGTAACAGAAACGGACTGGAAGGAGTTTGATAAATTAATGAGAGATTGCGGTATCATGGTCATGGGTAGGAGAACCTACGAAATCTTCGGTGATGATTTTCCTTGTGAAGGAGCAGTGAATGTTGTCATGACCAGTAATTCAAAACTCTTGAATCAAAAAACACCGGAAGAAGTAATTTTTACAGATAAGTCTCCAAAAGAGGTTATCAAAATGGCAGAAGAGATGGGATTTAAGAAATTGATGCTCATTGGCGGCATGAAGCTCAACACCTCTTTTTTCGAAGAAGATTTAATCGATGAAGTTTGGCTCAGTATCCATCCGCTTTTAATCGGTAACGGCAAGGTGATGATGGAAAAATTTGATTACTTTAAAAAATTAAAGCTCCTTGGCGTCAAAGAACTTGATGAGGAATTAGTTCAGCTTCGTTATGAGGTTGTAAAGTAGAATCGCCCCTAAAATCCTCGTGACCTCGGATTTTATCTTTTCCTTCTAATAGTTCGATATACTAGTATACTAGACTAAAGTAATTAGCAGAAAAACAACTTATCCCTAAAATCCTGCCGGGTTATTTGAAGTAATGATGGTCCGGATGTTCGTCTCGCTCTGAAGCTTCACCTTCGTAGTATACTTTAAATCCCTTTACTTCTGGATCAGAGTCGTAACCAGGATATTTAGCCAAAATTAATTTGGGATAAATATTGTTTTCTGGGTCAGTGTTTACTGCAAAAACTTGTTCTCCAATGGCCCAACCAATTCTTTCTCTTGTTAGTTCTGCTTTTATATAATCGAAGATTTCATCTGGTTGTTTTCCGGATCTTTCTTGTTCTAATGCTTCTTGATGAAGTCTGCCGATTATTTCTCGTCGTCTTTCCCATTCCGGGCCATGAAGACCCATTCCTCGAAGATCAAGAACTCTTTCATAGATTTGAGTGGGAAGGATGTGTCTAAGAGTTTCTACCATATTTTTACTTTAGAAACAAAAAGTATTATATCATAAAACTCGCCCCCAAATCCCCCTGACTAAAAATAACTAGGAAAATTTCCTCCTGAATTTGATAGAATTAAGTTTGAGTTGTGACTGGATAGGAAATACCATTAACTAAATGGTGTTCCAATAATCTAAGGGCAGTTTCATCTCTGATTAACTCACCGAAGGATTCGGGAGACAACTTAGAAATCATTTTTCTAATTTTTTCCTCTAAGCATTCAAAATATCTACTGAGTTGATTTGGTGCAAGTCGTTGGGCAACAAATCTATAGTGGTAGGGCGATAAGCAAGTTAATGCTATTCGAGAGGGTAAATTATTTTCCTTTAGGAAGTGTTGTTTGAATCCAATCGTCAAAGCTGAATCAGGGTCAGTTTCAGTACCAAGTTCTCCTAATATTTCTGCAAGCAATTCAAGTCCTAGTCGATTTACGAGCTCCATTCGACTCGAAGTAGCAGGATTGTATCTTTGAGACACATCTTTCCAAAAGGTGCGTTTTCCTGCAGCATTAGACAAACAGAAAAGATGCATCACTTCCTCGCTGTGTCTGCCATTACGATTCCAGAAAGGGTGAATAACTAAAAGCACAAATTGAGCATAATTGGCAACAAGGTAAACAGCTAGTTGGTAGTCTGAAATTTCGTCTGGTGAAATTTTCATCCGTTCCTTTAAAACTCCAATCGTTTCATTAGGAATTCCTCTAAATTTCGAAGGGGTCCACTCGTCTAAAGTATCACAAAGGCCTTCTAAAAGGCCCTGTTTATTCTGAGGACTGGGGCTGTAGATTACCCCTGTTTCAGTTCTTATACCGCCAGTCCAGCGACAAATTTGACCTACCTGGTAAGGATTCTGGTGGACAATCATTGATATCAATTGCTTAGGTGAAAATATTTTTCCTTCGTATCCAGTGATACCACACGCATATAAAGCGTAAACTTTCTCTATTAATCTTCCATCGCAAAGGGTGAGCTCCTCGAGAAGTTGATTCACGCAATCTGACCCATCTTTGACCTCGCTGTCTCTTCTAAACCCACGTGTTATCTTAGTAGTAAGTGAATCGGGCATCCAGGTTAATGGTTTTAAATATTCCAATCTCTCGGCTCCCATATTTCCAATATTATAGGTTTAATGGCTAGGAATTTCAATAATTAGGAACAAGCTTTTTGGGGAAGAAACCCCCCTGACTAAAAATGGCTCGGAAAATTTTCTTTACAATCGTGTTAAAATTGAAATATTAGACCTATGAGTATTAGAGAAAGAGCAGGAGGGGTTATATATAGAATTCGAGGAGCTATTGATCCAGAAACAGAGGTCCTCAGGGAAATAACAGACCACTTTAAAGGAGCTATGGAGGCGTTCGGCAAAGGGGACACGGCTACTGAGCAAGAACATCTTGGTGCTATTAGCCAAATAATTGATGAGCGTTTCCTTTCTGTGCAGGTAGACACACAACCTGAAAATTCTCACCCCTAAACCCCCTGACTAAAAATGGCTGATAAAGAAACATTTCATTGTCCTCAGGCAAAGAAAGGCCTTCAGGCAATAACTGAAGCCTATTGTTTTAAGGAGTGTGATAATCCCCAAAAAGGCGCCAAAGCACAATGCCCGGATTCAATCCTTCAACCGCTAGAAGAGGTTCTGAAAGATACAGAGCGCATGGAAGAGCTTTTAGAGCAATTAAAAAAGCTTAACTTACCAAGGGATGAATTTGCCATCTTTGGTGGTGGGCCTTTAGGTATTAGAGGGTTAAGAGAAATAAAAGATCTTGATTTAATTGTTTTACCAGGGCTTTGGGAAGAGTTAGCCCAGAAATATCCTGTAGAAGAGACAAATTTCGGGGGAAAAGCTTACAGGGCTCATCTCACCGACGATATTGAAGCAGTATCAAAGCCAGGTTTTGGTTTTGATGCCAAAGAGGTGATTGAAAAGGCTGATGTTATTGATGGTATCCGCTTTGTTAATTTAGAAACAACGATTGAATGGAAAAGGAAAATGGGAAGAAAAAAGGATTTAGAAGATATTAGGCTTATTGAGGAATATCTTAAAGAAACCCGCCCCTAAAATCCTCGTAACCTCGGATTTTACCCTTTCTTTCTAATAGTTCGATATACTAGTATACTAGACTCGGCAACATTCAACTTTCCCCCTGAATTTGGTAGAATTGGGGTATGGTTACGATCATTTTTGAATCTCCTTAATGATTTTCCTTAAACTTCTTTCTAATCCTTTTCCTTGTTTTCTGAGTTCATTTTTTTCTTCTTCAGTGAGTTTATTAAAGACCTTATTGTGTAGAGGAGAAATCAAAAGATGTCCCATCCAGCGATATTGAGGAATTTTTCTGTCACAAAGTTTTTCGGCAATAAGCCCCTGGTCAGTGACTCGTTCTGTTGACCAAATGAGTTTGCCGTTTTTCGCTATGGCCAAAGCCAGTCGGTAGCGAGCTTCTCTCTTTTCTCCCTTAAGTCCTTTCATCAAGGAAAGGAGCTTTTCCGCTTTTTCGAGGTCAGTTTTGTCCTCTCCAACCGTTCTTTGATTTCTTAAAAGATCCCATTTCTTGCCTAAACCAGGAATATCAACCCCTCCATCCGAGGCGAGAACATACCAATCAGTCAATTTTGAGATTTGAATTGCTTTTTTCTCGGCACTTTTCTTAAGAGTGGGCTGATTTTCTTCAACTTTAATCTCCAAACCAAGTTCTTCCCAAGAATGAATCTTCACTCCAGGAGACTTATCTAAGAAGGAAGCCATTTCCGTGGCTTTATATTGGTTTTTAGTACCGATTAAGATATCCATTAAGGTTATTTTAATCGATTTTGATAATTTTTTCAGTTAAATGGTTTATTTAGATGACTAAAAATACTTCGGAAAATCTCCTCCTGAATTTGGTAGAATTAAGGCGATGAATATCAAAGCTTCGTTAGAGAAATTCTATAAGGAAACTCCTTTAGAAAAAATTCCGTGGAATAAAACTCAGGCTGATTTCTTTATGGAATTACTTAAGACCAATAAACTCGGTAGGGGGAAAGCCTTGGATTTGGGCTGTGGGATGGGAATCAAGTCTATTGCTTTAGCTAAAAAAGGTTTTAAAGTAACCGCAATCGATATTGCTCCTACGGCAATCAAATATGCTCGAGAAAAGGCTAAAAGGGCAGGTGTTAAAGTAAAATTCATTGCCGCTGATGCGACTGACCTTTCTTTTTTAGGAGATGAGAAATTTGACTTTGTTCTTGATTGGGCAAATTTACATGGCATTCCCAAAACTAAGAGGAAAAAATATGTTAGGGAAATTACCAAACATTGTAAAAAGGGAGGGAAATTCTTATTGAGGTGTTGGAGTAAAGACGGTATTTCCAAAATAATGTACGGCTTTTTGACTTCAACGGGCCCTTTCTATTTTTTTTCAAAGGAGGATATTAATGACTTGTTCGGAAAAAACTTCAAAATTCAACTCACCCATAAGAGTAAGCCTTTTGAATTTCCTGGCCAAAGACCTCCAGGAAAGTGGCTAGATGAGTATCTAATGGAGAGACTTTAGACTAGCGCCCCTAAAATCTCCTGAATTTGATAAAATTGAGACATGAGATTAGCTTCGTTAGGACTGAAAGACGTTGATGAAATTCTTCGGCTGGAGGGGGAGGTGTACTGGCAAGGAGAAAATTGGAAGAAGTTATGGGAAAAAGAGGCAAAAGAAAAATTTAGAGTTTTTATTACTGACTATTTAACAAATTTCCCTGAAGGTTGCTTTGGACTAGTCGATGATGACGAGTTATTAGGATCAATCTTTTTGATCAAAATCTCAAAATGTGAGCCGATTCCTTATCTTCATAAGGTAGACGAATTTTTGAAAAAGGACGGAGAAATAGCTTATGTTTCGCTTTTCGTCATCAAGAAAGGAGATGAGGAGGAGGAAATTGCCCAAGAATTATATGACGAAGCGGAAAAAGTGGCTTTAACGAAACTTGATTGTAAGAAAATGGTAGTAGTCATCTATTCTTCACCTCTAGAGGAGAGGATTCTTAAGGGAAATAATTATGAAAAGATAGAAAAGCAGTTTGAATGGGAAATATATCCAGGGAAGAAAGTTTCTTGTTGGATTTACTACCATGAGCTTCTAATGAAGCGAGGAGATTAATCCGTTCAATTTTTGATATAATTCAACCATGCGGAAGGTAGTGCCTCCAGATTCGCGGTATGTTCCTCTGACCCAACAAAAGTCGTGCTGTGTGCCCACTTGTCTTCAGATAGTGATGCTGAAACATAAGATTCCTTTGATGCCGGCTGAGGAATTAGGCTATCATTTAGGATTAATCGTTCATCCGGACAGAGCTTATCTTTTCTACAATGTTCGAACCTCTAAGAAGAAACCGTCCGCGGGTTATGGAACTAGAATCTATGAGCCAGAATTCAGGCCGAATAAAGTTTTCAAAAAGCTCCACTTACCTATAAGTTTAAGAATTAAGCCCATTTCCAAGTTTAATTCGCCCAAGGAAGTACAAGAGTACTTAATGACCACCGAACTCAATGATGAAGATGTTCTCTTGTGTTTTAATCACGGCGCCCTCATCGACGATCCCTCTAAAAACTGGGGACATGTTTGTGTCTTTGACAGACTTGTCGGAAATAATATTAGAATCATTGATCCGAATCCCGATCAGCCAAAATGGAGGAATGTTTCCGTAAAGAAAATGTTCCAGGCTATGCGTAAACACGGAGAGAAACGGTCAGGAGGATTTTGGGAGTTATCTGTAAAAAAATAATTTTGGGTTCGCTATTCTAAAATACTCTGACTAAAAATGGCCCTTCGATTTTACTCAGGATAAACCCTCGGAAAATTTTCTCCTGAATTTGGTAGAATATGCCTTAATGAGAAAAGAATCAATAAATCATCTACTACTAGAAGCCGATGTCGAATTCTATCGAGTAACTCTTAATTTTTGTGAGAAACTAAGATCTAGACAAGGCGCAGTTGGCATAGGAGTTTCGACAGGAATAGCTGTTATCATTGGAGAATGGGAAGCAGCACTTGTACTTTCTGCTTTATCAATTTTCTATAAGAAAATAGGAGAAGGAGAGAAGAACTCTTTTGAAGAGCGACTCAAACAGAAAATTGAGAGTAAGAGAGAAAAGCTTAAATCCTCCCCCTGACTAAAAATGCCTCGGAAAATTTTCTCTTGAATTTGGTAAAATTGGGGTATGAAGATCTATCATATTCTAGATAGAAAACAATGGGAGAAGGCAAAAGAGACGGGTTTTTACGCTCCGGATTCTCTTGAAAAGGAAGGTTTCATCCATTGTTCAATGAAAAAACAGATTCTTCCGACAGCGAAGAGGCGCTTTCGAAGAAGCAAAGATTTATTGTTATTAGTTATCAATCCTAAAAAGGTTAAGGCAAAAATAGTATATGAAGACTTAAAGGGAATGGGAGAGAAACATCCTCATATCTACGGCAAACTATCTTTAGGTGAAATCGAGTCAGCAGTTGAATTTGTACCAAATCAAACCCGCCCCTAAAAATCCTGTTTACCCGGTTATAAAAATGAGCTTTTATCTGCTTTCTATTTGCTTTACAAATCCGCGCCAATTGTGGCCAAAGAATTCTTCGCAAGTATTTTCCCAATTTTTCCTTAAATTTGTTAATTCTTCAGGAGTAAAACTTTTATTTTCTTCAAGATAATCCAGCACCTGAGAGAAATCAGCCAGTTGTTGTCTATATTGACCAAAAGCCTCTTGTGGTAAATCTGGTTCCTGATAAAAGTGGGAGAGATCAAAATCAGGATTTATATATTCTTTTGACTTCTCGAGAATTTCGTCTGGCGAAAGTAAGGCTATTTCAGGGATACCATCCGCATCTGATTTGGAGAAAATGTCTGGTGGAGTACTTCCTGCAGCTTTGTGATGTGCTCTTGTCCACAATAAACCATGTAACCTTTTTGCCTCTTCGCGAAGGGTTTCTCTCTCGGATAGTTCATCTTCTTTCATAATTTAAGACGATTATATTAAAAAACTGCTAAAAATCAAATTTTCTCCTGAATTTGGTAGAATTGGGGTATGGTTACGATTATCTTTGAGTCTCATGGTACGACTTATGATAATGAGAATGAGATTTCTTCGGGTCATGCAGATGCTAAATTGTCTCCTTTAGGTA
>CAYFQP010000048.1:0-7349 GCA_964345375.1 uncultured Gammaproteobacteria bacterium | reverse complement strand
CTTTTTTGATTATATTCATCTGAGTATCGAGAAATTACCTCACCAATTTCTTCTTCTAAGTTATAGCAATTTCTGAGATTAACTCCTGGCTTTAAAATGGTCTCTAAATTCTGAATCTTGAATTTAGAAGTCTGACTTTTAAAATCAACCTCTCCTTTCATCTTAGCTTGATAGCCATCAGCAAGGATAAAAGTAGGAAAACGATATTTCCAGGCAGAATTAAAGGCCTTGAAAGTATAGTCATATAATTCTTGAAGACTAGAGGTGGAATAAACAATCCGAAAGCCTTCACCATTACCCCCAAAACAAGTTAGCCTTACTTCCTCTTGGGAATAAATGACGGTTGAAGTCGATAAACCACCTCTTTGCATAATCATCGCCACGGTTGGTATTCTTAAAGCCTCAGCCATGGAAAAAGCATCCTGCATCAGAATGTTACCCGGACCTGAGGTGGCGGTAAAAGCAGGTATTCCAGCCAGACAAGCGCCAATGGTGGCAAAACCAGCTGTCATTTCGTCTTCGGTTTGAAGATATTGAAGATTTTTGTCTTTTAAGGCTAATTTAATCCAGGTTTCAAGAATCTCTGAAGCCGGCGTAATCGGATAACCATACATGATTTTAGCTCCAGCTTGATAGGCAGCCTGAGCCAAAATCTGATTTCCCATTAAAAAATCTTTAGCCATTTTTCCTTTTTAAATTAAAACTTTTCTAAAGTTGAGGTATCACCAACTGGCAAGCCTAATTCTTTTGCTTTTAAAAAACGCCTGACAATTTTACCTGACCGGGTTTTGGGTAAACTATCAACAAATTCTATCTCTCTGGGATAGGCATGGCCAGCTAAATGAGTTTTAACGTGTTTTTTAAGCTTTTCTTTGAGTCCTTCAGAGGCTTTCCAATCAGGTTTTAGAGCGATAAAAGCCTTGATAATCTCGCCCCTGATTGGATCTGGTTTGCCAATCACCCCTGCCTCAGCCACGGCTGGATGAGTCACCAAAGCTGATTCAACCTCAAAAGGGCCGACTCTTTCACCAGCGGTTTTAATCACATCATCAGCCCGGCCAACAAACCAAAAATAGCCATCTTTGTCTCGATAGGCTAAATCGCCAGAAATATACCAGCCACCAACAAAATAGCTTTCATATTTCTTTGGTCTGCGCCAGATTTTCTTCATCATTGAAGGCCAACCGGGTTTAATGGCTAGATTACCAATCTGTTTATTCGGTAATTCTTTACCTTGATCATCAACTATCCCGGTAATAACGCCGGGAACAGGCTTTCCCATCGAGCCTGGTTTGATATCCATTGAAGGATAATTGGCGATTAAGATTCCACCTGTTTCTGTTTGCCACCAGTTATCATGAAAAGGAAGACCAAAAACCTTAAGACCCCACCAAATCGCTTCTGGGTTAAGAGGTTCGCCAACACTGGCGAGATGACGGAGGCTGGTCAAATCAAAGTTTTTAACTAACTTCGAATCTTTAGCCGCCAACATTCTAATTGCGGTTGGGGCGGTGTACCAAACATTAACCCGATAATCTTGGATTAATTGGTACCATTTTTCTGGCTCAAATCGACCTTGATAGACCAAGGAGCTAGCCCCATTACTCCAAGAGCCAAGGATTTCGTAAGCAATTCCAGTTACCCAACCCGGGTCAGCCGTACACCAATAAACGTCTTCGTCTCTTAAGTCTAAGACCCATTTAGCCGTCATGTGTTCTAAGATGATTGCCTGATGGGTGTGAACCACACCTTTTGGTTTACCTGTGGTTCCTGAGGTGTAAAGCATAAAAGCCGGGTCTGAAGCTTTCATCTGAGCGACTTGATAATTTTTATCTTCTTTCACTAACTCTTTCTCTAATTCCTCAATGGTGATAATTATTTCCAAATCCTTGAGTTCTTTTTTAATCTTTTTGACCCTCTTAAGTAACTCATTATTGGTAATCAACATCTTTGCGCCTGAATTATTAAGCCGGTCTAAAAGAGCCTGAGGCCCAAAAGCAGCGAACAAAGTTCCGGCAATCGCCCCTCTTTTTAAAACCCCGAGAAAACCATAGTAAAGCTCAGGCACTCTGGGTAGGAAGAAGAAAACCCGATCGCCTTTCTCGATTCCCTTTTTTTCTAAAAAGTTAGCAAATTGATTGGATAAAACCGAGAGTTCTTTAAAGGTGTATTTCCTTTTTTCGTCATTTTCACCCTGCCAGTAAAGAGCAACTTTATTCTTTCTTTGATTTTTTGCGTTTCGGTCGATCGCATTGAAAGCAGCATTGAATCCTCTTTGAGAAAACCACTCAAATTCTTCTTCTGCCTTTTTCCATTTAAACGAGCGGTATGTCTTTTCATAATCAAGGAGATTAGGCTTAATTTTAATTTGGGAGATCTTTTTCTTGATTATTTTCTTCTTCATATTAAAGGTCTGCCAGACATTTCTGTTGGAACTTTAATTTCTAATAACTTTAACACGGTTGGAGCAACGTCGGCAAGGACACCACTTGTTAGTTTTAAAGGATTGTTTAGGAATTGTTTACCGACAATCATTAAAGGAACCGGATTGGTTGAATGCTCGGTATCAACTTGACCTGTTTCGAGATTAATCATTTCCTCAACATTACCATGGTCAGCCGTAATTAAGGCTATTCCTTCAAGGATTTTGACCATGTTGACAATTTTCCCCAAACATTGATCAACCGCTTCACAAGCACTAATGCCGGCCTTAAGAACGCCAGTGTGGCCAACCATGTCTGGATTGGCAAAATTGAGTAAGACAAAATCATACAATCCTTTTCGGATTTTTCTTTCCAGAGTTTGGGTGGCCTCAAAAGCCGCCATTTCTGGTTTTAAGTCATAAGTAGAAACATCTGGCGAAGGAATGATGTCCCAATCTTCTCCTGGAAAAGGGTGTTCTCTTTGGCCATTAAAATAATGGGTGACAAATCTTTCTTTTTCTGTTTCTGTAATTCGTAGTTGTCTTAAGTTACGTTCGGCAAGAACTCTGCCTAGGGGTAAATCAATCTTGGTCGGGCCAAAAGCAATTTTTACTGGTAAGCCCTTTTCGTATTCGGTCATGGTCGTAAAGCAAAGATTTTTAATTTTTGGTCCTCTTTCAAAGATTGAGGCAATTCTCCTTTCAACATAAGTCTTCTTGTAGTATTTTTCAGTATAGGGGTCAAAGGCAATTTTCTGGCCGATTAGCTTTTCGAAATTCTCAATGACAAAAGCTTTAGTTAACTGTCGAGGCCGGTCAATTCTAAAATTAAAAAAGATAACCGCATCATTTTCGCTGACCCCTTTAGTTCCTGATAGAATTATTGGTTTTAGAAATTCATCAGTGACCCCTTGATCATATGATTCAGTAATTGCTTTTTTGAAGCCTTGAGCCTCTTTTCCTTTCCTTTCCGTCATTGCCCGGTAGGCTATTTCTGTTCTTTCCCAACGATTATCCCGATCAAGGCCATAATAACGGCCCATGATGGTGGCAATCGGTGCTTTAATGCCAATTGCTTTCTTTTTTTCTTCAATTTGATCAAGGTAGGTGATGGCTGAAGTTGGCGGCGAGTCTCGGCCATCAGTGAAAAGATGAAGAAAAACACTCTTTAATCCTTGTTCTTTAGAAAACCTTAAAAGAGCGTAAAGATGATCCAGGCTTGAGTGAACGCCTCCATGGCCAATTAAGCCCATTAGGTGAAGACTGGAATTAAATTTTTTAAGATGTTCAGCTGTCTCTAAAAAAGCTTTATTTTTAAAAAAGGAGCCGTCAGCAATCGCCATGTTTATTCTTGGCAGGTCTTGGTAAACAATTCTTCCAGCGCCAAGATTCATATGACCTGTTTCTGAGTTGCCTTTTTCTTGATGAGGTAAACCAACCGCCTCACCAGATGCCAGTAAGCTAGTGTGGGGGAATGAGTTCCAGTAAGAATCAAAATTAGGTGTTTTAGCAAAGGTAACCGCATTTCCTGGACCTTCGGAAGCAATTCCCCAACCATCTAAAATTACAAGAATAACTGGTTTGGGAGCACTGGCCATTATTGACTCTTCCTTGCTTGTTGACCGGCAAGTTGACTTTCAATTTCTAATAACCGATTATATTTGGCCACTCTTTCTCCCCTAGCCGGAGCGCCAAATTTGGTAAAATCAGCTTGAACACCGACGGCAAAATCAGCAATAAAATCATCATTGGTTTCTCCAGACCGATGAGAGACAACGACTTTAAAATTACCCTCTTGGGCGATTTTGATTACTTCAAAGGTCTCACTAATCGTCCCAATCTGGTTTGGTTTAACCAAAATTGCCTTACAAGCTTTTTCTTTAATTGCTTTTTTCAATCTTTCTTGATTAGTGCAAAGGAGATCATCACCAACCGTGATTGTTTTTTCTAACTGAGCTGTTAATTTAATCCAGCTATCCCAGTCATCCTCATAAAAGGGATCTTCGAGGAGAAAAAGAGGATAGGCTTGAGCTAATTGACGGTAATATTGCATTAACTCAAGTGAATCTAGAGGCTGAGTTCGATCACGAATGCTGTACTTTCCTCCTTTGTAAAAGTGGGCCGCAGCCACATCTAAACCCAAGAAGACGTCTCTCCGAAAATTATGGCCTGATTCTTTAATGGCTTCAATAATCACTTCCAAAGCATCCATGTTGGTAAAAAGATTAGGTGCAAAACCGCCTTCATCGCCAACTGAGTGAATCGCTCCATGGCGGATGAGGACTTTTTCGACTTGTTGATAGATTTCCTCAGCCATTTCGAGGGCTTGATAATAGGCTCTGCCTGAAGCAGGAATAATATGAAATTCCTGAAACTCTAGATTACCGGCACCATGTTTGCCGCCATTAATCAGGTTAAAGGTGGGAACAGGCATTAAGAGAGAATCTTTTTTCTGGGAGCCAGAGAAAAGATAATTGACATAATCATAAATTTCCATTTTCATTGCTAGAGCCCCGGCTTCACAGATTGCCTGAGAAACTGAAAGAATGGCATTAGCGCCAAGCTTTGATTTATTTTTCGTTCCGTCAAGTGAGACAAGGAGATCATCGAGTTGCTTTTGCTGAAGAGGATCTTTACCAATTAGTTGGGGAGCAATTATTTGGTTGACATTGGCAACTGCCTTGAGAACGCCCATGCCATTGTAGCGTTTTGGATCTTCATCTCTTAATTCAACTGCTTCATATTTACCTAATGATTCACCAGCCGGAACTGAGGCTTCAACAGACTGATTATCATCAAAGACAATCTTTGTCTCAACCGTTGGGTTGCCCCTTGAGTCAAGAATTTCTCTGGCTTTAACAACCTTGATTTTTGCCATTATTTCCTTTTATTTCTTTTTCAGCTTTTTCTTCTCCGCATTATAAACTATTTCTCTAGTTTCTTCTATGGCATCAGGATTAACAGAAATTGAGGTAATTCCCCATTCAACTAATTGATCAACCAGGTCAGGATAAAGACTAGGAGCCTGACCACAGATTGAGCTGGTCACCTTTCTCTTTTGACAAGTTTCAATCACCTTTTTTAAAGCCCAAAGAACAGCCGGGTCTCTTTCATTAAAGACTTTGGCGAGTTCACTATTATCTCGGTCAACTCCCAGGATAAGCATGGTCAAGTCATTGGTCCCAACTGAAACACCATCAATACCAATCTCAATGAAATCCTCTAAAAGAATCACGTTTGAGGGAACTTCAACCATCATCCACAACTTAAAATTAGAACTGCGGAGTAATTTCTTACTGGCAATAATCTTTTTAACCTCTCTTAACTCCCAAACTTGGTGGACAAAAGGGATCATTAACCATAAATTCTTAAATCCAGCCTTTCTTACTTTTCTAATTGCTTCTAATTCTAATTCAAAAACCTTGGGATCAGAAAGATATCGGAAAGCTCCCCGGTAGCCTAAAAAAGGATTTTCTTCTTCTGGTTCATACTTCTTGCCACCGGTTAAATTCCGATATTCATTAGTCTTGAAGTCACTGGCCCGATAGACAACTGGCCGGGGGTCAAAGGCTTGGGCAATCTTTTTCATTCCTTCGCTTAACTGATTAACAAATTTCTTGGCTTTTTTGTCTTTAATCAGTTTCTTGGGATGAATCCCAATCTGGGAAACCATGAATTCAGCTCTTAATAAACCAATACCATCGACATTCCTTTGAGCCATGGTTTCGGCTAATTCAGGCTCAGCAATATTAACCAAGACCTTAGTGGCTGTTTTGAGGATTTCCCCTTTTTGGGGTTTAATTTTTTTAGTTTTTTCTTTTGTTTCTTGCCAGTCTAATTTAACCGTTTCTCCTTTCAGGGCCTTACGAATTTCACCAGTTGAGCCATTAACACTGATGAAAAGATTGTTTTTTAATTTCTTGGTTGCTTCCTTAGTCCCGACAATGCAAGGAATGCCCAACTCCCGAGAAACAATCGCTGCGTGGGATGTTTGACCACCACTGTCAGTGACAATGGCGACCACCTTTTTCATAGCGGGCACAAAGTCAGGCGTGGTCATTTTAGTAACCAAGACATCACCCCTTTTTATTTTTTTTATTTCTCGAGCGGATTTAATAATTCGGACTTTACCGGTACCGATGCCTGGACTGGCTGGTTGGCCTTTTAGAATCGGTTTTTCCTCTATTTTTACTTCCTCTTTTCTTTTCAAGCCTTTCTTCTTCTCGGTCGTCGTTACTGGTCTTGTTTGAAGAATATAGATTTTACCTTTTTCTACAGCCCATTCAATATCTTGGGGAAAGTAGTAATGATTATGAATCTTCTTTCCAAGCTTAGCTAGCTTTTTAATCTGACTTAAGCTTATTTTCTGGGTCTTCTGTTTTTTCTTTGGTACCCCTTTTCGTTTATTTGAACTACCCACTTTAATTAATTGAACTTTTTGTTCGGAAACCTCTTTTTCTAAAATTTTTAACGAGTTTTTGTCAATCAAATACCGGTCCGGTGTAACCGTTCCCTGAACAAGGAATTCGCCTAAACCATAAATGGCTTCAATCAAGATTCGATTTTTTTGATTGGTGACCGGATCAATCGTAAACATCACTCCCGAGGCATCAGATTGAATCATTTTTTGGACAATGGCCGCTAAGCCAATCTTGAAATGGTCAAAGCCTTGTTGTTGACGATAGAAGATGGCTCTTGACTCAAAAAGAGAACCAAAACAATCCTGAACCCGTTTAACAACATTGGCTTCTCCTTTAACATTAAGGAAAGTCTCTTGTTGGCCAGCAAAAGAAGCCTCAGGTAAGTCCTCGGCCGTGGCTGAAGAACGAATGGCAACTAAGGGTTGTTTAATCTTTGAACCTGTTTTAAGATAGGCCTTCATAATCTCTAAAGAAAGATCTTTGGGCATTTTGCCTTTTTCAAATAA
>CAYFQP010000047.1:0-7436 GCA_964345375.1 uncultured Gammaproteobacteria bacterium | reverse complement strand
CTGAGATTACGGTTTTTGATCAAAAGACGGCTTCTGAATTAGGAAAGATTTATCAAGAGTTTAAGGAAAAAGGGGTAAAATTCAAGCTGGGTAAGAACTTTTTAAAGTCTGGTTTAGCTTTATTTGATTTAGTTTTTAGGTCACCAGGTTTTTACCGCTTTCTTCCGGAGATTGTTGAAGCTGAGAAGAAGAGAGTGATTATTTCTAGTGCGACCAAGTTATTTTTTGATCTTTGTCCAGCCAAGATTATTGGCATCACCGGAACTAAGGGTAAAGGAACAACCGCAACTTTAATTTATAAAATTCTTAAACAAGCTAAAAAGAAAGTTTTTTTAGCTGGTAATATTGGTCAGCCAATGCTCAGTTTACTGCCTAAGTTAAATAAGGATTCCTGGGTAGTTTTAGAGCTCTCTAGTTTTCAATTAATGGACATGGAGAAGAGTCCTCAGATTGCCGTGGTTTTGTTTATCTCTTCTGAGCATCTTGATTATCATCAGAACAGAGAAGAATATCTTCAAGCGAAGTCAAATATTGTTCGACATCAAAAGAAAAGTGATTTCCTTGTTCTTAATGGTGATGATTCAACTGCTTCCTCTTTGGCTAAACTCTCCTCAGCAAAAGCCTTTTATTTTAGCCGGAAAAAGAAAGTTAATGGTGCTTATGTTAGAAACAAGAAAATTATTTTGAATAATCAGTCGATTGGTGAAACAATTGATTTAGAACTAAAAGGTGAGCATAATTGGGATAATGTTTGTGCGGCGATTACGGCTAGTTCTTTGACTAAAGCTGATTTAAAAGCAATTAAAGAAGCAGTTTTTGCTTTTAAGGGATTAGAGCATCGGTTGGAGCTAGTGAGAGTTAAGAATAAGGTTGGTTTTTATAATGATTCGTTTTCAACCACGCCTGAGACAGCCGTGGCGGCGATTAAGGCCTTTTCTGAACCAATTATCCTTATTGCTGGTGGCTCAGAAAAAGGTTCTGACTATTCTCAACTAGGTAAAGAAATTGTTAGGAGTTCAGTTAAAAACTTGATTTTGATTGGCAAAACAGCTGAGCAGATTAAAAAAGCAGTTTCTAAAGCTGATTATCAAGGTAAAATAATTTTCCGGCCAGGCGGGATGGAGAAGATTGTTAAACTTGCTTGGCAAGAAGCAAAACCAGGTGATGTTGTCTTACTTTCACCTGCCTGTGCTTCATTTGACATGTTTGAGAATTATAAAGATCGAGGTAATCAATTCAAAAAATTTGTTCAAGCTCTTTAAATAATGGCTTCTTTAAAATCACAGGAACAACGGATTGATAGAATCATTCTTTTAATTGCTGTCATTCTGACTGTTTTTGGTGTTTTCATGGTCTATAATGCTTCAGTGGTGGTTGCTTTCCGGGATTTTGGTGATAAATATTTTTATGCCCGCCAACAGGCTATTTGGGCTTTTTTGGGTTTGGTGATGCTCTTTTTGGCTTCTAAATTTCCCTATCAGAAAATTGCCAAATTTGCTGTTCCTTTAATGGTTTTGGCGATTGGTTTGCTTATTTTAGTCTTGATTCCGGGCATTGGGACTCAAGCCTTGGGAGCAAGAAGGTGGTTGGGTTTGGCTGGTTTTAGTGTTCAGCCAGCTGAATTAGCTAAACTTGTTTCAATTATTTTTATGGCTTCCTTCTTGACCAAAAAAGGAGGCAAGATTCAACTTTGGTTATTGATGATTGTTTTGGTTGGTTTGATTTTAGCTGAGCCTGATTTGGGGACAGCCGTGATTTTGGCTGGTTCAAGCTTAAGTCTTTATTTTGTTTCTGGTGGTTCTTTGATCATCCTTTCTCTGGCTGGAATAATTGGTTTTTTAGCGGGAATCGGTTTAATTCTCTTATCTCCTTACCGAAAGGAGAGATTGCTGACTTTTTTAGATATTAGCCGGGATCCTCTGGGAGCCTCCTATCATGTTCGCCAGGTTTTATTGGCTTTGGGCAGTGGGGGAATGTTTGGTTTGGGAGTTGGCGCTTCAAGACAAAAGTATGAGTATCTACCTGAGGCAATGACTGATTCGATCTTTGCGATTATTGGTGAAGAACTGGGGTTTTTAGGAGGGCTTTTTCTTTTAATTGCTTTTTTGATTTTAATTTACCGGGGGATGGAGGTGGCTAGGCGGGCGCCTGATCAATTTGGTCAATTATTGGCCACGGGAATCATTGCTTGGATTGCTATCCAGACCTTGATTAACTTAGCCGCCATGGTCGCCATTGTTCCTTTAACTGGTGTCCCCTTGCCTTTTATCTCTTACGGCGGTTCTTCTTTGATTATTACTTTGACAGGAGTTGGTATTTTGCTTAATATTTCTAAGTATCAGCTGGCCAAGAAATGAAAAAAAGAATTGTTATCACTGGTGGTCATCATAACAGTGCTTTGGTGGTCGCTGAAGAGCTTCGGCAAAGAGGTTATCAAGTTATTTGGTTTGGTCACAAGTTTACGATGTGGGGTGATAAACAGCCAGGAGCTGAGTATCGAGAAGTGACCGAAGCTGGCTTTCAGTTTATTGAGATTAAGGCTGGTAAAGTTCATCGGACCTATCATCCTTTGAAATTGGCTCGCCTGCCTTTAGGCTTTATTCAGTCTTTTTATTATCTGCTTAAATTTCGGCCAGTCTTAATTCTTTCTTTTGGAGGGTATTTAGCCGTGCCAGTGGTTGTTTGTGGAAGAATCCTAGGAATTCCTTCAATCACTCACGAGCAGACTGTTGTCTATGGCTTGGCTAATCGGGTCATTGGTCGTTTGGCTAAAAAAATTTTTGTTTCTTGGAGACCTTCTTTAAAGAATTTTCCGGCTAAGAAAGCGGTTCTGACTGGTTTGCCTTTAAGGCCAGAGATTTTTGTTAAGAAAAAAAGAAAAAAGTTTTTTAAAAATGACTTACCGACGATTTATGTTACTGGTGGCAAGCAGGGTTCTCATCTTATCAATCAGGCGATTAAGCAGGATCTTAAAGAAATTCTTCAAAATGCTAATCTTATCCATCAGTCAGGCCGGAGTACGGTTTTTAATGACTTTAGTCAATTAAAGAAATTAAGGAAGAAACTACCCTTAAAACTTAAAGAAAGGTATTTTCTTCAAGATTATTTTGGCCGAAAGGAAATTGGTGATGTTTTTGCTGCTGCTGACTTGATTATTGGTCGTTCAGGCGCTCATATTGTTTATGAAGTGGCTGCTTTAGGCAAACCAGCCATTTTTATACCCATTCCTTGGACTTATCAGGATGAGCAGACAAAAAATGCTCAGTTACTGGTTAAGCCCGGTCTTGCTCAAATCCTTCCTCAAAAAGACTTAACCAGTCAGAGGCTGGCTCAAATGATTAAAGAAATGATTAAAAATCTTGACCAGTATCAAAAGAGAGCCTTTAAGGCTAAGCAGTTGGTTAACTTGAAGGCTAGTCAAAAAATTGCTGACCAAATTGATGATTTTTTACAAAAAAAGAAAAATAAATAAAAGGAAATTGGTCTTGCCTGTTTTTTTGATTTTTGTTCTAATTGGAGGGATTTTAGTTTTTTCTCTCAGGAATTTTCGTTTTCAATTTGATTGGGAGAATTTATTACCAAGTTCGGCTTTGGTTAAACCAATTCCCGACCAAGATCTTGAGGGAGAAATTAAAGAGAGTTTTTTGCCTTTAAATTTGGAATTAGAGGAGATTGATTTTAGTGACCCAAGGAAGATTATTGCCACTTTTTCGGGTAACTTAACCGTTGTCTTTTCTAAAGAGAAAAACCTTGATTTCCAGGTTGATACTTTACAATTTATCCTTTGGCGGGCTAAAATAGACGGCAAAGGGCCATCCTTTATTGATTTGAGATTCGATAAACCGGTTCTCAGAATTTAAGATGAGGACAAGAATTATTACCGCTATTGATATCGGCAGTTCAAAAATTACTTCGGTGATTGCTCAAGTTAAGCCCGAAGAAGAGAAAATCAATGTCGTTGGTGCTTCAACTGTTCCCTCAAAAGGAATTCGGAAAGGTCAGATTGTTAATATTGAAGAAGCCTCCCAGGCGATTATTGACTCTATTGAAGCCACTGAAAGAATGGCTGGCTATGGTGTTTCTCGGGTCCTGGTCGGTATTGGGGGTGCTCATGTTGCCTCTCAGAATTCCAAAGGCGTAGTCGCTGTAGCCGAGCCAGAGGGAGAGATTAATGAAAGTGATGTTAACCGGGTGATTGAAGCGGCCCGGGCAATTTCTCTGCCTTCATCGCGAGAAATTCTTCACTGTCTTCCCCGCTATTATACAGTTGATTCTCAGGAGGGAATTAAAGATCCAATCGGCATGACCGGAGTGAGATTAGAGGTCGAAACCCACATCATTACTGGTTCTTCGACTTCAATTAGGAACACGACTAAGTGTGTTCGGGAGATTGGAGCCAACATTGAGGCTGTCTTTTTTAATGGCATTGCTGCTTCTGAGGCGGTTCTGACAGAGACAGAAAAGGAATTAGGCGTTATTTTGGTTGATATTGGTGGCGGCACAACCAATTTGGTTATCTTTGTTGAGGGCTCACCAGCTTATGCGATTGTTTTGCCAGTTGGAGCTAAAAATGTGACCAATGATTTGGCGATTGGCTTGCGTCTTTCTTTAGAGAACGCAGAGAAGCTCAAATTAGCTCTTTCTGAGAAGCCCAAGAAAGTGGCTCAGCCAAAAGAAAAGAAGGAAAAAGATGAAGAAGGGGAAAAGGAAGAAAAGAAAAAAGATGAGATTAATTTGGCTGATTTAGGGATCGAGGAAGAGAGAAAAACTGTTTCTCGAAAAACACTGGTTGAGGGAATCATTAAGCCTCGTTTGAACGAAATCTTTACTTTAGTCGGGACTGAGGTTAAGAAAAGTGGTTTTGCGGGAATGACTCCCTCAGGCGTGGTCGTCACTGGCGGTGGGGCTTTGACCATGGGCATCGTCGACTCTTGTAAGCGGACTTTGGCCATGCCGGTCAGAGTTGGTGAACCAAAAGGCCTGGATGGATTAATTGATGACATCAAGAGTCCGGCTTATTCAGTCGCCACTGGTTTGATTATCTGTGGAGTTCAAGCCGGAGGTTATGGTGCTGGTAAAACACCTCTGCCTTCGATTGGAAAGATTACTGAGAAATTACCGGTTAAGGGTGTGGCTCTAAAAACAATTGATTTCATCAAGTCATTTCTGCCCTAGAAAGATTTGCGTTTTCTTGTTAATCAAGGTAAAATATTCCTGCTTCAAAAACTGCCCTTAAAAAATTAAAACTATGGCCTTAGTTAAACCAGATGTAGGAAGGTTTGCCAGAATTAAAGTCATGGGTATTGGTGGCGGTGGGAGTAATGCCATTAATACCATGATTAACCAAGAGCAGATTCAGGGAGTTGATTTTGTTGCTGTCAACACTGATGCTCAGGCTCTTCTTTCTAGTTTAGCACCAGTCAAACTTCAAATTGGTGAAAATCTTACCCGAGGTTTAGGAGTTGGTGGTGATCCTGATTTAGGTAAGCAGGCGGCTGAGGAATCAAAAGAGAAAATTGGTCAGCTTTTAGCCGAGACGGACATGGTTTTCTTGACCTGTGGGATGGGTGGTGGCACCGGGACAGGAGCAACCCCAATTATTGCTCGGTTGGCTAAAGAACAAGGATCTTTGGCGATTGCCGTGGTCACCAAGCCTTTTGCCTTTGAGGGAACGAGGAGAATGGTTGTGGCTGAAGACGGTGTTGATGAGTTAAGAGATAAAGTCGATGCCTTGATTGTTATTCCCAATCAGCGTCTACTTGATTCAATTGATAAAAAGATGACCTTGATTGAGGCTTTTCGTTTGGCTGATAATGTTCTTGGTCAGGGTGTTCAGGGAATCTCGGATATTATCACTCTTCCTGGTTTGATTAATCGTGACTTTGCTGATGTTAAGACAATTATGAAGGATGCGGGTAGTGCTTTTATGGGTATTGGCATGGGTGTCGGTGAAAATCGGGCTCAGGCCGCCGCCCGGACAGCCATCACTTCGCCTTTATTAGAAGTTTCGATTGACGGCGCAAGAGGGATTCTTTTTACGGTCACGGGTGGGCCTGATTTGACCATGGCTGAGGTTGAAGAAGCAGCCAAGATTATTTCTGAGAAAGCTGATGCTGATGCTAATATTATCTTCGGAGCCTCAATTGATGAAAAGTTAGTTGATCAGATTAAGATTACGGTTATTGCCACTGGTTTTGATGAAACCAAAGCCAGATTAGCCAGGTTTGTGGCGCCCACCTTACCGACTGAGGAAGAAGAAGAGAAAGAAGAGGAGAAGATTGAGGAGGAGAAAAAAGAAAAGAAGATTGAAGAACCGCCACCACCAGGTGAAGAGGGTGAGCTTCCGCCTGAAGAAGCTGGTAAAGAATATGAAATTCCTGCTTTTTTAAGACAAGGAAAATAAAAAGATGACTGGAAGCCCCGATAGACTATCATTTTTACCTGAGCTACCAATAGAAATTGCCGAAATCTGGCGAGAACGGCGCCTGGAGCAGGAAAAACTTAATGCCAAAAAACAGCCAATATTATCGAAGCTAAAAAGCAGGGTGCGTGAAATGGATGAAGCCCAATCTCGCGGAGAATCCAGCCTTTTAGGAATCATTGCTTCTTCCGATCAAGAAACAGCCGTCCAGCTTCTAGACTCAATTGAGGAAGCAAGTTTTTCAGACCAAACCAAACTTTTAGAATTAAGCGAAATTGCTATTTCAGAAAGGGTATATAAGCCAAAGGAAGTAGTGGAGCTTCTGGAATTTGGCATAGGACCCGATCTTTTTGAAGTTCTCTTGGCGGGTGGTGAAGAAGACGGTTCCACTCGCGAATGGAATGATGAGCTTATCGAACGCTCCGGAAATCTGCATAGGAAGTTGCACGGTAGCGAAGCGGAACGGCAGGAAGTTGAACTCGTATGTAAGGCAGGAGTAGTTATTAAAGCTCTTCGTCAGGGTCAAGGGATAACCCCTGAGGTAGCCGCCGCCTACCTTGATGTTGACCCCGGCTTCATCGCTTTTTTGGAAAACGGTCTCCTTTCCCTTGATGAGATTTACCCCCAAAAGAGGGATCAGCTAGCGAACGCTCTTGATGTTGACCCTTGTATTGTCGACCTCATGTTTAAACCCTCAACCTGGGAAAAGCCATCGATGTCGTAATTTAATAAATAAAATTTTCCTCAATCGGTGATTCCAAAAAAGTTGAACCCAAACCTCAGGACTTGCGGGAGAAATAAGAATTGTGTTAGAATGTTTGAAATGAGAATTTTGGCTAGAAGAATTAAAGAAATCATTATTAATAATTAGGCCTTTTTGGGCGTTGAGGCGCTTCTAATTGGCCAGTTATCCCTTCTCAAGAAGGGATTTTTAGTTTAAAATAAGCACAGCTTGATTCACTTGGAGTAAAATAAGTTAAACATGTTTAAACCAGTTGAGCCTAAACCAGATTTT
>CAYFQP010000046.1:0-13111 GCA_964345375.1 uncultured Gammaproteobacteria bacterium | reverse complement strand
GAAAAAATAGAGATCATTGCCTATTTACCAGCCATTAAATTTGAAAGCCAATCGCTTCAAGCTCCTGAAGTTCCTCGAGAATTTTTTCAACCGCCTGAAATACCTTAAGCCTGGATCCTTACTGGCATGATTAAGTGGAAAAATGAAGAGTCTTTCTTGAGTTTAAAAACCCCAGGACTCAAGGCTTCACTGGCTTCCAAAACCATTTCTTCAGCGCTGACCGCTCCTAATAAATCAAGAAGAAAACGACAATTAAAAGCAATTTCTAATTTTCCACCACTGACTTTTGCCTCAATTTCCGTCTCATTAGCTCCAACCTGAGGACTCTCAGCCGAAACCACGATTTTGTCTTTATCCAACCCCAGTTTAACTACATTCGCCTGCTCCCGGGCAAAAATGGCCGCAATTTTAACAGCCCGGTAAAACTCTTCCTGGTCAAACTCAGCTTTAATCTTGCTCGACTCAGGAACAATCCTTTCAAACTCAGGAAATTCACCATCAATTAACCGGCTGGAATAATCGACTCCAGAAAGAGAAAAAACAACCTGATTCTTGTCTTTAGTCAAAGCCATTTTAATTTCTTCAGCCTGATCATTTTTTTCCTGGCTGATCCGAGCCACTTCTAAAAGAGCTCTAGCCGGAATCAAAATATCTTCTTTTAAAGAACCTTTCTCAGTTCTTATTTTTTTAACCGAAAGCCGATAACCATCAGTGGCCACCAGGGAAAGACCATTTTTGTCAACCCTCAATAAAATCCCAGTCAAAACTGGTCTTCCTTCATCACTGGCGGCAGCAAAAATCACTTGGTTGAGCTTTTCGGAAAAATCACTCTTCTTAAAAACTAAGTCCGATTTACCGGGAAAAGAAACAATTTTAGGAAAATCAGCCACTGGTCCACCACTGAAATTAGCCTTATTGCCTGACGAGGCAAGAAAAAGAGTGTTTTCTTTTACCTGAAGACTAATCTTTTCTGGTGGTAAAGAAGAAACGTATTCAGTTAAAACCTTGGCTGGAATGGCAATTGAGCCCTCTTTTTCTACTTTAGCCCCAAGCCAAAGATTAATGCCAGATTCTAAATTGGTGGCTGAAAGTTTCAATCGGCCTTTGTCAGTGGCCAAGACAACGTTTGAGAGAACGGGTAAAGCTGCTTTGGGAGCAATTGAACGAGAAACAATTCCTAGGGCTTTGCTAAAATTTTCTTGAAGTAAAGAAACCTTCATTAATTAGTTCTCCTCAATCGGGCCAATTTTATCATATTTAATTTAGTATTAGTAGTTTTAGTCACGGTGTATAAGTTGATAAACCCTCTTGAGTCTTCCTTATCCGTCTTGTCTATAAACTTCAAAACAGAGGTTTTTTCCAAACAAAAAATCCTTTTTATCCCATAACCAGTGACTGATTTCGGGTTTTTTCCTGTTCAAAACTAAGAAAAATTGTTGAAATTTTTGGGGATTAAAATAGCTAATTTGTGGGTAAGGGAAAATTGAGTTATTCATAAAGTTTTTCTTTTATTAACATGATTTCGTGTCTTAAGTCAGCGTCTGAGCTGAATTTCTGACTGATTTTATCCACCCCATGAATAATAGTCGTGTGGTCACGACCACCAAGAATCTCGCCAATCTTCATCAAAGGTAATTCTAAATCTTCTCTTAAAAGATACATGGTAACTTGTCGAGGCAAAACCAACCTGGCTTTCCGACAGCTACCGAGAAGATCTGAGGTTTTAATGTTAAAATGCTTGGCTACCTGGCTAATTACTCTTCGAGGCGAAACTTTCTTGGGCTCGGTCTTGGTTTTGACTCCCAGAAAATTCCTGACGAATTCTAGGTCTGGTTTTTGGTTTTGGCTTTCTGCTCGAGTTAAAATCCGAAATAGAATTCCTTCTAACTCACGGGCATTGGTGGTTACTCTTTGGGCGAGGAAATCGATTGCCTGTTCTTCCATTTGACCATTTTTTTCTTGACATTTTTGCTTGATAATTGCCACTCGCATCTCATAATCCGGCGGTTGAATATCGACGGTTAAACCTCCCATAAACCGGCTGGTCAATCTTTGCTCTGTTTTAGGAATCTCTTCTGGTTTGCGGTCAGAAGAAAGAACAATCTGTTTGCTTGACATATGAAGAGTATTAAAGGTGTGGAAGAATTCTTCTTGGATATATTCTTTGCCGGCAATAAATTGGATATCATCGACCAAAAGAATATCAACTCCGCGATATTTTTTCTTAAACCGAGAAATAGTTTTTGATTGAAGAGCGTAAACGAGTTCATTGGTAAAGGTTTCAGAGGAGCAATAGAGGACTTTTAAATCCGGGTGTTGTTCCGCAATTGCCTGGCCAATGGCCTGCATTAAATGGGTTTTGCCAACGCCGACACCACCCCAGATAAAAAAGGGATTGTAAGCGCTTCCTGGATTTTGGACAATGGCCCGGGCAGCCGCGTGAGCAAAATTGTTTGAGTTGCCAACAACAAAGGTCGTAAAAGTATAGCGGGGATTAAGCCCTGTTTCTTTATCAAAAGCTTTCTTTTTTGTTTTTTTGGCCTTGCTTTCAAAAAGGGGCCCAACTTCCCTAAGTTTTCCTTTCTTTTTTGGCTTGGCAATAATGAATAAGAGACTGTTATCTTTTTTTGTTCTTCGGTCAATAATCTCTTTAAGGAGAGAATAATAGCGACCCTCGATCATTTTTTGAATATAGGGATTAGGACAGCCAATCGTGGCCACATTTTTTTCTAAAGACTGGAGTTCGGTCTGGGAGAAAAGAGTTTGAAAGATCGGCTTCGAGATCGAAACCTGGAGGTCACTTAAAATAGTTTGCCAAAATTCTTTTTTATTCATTGGAGTAAATTAGGGGCAGACTCCGCCGTTGCTGAAGCTCTGGCGGGGCGAAACACCTTTAATTTAATAAGTTATCCACAAAAAGTCAAGGAGCAATTTTATCTTGTTTTCTAAGTCAGGAGACGATATAATCAATCCATGCCAAAACGAACATACCAACCAAAAAAATTGAAAAGAAAAAGAAAACATGGTTACCGGGCTCTCTCCAAGACAAAAAAAGGAAAGAGAATTATTAAAAGAAGAAAATTAAAGAGAAGAAAAAGGATAGCTGTTTAATTGTCCATGTTGCCCAAAGAGAATCGTTTAGTCCAGAAGCCTGATTTTGAAAGAGTAAAGGAAAAAGGAGAAAAATTTCAGAGCAACCTCTTTGGCCTACTTGTTTACCCTACTGGTAAAGAACAATCTCGGTTTGGTTTTGTTATCTCAACTAAATTGTCAAAAAAGGCAGTCAGGAGAAATCGGGCCAAACGGCTTTTACGTGAGCAGATAAAAAGACTTCTTTCCTTTATCAGACCAGGCTTTGATATTGTTTTTTTAGGCAAAAAGCCTTTAATTGAAGCGAATTTGAGTAAGATTGAAAAAGAAACCAACCGGCTTTTTAAAAAAGCGAGACTTCTTAAAAAGAAAAAATGAGACGACTGGCCCTTCTCTTGATTAGGTTTTATCAAAAATATTTTTCCTTTGACACTGGTTTAGCCAAAGCCCTTTTTCTAACTGACAAAGCCTGTCGTTTTCAGCCTACTTGTTCTGAGTATTCTTATCAAGCCATCAAGAAATATGGTATACTGCGGGGAGGTTGGTTGGGCCTGAAGAGAATTGTCAGGTGTCATCCCTGGTCTGAAGGAGGAAAAGATCCCTTAAAATGAGTCAACTTTGGAACTTAATTTTATTTCAGCCTTTATTAAACGGTTTGATTTTTCTTTACCGTTTGACTGGTAATCTTGGTTTGGCGATTGTTGGTTTAACCATTGTTATCAGGGCGATTCTTATTCCCCTAACAGTTCCTTCAATGAGAGCCACCAAGAAAATGCGAGAACTGGCGCCTGACCTGAATAAATTAAAAAAGAAGTACAAAAACGACAAGCAAGGTTTAGCTAAAGCCCAAATGGAGCTCTATCGCCAACGTGGAGCCAATCCAGCCGCAGGCTGTTTGCCCCAAATAATTCAACTTTTGGTTCTGATTGCTCTCTACCAAGCTTTTAGGCAGGTATTAATGGCTGATGGAGCCGAGGTAATTCAAAAAATTAATCAAGTTTTGTACTCCAGCCTCCGTTTACCTTTAGAAACCAAGATTAATCTTAATTTTCTTTATTTGGACCTTGCCAAACCTGATGTTTTTCAATTCCCAATTGCTGGCCAAAATATTCCTGTTCCGGGTTTATTTCTAATCGCCGCGGCCTTGACCCAATTCATTTCTTCTAAAATGATGTCCCCAACAACAAAAGCCGCCGAAAAAATGGCTGAAAAGACTGAAGAAAAAGCAGATGACATGGCAACAGCGATGCAGTCGCAAATGCTTTACCTTTTTCCTTTAATGACCCTTTTAATTGGCTTTACTTTTCCCTCGGGGTTGATTCTTTACTGGTTTGTTTTTTCTCTTTTTACTATGGTCCAGCAATACCTTGTCGCTGGCCCAGGAGGAATTGAGTCATGGCTGAAAAAACTAAAGATAAGAAGGTAACTAAAACTTCAACAAAACCAATCAAAACAGTTGAGGGAGAAGCAAAAAAGCTTTTGGATTTAATTAAGGTTAAGGCTAAAATTGAGGTTAGTGAAGACAAAGAAAATGAGGCTGTGGCTGTTCAGCTGACGACTGAGGAACCAGGGATTCTTATCGGCTATCATGGAGAAACTTTGTCTGCTTTTCAATTAATTTTAAGCTTGATTGTTAATAAAAAATTAGAAGAGTGGACGAGAATTTTAGTTAATGTTAATGATTATCGTCAGAAGCGGGAAGAGAGTTTGAGGATGATGGCTATGAATGCAGCCCAAAAGGTTAAGTTCTCTAATGAACCAGTAGTTTTGACTAATCTTTCTCCTTCAGAAAGAAGAATTATTCATCTCGCTTTGGCTGATCATCCTGATGTGGTTAGCGTCTCTGAGGGTCAAGAACAGGAGAGAAAATTGGTGATTAAGCCCCGTTAAGCGGAGCTTTTGACGATGAAACTCCATCGGATTCTTTTTTATCTCTTAATCAGTCTTCTTCCTCTTCAGTTAGGGAGACATTTCTGGCCCGGGTTTTCTTTGATTTCAGGAATCAGAGTTGATTATCTGGCGCCAACCATTTACTTGACGGACTTGTTGGTAATAGGGATTTTGGGGAGTTGGTTATGGAAGAGAAAAAAACAATTTTCGATCCCCAATTCTCAGGCTGTAGTTAGGAAACATTGGTGGATTTTAGCTATTTTTTGTTTTCTCTTGGTTAATGTCTTCTTTGCCCAGAATAGAGGGGCAGCTTTATACAAGTTAATAAAAATCATTGAATTTACTCTCCTCGGCTTCTATGTGGCCAAAAATCGTTTCCAAATTTCCACTCTCTGTTTTTCATTATCAATGGCTGTTATCTACTCTTCCCTCCTTGCTCTAGCTCAATTTTTTAGGCAAGCCTCACTTGGTGGGGTTTTCTGGTGGCTAGGTGAACGAACTTTTAATGCTTTTACTCCGGGGATTGCCCAAATAATTTGGGAGGGAAGGTTAATAATGCGGCCCTATGCCACTTTCCCCCACCCTAATGTTCTAGCTGGATTTATCTTGGTATCATTAGTCTTAATCGCGACAACCAAAACTCAAGATCTAAAACAAAGAATCATTAAGAGGCTAGGAGTTTTCTTTGGAGTGATTGGGATAGCGATTTCTTTTTCCCGTTCAGCTTGGCTAGTTGGAGTCTTGGTTTCTTTCTGGTTCTTAATTAGGAATTTGAGAATAACAAAGACCAATAAAAAATTTCTATATTTTATTCTCCTTTGTCTTTTATTTGGGGTAGGCGTCTTATTTTATAGTCTCTCTCATTTATCAACTGAAGAAGCAATCAGTCGTCGACTTCAATTAAACCAAGTAGCAATTAAAATGACGAAACAAAATCCTTTAATTGGTGTGGGCTTGAATAATTTTGTTTCTCGACTGCCTGAGTTTTGGCAGAAACCAGAAGTAGTTCGTTTTCTCCAGCCTGTTCACAATATTTTTCTCCTGACTTTTGCTGAAACTGGCGTCACTGGTTTGTTAATCTTTTTTTGGTTGTTAATTCTCTCTTACAGAAAACTTTTGATTACCAATAATCAAAGACTAATTATTACCCTCAGCGCGATTCTGATCTTAGGCCTTTTTGATCATTATTGGCTGACTCTTCAGCAAACCCAGCTTCTATTTACTATTATTTTAGGACTGGTATGGGCAAAGCAATAGTTGATTAGTTTTTGGGATAATTGGATAATTGGGTTATGCCTCTTTTTCCTAAAATTGCTTTAAATACGATTGTCCAAATCATTGGTCGGGGAGTGGTAATTGGTTTTACGATTTTTACCACCGCTCTTTTAACCAGAAATTTGGGCGTTGCTGGCTATGGTGATTATGTTTTTATCACTGCCTTCATCATGTTTTTCCATTCTGTGGCTGATTGGGGAACAGGCATTATTAGTGTTAGAGAAGCCTCAAGAGACAAAGATTTAGCCGAGAAAATCTATGGCAATAGTCTTGTTTTGAGGTTAATGATTGCCATCGCCAGTCTCCTCTTAATTAATTTAGCCATTTTTTTTCTTCCTCAATTCTCTAGATTAATTTTACCCTCTGTAATTGCCTCAACCCTGCTTCTTTTCTGGTCAATTCGGACTTCTTGTCAGATCGTTTTTCAATCTAAACTTCGTTTTGACCAACATGTTTTAGTTGAAGTTTTTTCCAGTGGTCTTTTTGTTTTGTTCCTAGTTTGGCTTTTAAGGCTTTCTTCTGATCTTAGTTTGATTTTTCTTGGCCTTTCTTTTTCAGGGTTTTTGGCAACAATCTTGGCTCTCATTTTAGCCAGAAGGTTGACAAACTTTGTTTTTCAATTAGACAAAAAGTTGATTAGAAGAATTTTTTTTGAGGCTTTACCAACTGGGGCGCTTCTTTTAGTTTTTTCGGTCTATAATCGAATCGATATTTTTATTCTTCAATCAATTAAAGGAGCCGAGCCAGTAGGGATTTACGGCTTAGCCTATAAGGTGCACGATAATTTAGTTCTTGGAGCCGCCTTTTTAGCTAACTCCTTTTTCCCGGTCATTTCTAAATATGGTAAGATTAGCGAATTGAAAAAGGGTTTTAAGCCGATGAGAGAGATTTACCAAAAACTTTTTGACGTTTTATTAATTGCTGGTATAGCAATAATCGCTTTTATCTTTATTGCTGCGCCATTGATCATTCAGATTATTGGTGGTCATGAATTTCAGACGAGCATCTTGGTTTTACGAATTTTGGTCTTTGGGACTTTTATTGCTTACTTCAATCATTTGACTGGTTATTCCTTAATTGCTCTAGGCAAACAAAAGATTTCTTTGCTGGTGGCCATCCTTGCTTTATTCTGGAACATTGGTCTGAATCTTTTATTAATCCCTCGATTTTCCTATCTAGCGGCGGCCGGTGTGACGATTGCCACTGAAGGTCTGGTTTTGATTTTAACAGCCAGTTATCTAGCCTGGAAGTTCAGCTTAAAACCAAGTTTTTCCTTTCCTTCGACTTTTATTAAACTAATTAAGACTCGAGGCAAAATTTTCTGATGAGAAAAGGACTCTCAATTTATTGTGATGGTGGGGCTCGGGGTAATCCTGGACCAGCGGCAATTGGTTTTGTTGTTTTTCAAAATGGGAAGTTAATTCATAAGTTTTCTAAGCGGATTGGTGAGACAACGAACAACGTTGCCGAATACAAAGCGGTGATTATTGCCCTTGGATGGCTTAACAGCCAAGACAAGATGCTAGATATAAGACGAGAGGTGAATTTCTTCCTTGATTCTCAGTTGATTGTTAATCAGCTGAACGGAAAATTTAAAATCAAGAATTCTAATCTTCAAAAATTAATTGTCAAAGTTAAAAATCTGGAAAAGAAATTTTCCAAACCGATTGATTATCATTACGTCTCCCGGCGTCAAAATAAAATTGCCGACGCTTTGGTTAACCAAGCCCTAAATGGCCTGTAGTTTTCATGTCCGAGTTTTTGATTTTTGACTTGATGTCTCTTCTGGTGATGGGTTAAGATAATTTCATGAAGCATCAACCAGGTTTTAAATCTTTGGTTGTCGGGGGTAATTATTTTTTGGGATTTCCTCTTTGCCGGTTTCTTCTAGAGAAAGGTTCTCAGGTTACTTGGATTAGCCAGCTGACTCTTCGTGAAAAGAAACGACTTAGTCGGTTAGCTGATCAGAACTTTTCTTTTAAAGAAAAAATTCCTAGTAATCTTTCTGGAATCAATTATCTCTTCTTTTTCTTGGATGATAATAGAAAAGAATTTAATAGGCTTGTTTCGAGCCTTAAAGACCAGTCGGTGAAAATTTTAGTTATCGCCCCAGCAGAGACCAAGAAAGAGATTTTTGAAAAATATAAAAAAATTGATTTGAGGGTTGTCCGTTTTTTTAACCTTTACGGTCCGGGAATGCCCCTTAAAGAAAAGAGTCATCTTTCCCGACTTTTCAATCAAGCCATCACTGGTGGGCCTTTAACTATCCCTGGTGAGGGTTGGGAGAAAATTGCCCCTCTTTATGTTGATGACTTGATTAAAGGCTTAGGCCAGGCAATTTTTTCTCAGGGAACAAGGGGAAAAATTTTTGATTTTACTGGTGATCAATCAATCTCCCTGATCAGTTTAGCTTACCTTCTTCAGAAGAAATCGCCTTTAAGACCAGAGATTGAATATGTAGCTGATGATTACGATGAGAAAAAGAAGACCGATGAAGATTGGCAATTTCTCGGCGTCAAACCTGCTATCTCCTTAGAAAAAGGAATAGAGAAAACAATTAGCTGGTTTGCTAAAGAAAAGGAATGGTTAATCGAGGAAGGGGAAGAAGAGGAAGAGGGGAAGGAAGAAAAAAAAGAAAAGCCTCTTGTCGAAATTAAATTTCGGCCAAAATTTCAGGCGCCTGCAAGAAAATGGGTTTTATTTGTTCTTCTCTGGCTATTAATTCTTCTTTCTCCTTTAGTTTTTTATGGAGCTCAAGTCGTTTGGGGATTGAATAGCTTTCGCCACCTCAAAGATGATGTTACCCAAGGAGACTTGACTAAGCTGGTGACTCATGCTCAGCGGGCGGACAAAGCTCTAGTTCTGATTGGCCAAGGTCTTGATTGGTTTGGCAAGGGAGTGAGCTTGATTGGTTTGGGAGAGCGAGTTGAGAACTTAAATCAAACTGTCTTTTTTGCTAAAGAGACGACTGGGGGAATTTATCATCTCGGCCTGGTTGGTCAAAAATCAGGTGCTCTTTTTACTGATTTTCTTAAGGGTGAAGCGATTGACCCTCAGCTTTTTTCTTCAATCCAGTTGGAACTAGAGACAGCCATCAGTAAATTATCTTTGGCCCAAACCGTCTTTTTCTCGGTTAAAGATCGATTCTCTTTTTGGCCTGAAGAAATAAAAAGAGTTGAAGAGCTTTTTCCTGAGGCCAATCGTTCTTTAGTTCAAGCAAAGGAGATGATGGCTCTTTTACCAAAGATTATTCTCACTTCAGAGAAGAAGACCTATCTAGTTTTATTCCAAAATAATATGGAAATTCGGCCGACTGGAGGATTCATTGGTTCCTTTGGTCTTTTGACGATTGAGGACGGCCGACTTTTAGATTTTGAGATTCATGATGTCTATTTTGCTGATGGTCAATTAAAAGGCCACGTTGAGCCACCAGCCAAATTGAAAGAATTTTTGGGTGAAGCAGGCTGGTATCTCCGTGATTCTAATTGGAGTCCGGATTTTCCTACCTCGGCTCAGCGAGCCGAATGGTTTCTGGATAAAGAAATTGGTCGAAAAGTCGATGGCGTCATGGCGATTAATTTATTTTTAATCGAAAGGATTTTAGAAGCAACTGGCGATCTTTATTTGCCTGACTATGACGAGACAATTAATGCTGATAACTTTTTTGAGAGAGCTGAATATCATTCAGAAGCCGGTTTCTTTCCTGGTTCGACCCAAAAACAAGATTATCTCGGTAAGGTTGCTGACGCTCTTTTTGGAGAACTCAAATCAGCCGAAATGAAAGATTTGACCAAAATTGGTTTAGCTTTTCTGGCTTCTTTAGAAAAAAAAGACATTCTTATTTATCTCGAAGACGAAGAAATTAATGCTTATTTGATTAAATTTAATTGGGATGGAGGGATTAAAGGAGCCAATTGTCGACTGAGCGGGGGGGAATGTTTTCAAGACTACCTCCATCTTAATGAAGCAAATGTTGGTGTCAATAAAGCTAATTATTTTATTGACCGAGAAATTGAGCAAGCAATTGTTATTAATCAGGACGGCCTGGTTAAAAGCCGATTAGTCCTTAATTACCAGAATAACAGCCCGAGTGATGTTTTTCCGGCAGGCGATTATCGTAACTATCTTCGAATCTTACTTCCCTTAGGAAGTGAACTCAATCGGATAGTGATTAAAAATCCTGATGGCGAGACAAAAGAGGTAGAGAGAATTGATCACGAAACTGACTATCAACGAGAAATATTTGGTTTTTTAGTTGAGGTTCCGGTAGGAGAGAAAAGAAAGGTGGAGATTGAATATCAATCAAGAAAGCAAGGAAAAGTCAAACCAGGAAGCTATCTTCTTTTAGTTCAAAAACAATCAGGGGCTAAAGACGACCAATATTCTCTATCAATCACTTATCCTGATAATTTTTTCTTGGCTGAAATGAGCCCCCAAGCCTTGACCAGGGAAGGCTTGGTCGTTTATAATACAAACCTGTCTCGAGATACAGCTTTTGAGTTAGTTTTTGAAGAAAAAAAATAATGGCCAATCCTAAATTAACAGCTGAACCAAGAAAAATAGTAGGCCGGAAGGTTAAGCAATTACGGCGAGAAGGTATTTTGCCGGCTAATCTGTATGGAAAAAAGGTTAAGTCTCAAGCTCTTAAACTACCAGCTAAGGAATTTCTTAAGATCTATCAGGAAGCAGGCGAGACGAGTCTAGTAGATTTAAAAATCGGCCAAAAAACCCAACCAGTTTTGATTGACAATCTTCAGGTTCATCCCGTCACCGATGAACCCCTTCATGTTGATTTCCATCAAGTTTCTCTTAAAGAAAAGACTACCGCTGATGTACCGATTGAAATTAGAGGCGAAGCCCCAGCCGTAGAGCAACATAAAGGAATTTTAATTCAGCCTTTAGCCGAGATTGAAGTCGAGGCTTTACCAACTGATTTGCCGGACCAGATATTAGTCGACATTTCTAAACTAGAAGAAGTTGATCAGGCAATTACAGTAGGAGATTTAGTTTACGATAAGAAAAAGGTTAAAGTTTTGGTTGACCCCAGTGAAATTGTTGTTAAAATTAATCCCCTAGAGGAAGAGGAAGTAGTGGCTCCGCCTCCAGTTGAAGAAGAGGTGGTTGAAGAAGAGGTTCCAGAAGGAGAAAAACCACCTGAAGAAGAAGTTAAGGCTCCAGCCGGAGAAAAGAAGCGAGCTGAAAGAGTTGAAGAAAGAGCTGAAGCTCCCCAACAAGGAGAACCTTCTGAAAAAGAGGTTGAAAAAAAGAAAAGAGGCAAGTAAACTGTAGTTAATGCCTGAAGAAAAAGCTACTCAGTCAGAAACTCCTCAGACTAAGGAAAAAGAAGCGTCTGTTGAGATTCCGGAAATCAAAAAAGAAAAACGTTGGCTAAAACCTCTAGTTTTTACAAGCTTAGGTTTGATTTTAATTCTTTTAGGTCTTGGTTTTGTTTTTGCGGGTTATCAATTAAGCAAAAGAGAAACCTCTCAGATTCCTTCAGAAGAACCAGCTTCAGAGCCAACTTCTCCGATTTCAACTCCTGGAATTAAAGGCCTTACTGAAGACAAGATTTTCTTTGTTGAAGATAAAAATGTTTTTATGATTGATAAAACAGGGGAGAATAAAGTCCAAATAACTGATTTTTCCGAGACTGATTTTGGCTATCCTCAATCTTTACAGGTGATTGATAATGAGTATTTAGGTTTTTATAAATGTGACACCGAGACAGGTAATTTTAATTGTGGAATTTACCGGGTGAGTGTTGATTCCAAACAACTAGAAGAAATCATCCATGAAGAGCCCAAAAATTTTGTTCTCCAGCTTGGTTGGGATGATAAAAACACTTTTGCTTATACTGTAGAAAATAGTCAAGAAGGGGGTTGGTCAATCTTCCTTTCCAAGAATGGAAGCAAAACAACCCTTAATGAAATTCCCTCGGGAATGTATGGCCGGGGTGGTTTTGTTGAGGATTCGAGTAAAATTTCCTTTTCTCCTGATGGGACTAAGATTTTCCAGATTGCCACTTCAAGCCCAAGAGACCCAATGGACTTTAATGTCTATGTTTTTGACTTGAGTAGTAATCAACTGGCTAAGATAGAAAACTCAACCCAGCCAGCCTGGTTAGACGACGGAACAATTATCTTTAGGCGAACTAATGAGGGTTTATATTCTTTTAGTCTTTCTTCTAAGACCGAGAGAAAATATGAAGGTGTTAGTAGTCAGGCTTATGAACCTGAAGTATTAGATGGGAAGATGAAAGTTGTCTATTGGCTTAATGAAGATAATGGTCAGGTTTGGCTTTTAGATGCCTCTTCCGGAGAATACGAGATGCTATTGAATAATGCCGCTGATCCACTTTGGCTCTCCGAAGAAGAAATCCTTTTAGCAGAGACTAGAGAGTGTTCAGAATCAGAGCCGTGTATGGTAAGAGCTTTTTCTCCAGTAGCGGTTTCTGTTTTTAATATTAATACTGAGGTTAAAAATAAATTATTTGATGCCGAAGAGGGGATGGGCGGAGGCAATATCTATTCCGACATTACCTATTACAATTCCCGTTGGTCAGACTAAACATGCCTGAAGAGAAACTTCAACCCTCAGTTAGCCAGCCCACTTCCGTTGTGAGTCCTCCGGAGACACAAGGAGAAATGCCTCCTCTAAAAAAGCCGAAGGCCCTGAAAAGGAAGATTTTGATTGGGGTAGGAATCTTTTTTGGGGTTTTAGCTTTGACTGGTTCTATTCTCGGTGCTTATTTAGTAGGCCAAAAACAAGCGCAGCCTGCATCCCAGCCGACTCCAACTCCCGAAGTTGCAACTCCCACACCCGATCCAACGGCTAGTTGGGAGACTTATACGAATAC
>CAYFQP010000045.1:0-5099 GCA_964345375.1 uncultured Gammaproteobacteria bacterium | reverse complement strand
GGTAAATATTTCTTCATTTGTCTTTATTCTACCTGCCCAGTTGCAATTCTTCAAGCAGATATGTCAAAATGTTCTTAAAAGATGTCTGCCCATTTTTTTATCCATCTAGGCTTTCTTTTGGTTGCCATCCTTCTTACTTTTGTCTGGACAGCTAATCCAGTTCTTTCTGGGTTTACTCTTCAGTTGGTAGCCATTCTGATTATCTTCTATTTTCTCAATCGCTTTTGGCAGAGAAGAAAGTTCGGAGTGACGATGGCCATTGATGGTCTAATTTTTACCTTCGTTTCTCTTCTCTTAGTGGCCGAAACCGGCGGCCTATCTTCTCCCCTCTTTTTTATTCTCTACATCCTTCTCTTCGGCTTAGCTCTTCTTTATGAACCTCTCATCACCCTCATCTTTTCCCTTGCCTTATCCATCTTCTTCTATCCTCAAACCGAGAACATTGCTAATTTAGTCCAAATCATCAGCCTCCTCATCATCATGCCTGTTGCCCTCTTCTTTGGTAAGCAGTATCTCAAGCTGCTAAAAGAGGAAAAAAAGATCAGATTCCTAGAAACAAAGAGGCATGCTTTGGAAAAAGAAGTAACCCACCAAGAACAAGAAACCCTTCTCTGGCTTGATTTAAGTTTCAAAGATCATCTCACCAAGATCCTTGATACTACTTCGAATATGCTTGCCGATATCTCTCGTTTAACCAAAGGCCAAAGAGAAGAACTAAAAAAGATCCGAGAAAGTGCCAGAAGATTATTAAAGTTGAGTGAAAAGCTGAAAGAGGAAATAGAAAAATAAAAAGCGGGGATGCGATTAATTAAATACTCCAATAATTCCAAGCGAATCCTTCGTGTATAAATCTTAGCACTCAAACAAAACGTTTGCAAAAAAGGAAGATTTAATATTGAGTGACAAAAGAAATTAAAAATTAAAAAACATCAAATTTTTTTAAAAAAATTGATAAACAAAAAATTTCTTTCACTTTAGCCTTAAAACTCTATATCAAAAGATAACAAAGAATGTCAGTTTTTTTTGAAAACAAAAGTAGATATTAAAAGATGGTTTTTGACACCTTTTGAAAGATATATATCCCCCAAAATCTTTCAGTGAAAACTTTATGAAAACTTTCATTGACTGGATTTTAGGCCTCCAGGCAACCTATTCTAAATAGGTCAAATTGGGTCTTGACAAGCTTTTTGTTTTTCTTTTATAGTAGACTTTGGAGGTCAAGAAAGTGTATAATTCGTATAATTTTGAGGCTAAATACACAATCAATAGGAATTTCCGCAAGCGCGACTTTTCTTACCATTTAGCAGAGTTCATCATTGCATTTCTTTTCCTTGGTTGTCTTTTTTTCTTACTTTTTCTTTAAAACCCATGGCTAACCTGCCCAAATTATTTAAAACCTACCTGAAAATAAAAGGCTTGTCTCCAGTCACAATTAGAAACTACTCTGCTGATCTCAACCACTTTTTAGCCTGGCTTGAGCTCACCTTGAGAAGTCAAAATATCGCTCTCAATAGAAGTTTGCCAGAACTAATAATTAGCTTTTTTGAGCCCAATTATCTTACCAGATACAAAAAATATCTCATTCAAAATCGACTGCCTATTTCGACCATCAACCGGAGGCTATCGACCCTACGTAATTTTGGTAGCTTCTGCGTTTCACAAGCCTGGCTTCAGAAAAATCCTGCCGAAGGGATCAGTAATATGGCCCTAGAACAAACGACCAACCTGCCCCACCGGCAGGCAGGCGGCAAAGAGTGGAAAGAGAAAATTCTTAACTCATTCAAAAGATCGCTTGAAGAGGAAAAAGCCAGTCCAATTACCATCAAAAACTATTTATCTGATATTAGAAGCTTTTTAGCTTGGGTTGAGTTAGCCACGTAGCTTTAAAAAGTAAGGGCGGGCTACGTTCGGTTAAAAGAACGTAGCGGGCCGCCGCGAGGGCCAAAAATTTGGGGGGACCAAACTCTCGGTTTTCTCTTGGTGACCCGCATTTTAATTATACACCAAAAAGCAAGTCCATGAATCCATCTAAAATAAGTCCAAAAACAATCAAACAATATCAAAACCAACTCATCCAATCAGGGGTGAGCGAAAGCACAGTTAAGCGTAAACTTTCCTCCTTGCGCAAGTTTAGTCACTGGCTAGAAAAAGAGAGCCCTCTCAAAAAAGGGCCTTTAGCCAAAACCAAAAAATCTTGGTTCGTTAAACCTGGAACGACCCCAGACCGGAGAGGCCAGTTTTTTCGGTGGGCTCAGCTGAGTGTTGGTGTAGTTATCATCGTCCTTCTCACCCTCTTTCTTTCCAATCGCTTCTTTCCTTATGTTGTCCAACGCCTCCCTACTCCGGGTGAAATCACCACGCCAGTGGTCGCCACCTTTTCTCCCTGGATAATCAACTTTCGGGGTAAACTAACCACAGATGAGGGTGAAGTAGTAAACCGCCCGGCCACGGTCATTTTCAGGCTTTATGATCAAGCTGAAAACGGTCAATTCCTCTGGGAGTCCAAAGCCTGGGAACTCGAACCTAATCCTGAAGGTGAATTTCAGGCCCCTCTCGGAGACACCACTCGGGGAGATTATGAAATTCCTTTCCGTCTCTTTTTTCAAAATGAGAGGCTCTATCTAGGCATCGTCGTTGATGGTCAACCTGAAACCTCTCCCCGGATTCCAGTCTCTACGGCTGCTCACGTCGCTGACTCTTACCGCTTGGGAGAATTTCCTCCGTCTCAAAGACCTGAGGGCGATATGGTCCCAGTTCTCACTCCTGAGGGGAATCTTATCTTAGCCGCCGCTTCGCCGAAGATAGAATCAATCTCTGGCACCTTTGCTATCGAAGGCCAAGCAATTTCCATTCTCACTCCCAGTGGTTCGGATGGCAACATTACTTTAGCACCCGATGGGTCAGGAGTGCTAAATCTTAGTTTCAATACTCCCACAGGCCAGGTGATAAACGCGATCGATGCCAATCTCGGTGTCTCAGGAGAAAAGGAGAATAATACTCTTTTTTACGGCTATGTCGGCAACGACAACCCCAACTATTATTTAGTTAAACTCGAATCTGGCTCTACTCCAACCCCGAGGTTCTCGGTTGATGCTTTGGGTAATACCTCGATTGGCGGAGATTTAGCTGTCGCAGGAGATAAATTAACGGTCGACATAAGTAATTCCCGTGTAGGCATTAACACTGCTTCTCCAACCTATACCCTAGATGTGGCTGGTAGTGCCAGAGTGACTGATGTTATTTACAACCTCTATGGTAAGCCTATCAAACGAGGAAACGAAACGACAATCACCTCTGACGGCTGGTACCGGATTGCCCAAACCTCAGACCGCGCCTCTGGACTTTTCAATCTCATGGATATGACCACTGATCATCATCAATCAATTTATTTCTATGCCTCAGCCGCCTACCCGGACAGCAATAACAAAAGACAGTTAAGTGTTAATCTTCTTTCTAATGTTAGACACGACCAAAACACCTTCTCAAAAATCAGGCTGGTCCGAAGAACGGCTTCTGACCCTGTCTATCTAGAAGTCTATATCGGCAATGCCAATAATAACTCAGTCAGATATATTTTGTCACAGAATGATTGGGATTCTGGCTGGACCCCAGTTGACTGGGAAACAGGCGAAATTCCTACTGGTTATGTTGCCATTGAGTATCCGGTCACCAATATTAATTTTGCCATCAATGAAAACTTCTTGGTGGTCACTGATAATGGCAACGTTGGCCTCGGCACTGCTGGACCGGGCTATAAATTAGATGTCAACGGCGACATTAGACTCTCGGAAAACCTCTACCTGACTGATGATAATTGGATTGGGATTGGTGCCTCTGATGAGAGGATTGTTTTTGACACTGGTGGTGATATCAGTTTTATGGGGGCAAATGTAGGCATTGGCACGACCACACCCGCTGAAGAGCTTGATATTGCTGGTGACGCAACTATCTCTGGCACCCTAGCTCTGGCTCCCCAAGTTCAAGCTTATGCAGGCACTTGTAATGCTAGTACTGAAGGGAAAATGTACTATGATGCGGCCAGCAATGCCTATTACTACTGTGATGGTTCTTCCTGGAGTGAGGTAGGAGGTGGAGCTGGACTTTGGGAAGACGGCACCTTTGGAGTTTATGAGGACGATAAGGCCGTTATTGTCGGCGGAGATACAGCCTTTTCTTGGGCTGATGGTGGGGTTGGTGACTTGAAGGTTGAGGATGCTTTAGAAGTTCAGGGAATTGCCTCAATCTCAGCTCTCCTTACTCCCTACCATCATGTGATCACTGTGGCTAAACAGGGAGGAGATTATACGACCATTAGTGCTGCTTTAAGTTCAATTACGGATAATTCCTCTACCAATACCTATCTCATCCGAGTCATGCCTGGGACTTATGAAGAAGCCATTACCATGAAGGAATATGTAGATATTATTGGCTCTGGCTGGGAAGTAACCGAGATTACTCAGGAAGACGCAACCGTGGTGACAATCGCTGATAATTCGAGACTCGAGGGCGTAACTATTGATGCCCCAAACCCTTCGTCTGGCTTCTGCATCATAACAACAGGAGCAGGAAATACGATAACTAATATGACAATTAACAAAATTAAACTTACCTCTGGAACCTCAGCAAACACTTACGGTATCTGTACCTACCAAAGCTCAAATATTACTGTTTCAAACTCTGAGATTTACGCCAAGTATATGTCCTTTATTACAAGTCATTCCTCAATCATCAACGCACACAGCAACTTATTAGCAAGCTCCAACATCAATCTTGCCGCCTATTCAACATCTACCATCAATTCCTACAATAATAGGTTTAGCAGCGACACTATTGCTGATTTATACATCCAGTCAGGGTCAACAGTAAACTCATATGGTGATCATTTTGATCCCACAAACTTCAGTAGTAGTACTATAGACGGTACTCTGAATATAAAAGACTATGCTTTAGCTCCTCTAGCCTCTGCTTCTCAAGCTGTTCTACCCATGTGGGTAACAGCACCAACTAGTCTTTCTTCTTCAGGAACATATTTAGGAGTTAATGCTGCTTCTGGATATACAGGAGACTTTATTAATCTCTTACTTAATGATTCTTCTAAG
>CAYFQP010000044.1:0-13790 GCA_964345375.1 uncultured Gammaproteobacteria bacterium | reverse complement strand
TCATATCTCCATTCTAAATCGAGGCAATTAAAAGGTCAAGGCTTGAAGATAGAGAAAGAGGAAGACCAGAGGTTTTTTGTTGGTAGTCTAATTTCAGTAAGTCTTGATAGATGTTTTTTAATTGATCAAGTTTAAAGTTCTTAGCCTGAGTTAAGAGTTTTCTCTTTTGCCAAGATTGAAGTTCAGTTAGGCCCTTTTCTCCTAGGTCCTTAGCCTTGATTAGAAGCCTGATTTGCCTAATTAATAGGTAGAAAATCATTTCCTCGCTCTCTTTTCTTTTAACCTCATTAAGCAGTCTTAGGCTTTCTTTTTTATTCTTTGGCTTGAGACTCTCTAAAAACTTAAAAATCGCGGTTGAGAGCTTAAAAAGATTGACCTTAAAATTCTTGGAAAATCTTTTTTTAATCTCTTTTTTTTCCCAAAGAATAAGTTCTGTCTCAAATTCACCTTTTTTGAGAAATCCTAAGATTTTACTTTTTCTCTTTGATTGAGGTGAAGAATATAAATTCTCAATGATAACCAATCTCTTAGAGCCAAAAAGTGACTTTGAGCCTAAGGCTGATCTAATTTCTTCTAAAGAAGTTTTTAAACCATCTAAGATAACAAGCTCTCTATCCTTCTCACGAGCAATTTCAATTTTTTCAGTCAAGAATTGACGACTTTTGACTAAGTTATCACCATGAAGAACCTGAATCATCGGTCTAGTTTATTAGCTAATTCTTTTACCTTTTTTTCTAGCCATCTCCCTTTTCTGTTTCGATGAGGAAGAAGACTGCCGGAAAAATTCTTGGGAATATGGAGGAGTTCATGAATTAAAATTAGTTGTTTTTCGTTTTGATTAAGTTTATCAAATTTTTCTGAAATGACTTCCAAACAATAACCAGCCTCTGTTTGAAGAGCTTTTTGCCAGATTCTTGGTAAAGACCAGATTCTTGCCTTAGCTCGAGACCTGGAACCATAGGAACGGAAACAGAATAATCGTTGAAGATTCAAGTAATCAAGTTTTAACTTGCGGGCAAGTTCTGTTATCTCCTCTTGAACATCAGGAGCCTCTTTCCATTCCATTTTTAAGCAGTAACTTTGAAGACTTCGTCGCCGTCTTTAACTGGTTGGTCAACCTTAAGACCAATGGCATCACCCTTTTTGGCCTTTTTAATATTTTTGTGCTCAATTTGCATTGAAGCGACTTTTTGGGTGAATTCATTACCGTGACCAGAAATCCTGATTTCATCTCCTTCTGAAAGAACACCCTCAAGTTCAATAACAGCCACTCCAATCTTGTCGTAGTAATGGGTTATCTTACCGACTCTTACATCTGCCAGATTGAACACCTCCTTTCTTCTTCAAGTTTAACACAGACTTTCTCGCATGACAAATAGCCACTGCCAAGGCATCGCAAACATCGTCAAAATGAGTCTTCTTTCGCTTAGGTGAACGGAAATTCAAAAGTTTCCTGACTTCTTTTTTCATCTTCTTTTTATCTGCCCTCCCAGAACCAGCCACTTCTTTTTTAATTTGCATGGGTGTGTATTCAAAAACAGGGACTTTTTTTCTAGCTGCGGCTAATCTAATCACTCCAGTTGCTTCAGAAACAGCCATGGCTGTCTTAGCATTGGTGGCAAAGAATAACCTCTCAATAGAAAGAATGTCAGGTTGATGGTCTCGACAAAGAAGATGGATCTCTCGATAGATTAAACTTAATCTCTTTCCCCTTTTCATCTCTTTTGGCGTCTTGATCCAGCCAAATTTAAGAAGTTCAAAATCATCTCTCCTTTTATTAATCTTTAAAAGGCCATAACCAGTTGTTGCTGTTCCTGGATCAATGCCTAAGATTATCATCAACCTTTCCTAATTATAGCATAACTTAAAGATGGGAATCGTTGTTTGTGAGTTTGTTCGAGTCCTACCTGTGGAGCTAGGAAAAGAAAAGCCCGATTTATTGGGCTTTTTGGCTTTCTTTTTCAGAAGGCTTCAAAAGTGTGTGTGAGCTCAAACATAGCCAGTTCGAACCGCTATTGAGTCTTTTTTGTAAACTACAGCTTGCCTTTTCTGATTATGGCACAAAGTTTTTGTCCTCGTAGTTTTTCTCTTGACTTTATGCAAAATGAGTCCTAGGGTCTCAATGCCCAAAAGATTAGAAGTTAAATTCCCTTATTGACAGGGGTTAATGATTGTGTTAGTTTTTGTTCAAAGCTTTTGTAAACAAAAAGTGGAAGAAGAAGTTACTCAACCACAACCAATAAGAATAGAAGAGGTGCAAAGAATTGCGTTGGAAAAAGGTTCAGAAAGAAGAATAGAAACCGCAAGAAGAATAGGCGGTTTTTTTGGTGGGATAAAAGAAAAAATAACGAAAGGAGTAGATTTTGTTCTTGGTTCTCCTGAAGCAGCAACTTATTTAGGAACAGAGGCAACAGAGTTAGGAAAAGAAAAGGCCAAAGAGTTAAGAGACTCTATCGCTGAGGCCGGAATAAGAGCTTGGGAAAGTATTGTTGACGCAGAAGACAGGCTGGAAAAAAGGAGTATCGATACAAAAAATAGGCTAATCGGTCGTTGTGAGCAAATTAAGAATGCAACTCAAGAAAGAGCTGTTAATTTAACGAAAAAAGCTGCCGTTTTTGGTTTAGAGAAAATTGCGGAACCGATCGAGGGTCGTCTGCAAAAAATTTATGAAGTACCTGCTGATATTAGGGATTGGCAAAGTAGAAGAGCAGAAGCAAGTGCGAAAAAACAGGAAATAAGAGCTAGTCTATTAAGTGAAGCTGCAGAGGAAAGGGTAAATGCATTAAAGGCCAGGATTAGTGAAATCCAAGAAAGTACAAATGGTAGAATTGATTCTCTAAACGGCTTGAGAGATTCTGCTTTAGTGCGAAGTAGCGAATTGAACAACATGGCATTAGCCCGCAGGGAGCAATCAAGACAAAACTTTGGTAAAGCAAGAGCTGCTGTTCAAAGTTTGCAAACTCGTTAAAATAAGTTAAAGTTATAGTAATATATGAATCTACAACAAGTAAAAGGAATTTTAAATGAAGCCGGATTTTCAGAAGACTCTCTTACGGCAATAAATGAGGCCGTTGACGAGGCTATTAAAAATGGATACCTGACAAAAGAAGCAAAGAGCAAGTTATTGGCAATAATTGATCTCGAAATAGAAGCAGCCAACATCGAAGCAGATGCCATGGAAGAAGTCGCAATGGCTTTGGAAAGCTTTGCTAATGAGGTTGATAATGCTGTTGATAAAACAGAGAAGGATTTAGAAGCAACGGATAAAGGCGTACTTGATGAGATTAAAGAGATTACTAATCAAGCAGCAACCTCTTCTTGAATAAAATCCTTCTTTTCCCCTTAGTTATATTAAGTGAACTTAAACGTAGCCAGTTCGAACCATTGTTAGGTGTACTTCGTGATTTACAATCTATCTTTCCCAATTTGTCACATCCGATTTAAAAATGTTTTAGGTCAGGTTATTAGGATTATGTCCTCTATCAACCAAACGAAGAAACAAAGGTCTAAGTTTTTCATATTCTTTTCTACTTTGTTCATGTAATTTAGCTCTTTGTTGGATGAGATGTTCAATTCTATCTTCAGGCAAACCACCTCTCATAAGCTCGCCTCTTATTTTAAATGCTGATCCTTGTAGTTTTCCTATATTAGAAGCAATTTGTTTGGCATCTAGATCTGGAAATTCAGTCTCTAATAAACGATCTATTTCGTCAAAAAGCAAAGACGCTTCTTTAAATCTAGGACGATTAATTAAATGAGGTTTTTTTTGAATAACCGATTCATAGTCTGTCCTAAGTACACCCCCAGGCATATTTGTATAAAAATTCCCCATGCTCATGGTAGCAGGGTCGGTTTGTACGAGTTTTTCAGCTTCCTCTGTTTCTTCGACCATCGAATTTTACGGTGGTAACTTATAGTAGTCAGTGAACTTAAAAGTAGCCAGTTCGAACCACTAGTTAAGTTTTTTCATAAGTTACAAGTTATCTTTCCGAATTATAGCACAAAGAATTATGCCTGTGCCTAATACCAAAACATTATGTGTTAAGATTAAGGTATGGTTTTTGGATACACAGACAAAATCCTCAAACAGATACCAAAGGTATTAAGTGAGGTTTCGAGCTTAAAGGTAAAGTCACTTAGTAGAGTTAAAAATGGTGAAGTTAACTATAACTTCAGGGTTAATACCGACACTAAGCCTGTGATAGTGAGGGTGTTTAGATACGGGTTTTGGCCGAAAGAAGAAACTCTTCGATTAGTAGAAGAAAAACTCAAAGAACTAGGTATCAAACAATCCAGAATAATTTATTTTGATAATTCTGATAAGTATTTTCCGAACGGCTTTATGGTTGGAGAATGGATAGAAGGAGTTTCTGGGAAAAAAGCAATAAAGCAGAGAATGGTAACAGAAAAAGAAGTCATCGAAAAAACAGCAAGAATTTTGAAGAAGGTTCACACTGTCCAGTTTAAAAAGTTTGGTACCCCACCGTTTAATCAACAAAATAAAGGAATAAACGATTTCTCTAATTGGGTTTTAGGTCTTGATGGTGAAGACAGGCTTGGGAGATTAATAGAAAAGAGTTTAATTTCGAAAGAGTTAGTCAACGATGCCCAGAAAAAATTACAGGCTTTTCTTGATAGAATTGACTTCAGTATTGAACCAGTGATGGTTCATGGTGATGCGGGCCCTGAAAATATTATCTGGACCAAAGAAGGTCCTATCTTGGTTGACTGGGATGATATGAAAGCAACCAGTTGGTCATATGATTTAGCCTGGTTGACTTTTTGGTATGACTGGCAAGCAAATAAAGTAGTCGGTTGGTTTTTAAAAGGATATGGAGCTAGCAACATTAACCTTAATGAATTTAGATTGCTTGAGAAAATTTCCCATCTTATGCTTGCTCTGAAGTTACTGCCGTATTACGCATTTGATATTCAGGACAAAGAAAGACTAACTTCAGGAATCAAGAAAGTGGAGAGGTTTTTGTCCACAATGAGAAGCTGGTGAACTTAAAAGTAGCCAGTTCGAACCGTTGTTAAGACTTTTTCGAAATTTAATTAAAGCTTTTTCTGATTATAGCACAACAGCTGGAGGATGGGTGGATGTTGTTGGAAGGAAGGATTAGACCTTGATGGTATAATTCACTCAGAAAATTGAAAGAATTAGATTGGCAAGGCAGAACAATGTTAGTTAGAAAGGGAAAGTATGGTAGATATGCACATGTAGAATATGATGGCTTTAAAGCCACCCCAAGACAATTAGAAGTTCTTAGCTTAAAAGCAGATGGATTGACGCATCGAGGAGTCGGTGTAGAATTAGGTATCTCATGGGGAACTTCGAAACAGCATCTTCACAATTTAAAGGTTAGAAATGCCAAAGGCGAAACGAAAATTTTGCCTTCTAGTCTTGAACTAATGCTAAGAGCCGAAGAGCTGGGGTTACTGAACACCTACGCAATTAAAGGATTAAGGTCTATCATAGAGAAAACGTGGCCTTCCTGAACCTTCTCTAGGAATCCTGATTCAAAAAACTTCTACTGAGGCTTCAAAAGTGTGTGAACTTAAACATAGCCAGTTCGAACCGTTGTTAAGTCTTTTCTGTAAATTTCGAGCTGCTTTAATTGCTTTGAATTGACAAAACTTTGAATTTTAGTTATCTTGGAATCAAAAGCTACAAAGAAATGACAGTTGATTTCTCAAAAGAGCTTATCCCAAAAAGGGGTCATGAAAAACCTACACGAGAAAGACCTATAGATGTTAGCTTTAGAGTTGGAACTTCGTCTGAGGGTTTACCAGAATACTTAAGTCTTCCTTATGACGAGGTTGTTAGAGGAAACCTTACAAAGCATCAGGCTTTATATCTACTACAAGCCGCCGAATTCGGAACACATCGACTAAGACTTGATTTGGCAGCTTCTAGAAGCGATTCAGATGCTCATACGCCTGTTCCTGCCCTTAGTCTTTTAGAGTCAATGATGGCGGTTTACAAATCATTAAGAGGAACAATAAATCGAGAAGTAGACGAAAGCACGAAAGAACCGCAACAAAGAAAAATGATTCAAGATATTTTTACAATTTGTAAACAAAGAGGGATATTGAATGTAGATCTCTTAACTGGAGCAGTAGAAGCTGAATTTTTAGATAGTCAGCAGAAGGAAAAGGCTCGACAGGAAATTGTTGAGAGAAGGAAACGTTTGAATAGATTAGGTTTTGTTGATGGTTTTGCAGGAATAATCACAGCTTTCCGCGCTCCAAAAGGATTTATTGAATTTCCCTTCGCTGATCATTCTTTACCAGAAGAGAAAAGATGGCCAGATGTAGTAAAAAGAGCAGAGGAAGCTGGTTTTACTTTTGATGAAAAAGAAAGAGTAGCTGGTTTCAAAACCGAAGACGGTAAAATCATCGAAATTCCTGAAACCGACCGTTGTCAGCAAATAAGAGTTAGATAAAGACCAACTACAAAATAATCTTATTTTCTTTAAGGATAGAAAACCTCGGTGAACTTAAACGTAGCCAGTTCGAACCGCTATTGAGTCTTTTCTGCAAACTTCAGTCTGCTTTTCCTGATTATAGCATGAAGAAAAATATTTTTGATATAATTCAAGAATGAAAACAGCATATATTATCCACGGATGGACGGGTACTCCTCAAAGGGATTGGCTTCCTTGGTTAAAGAAAGAATTGGAAAAAAGAAATTGGAAAGTGATAGTTCCAGAAATGCCTAATACCGATGAACCCGTGATAGAAAAATGGGTTAGTCATTTAGAGAAAGTTGTTCAAGAGCTTAATGAAGATGTCTTTTTTGTTGGCCATAGTATTGGTTGTCAGGCAATCATGAGATATTTATTGACTAAAGAGGAAGCAAAAATAGGCGGTCTTGTCTGTGTGGCAGGGTTCTTCACCCTACAGAATTTAGAAAGTAAAGAGGAAGAACGAATTGCCGAACCCTGGCTTGAAACACCAATTGACTTTAATAAGGTAAAAAGAGCAACAAAAAATATCGTAGCTATATTTTCAGATAACGACCAATGGGTGCCATTTGATGAAAACACAAATCTTTTCAAAAAACGATTAGGTGCTAAAGTGATTAAGCTTCATAATAAAGGACATTTTAGTCAAGACGAGGGAATAATAAAAGAAGCAAGGATTCTTCAAGTAATATTAAGTCTTGTGTAGTTCTAATTTCGCTCTTACACCCTATCCAACAAGCCTGGTGAACTTAAACGTAGCCAGTTCGAACCACTATTGAGTCTTTTTTGTAAACTTCAGTCTACTTTTCCAAATTATAACACAATATAATTTTTTACTTTTTTACCTTTTATGCTATAATTTGGAGTAATATGGCAGAAGATCAAAAACCAGAAATCCGTATCACCGAAGAAGACCTGGATGCAGAAAATTCAAAAGAAAAGCCTGTTGTTCTTCAGGTCGAAGGGGAAACGATAGAGGTTCAACCTGAAATAGCGATTGAATGGAAAGATATTTTAAAAGCGGAAGCAAATGATCCCACAAGAGTCGATGTTAAAGTTCCCATTTCGTCATCAGGTCCCACAGAGTTTCACCATGCCATTCTTTCTAACTTGAGAGGTGATATTAAAAGAAAAAGAGATAGTGGAGAAACAGATAGAAAAATTTACCGAGATTTAATAGTTCGATACCACCCCGACATTTATCAAGGTGAAGGAGACAAAGTCATTGAACTCGCCAAAGAGTATACTCAGGCGTTAGTTCGCCTTGAGGAAATAGGCGAAATCAGGCGTTAACTAGGCTTCAAAATTATCGGAACCTTTCTTTAGAAATTCTAAATAAAAAGCCTTCCATTGTAGTTCTAGGAGGTGCGTGTGAACTTAAAAGTAGCCAGTTCGAACCGCTATTGAGTTTATTTCAACCTTTAATAAAGGCCTTTCCTGTTTACACTATAGATGGTTTTGTTTCTAGGTGATAAAATAAAAATAGATATGGTTAATTGGGCTTTTGTTCTAGGCCTTCCCCCTTTTAAGTGGCTCGATAGGCTTATTGGTGAACGACTTAGGTTAGGAAGTGAAATCGGGTTACTAGATGAAAAAGAGCGAAGAGAATTAGTCAGAAAAACAATCGATGTTGTTACAGACGGAGAGAGTATTGGTTGGAAATCTACTCCTTCAGAAGCCAACGAAAAACGTGCCTATCGCATAGCGAGAAGAGTCGAAATTAATTTTGGTTATAAGGGGCTTGCTTTTTTGATAAGGCGTTATATGGCTTGGTGGTCTCTACATGCAGCTTCCTTTAGCGATAAGGACGAGAGAGAGTCTCGTGTTCACAGGTTAGAATTACGGTCTCATCTTGAAGAAATTATGAAAGAGCTGGAAAAGGAGATAAGGTTATTTAGAGACGGCAAAAAAAGCTCTATACCAGAAATTAATCCAAATAACCTTTCCTAACATCCACAAACAAAGACCGACCACTGGAGGATGGGTGGACGTTGTTTTAGTTAGAGTTGTGTTTTGGTAGAATAGAGGTATGGAGACTCACAAGTTGAGGTTTAAGAAATTCGAGGCTCAAGACTTCCCAAAGTATAAATCCTGGTACCAAGACGCTGACCTGAATAAACACCTGGGGCCAGCAGTAGACCAGGAATGGCTTGACTCTGTTATGAGCCAAACTGACGGCTGTCATTATAGCGTGTTTCTTAATGGAAATATGGTAGCCGTTCTGGGCATCAAGTTTCCCCACCCAAAGCATCCATCGTACTATCTTACTGAAATCGCCATAAAACCAAGCCTAAGAAATCGGGGCATCGGTTCTCAGGTGGTTGAGAAACTAATAAAGATGCATAGGTTAAAGCCTGGTCAGTCCTGGAAGACTTTTATCAACAATAAGAATTCAGGGGCAAAGCGGTTCTTCGAGAAAATGGGCTGGGTATGTCAATCAAATCGCCCAGACAAGAACAACATGCTAACGTTTGTTTACAAGACTTCAATGGGATAAGCCTAAACTAGTTTTAACTTCATCCACAAAAAGAAGGTGGTTGGGTTGTTGAAAAAGTCTTTAGACTTGGAGCCCTACACTAAACGAAGACCTCTCGAATCTTAACTTCTGGAGCCTGGTGAACTTAAACGTAGCCAGTTCGAACCGCTATTGAGTCTTTTTTGTAAACTTCATTCTGCTTTTGATATAATTCCCCCTGAAGTGTTTGATCTTGATTTTAAGTGTAATTATGACTTGTGAAAGTGAAAACTCGCTATTGGAAGATAAATTACAAAAACAACAAGAGGGAATTGTAAGACAATTTCCTGAGGTTGGAAAAGTTTCTAGAAGCCTTGTGCAAATAATATCGCTTAAGAGTGGAAAACGAATCACTCGAGCTAGTAGTTTTGTTGTCGAAGGGGGTTACCTAGTTACGGCTTGGCACGCAGTTAAAGGGGCAGATAACATCGTCTTATATCCTTCTCCCAGAGATAATAACTTCGCTACAATCTTTGATGGAGGAGAGATAATCATCGATCCCGACCTTGATGTAGCCATACTTCTTTTACCTGAAGTTTTTGAAGGGATGATTCCCCCAGTTCAACTTTCAACTGATTCTTCTGAGGACAGAGTTTTTCTAGTAGGATTTCCTGTTGTTAATCCAAAACTGCAATGGCCATTATACAACCGACAACCAACTATTCATCCTGCTTATGTTCTGTCTAGAAAAAACGGTGAACTCAGAATGTTCTCAGCAGATTTTAACTGGGAAGAAGTGGATGGGATGAGTGGTGGAGTAGTGGTAGACCAGGCAGGAAAGGCCATCGGAGTTTTAAAGTCCAGCAGACATTTTCCCGAGATCCATACACACGGGATCGGAGCGACAGATATTAGTTTCGTTCGCTGGTGAGCCCGGGAGGGATCGAACCTCCGACGCACAGCTTAAAAGGCTGTCGCTCTACCACTGAGCTACGGGCCCGTATTAAGAATATATTATACAGAATGAACTAGGGTGAGGCAAGAAAATAAGGAAGAAAAATCAAGGCTCCGATGACTATTGAAGCTAAGGCTAAAAGCCAAACCGCACCAGCCGCCATGTCTCGAGCTAATTTTGTTTCTCCGAATTTCAAATTGTGTTCCTCGTCAATATAATTACAAGTCTCTTCAATAGCGGCATTAAAAACTTCAGCTGCCAGAACGGCTGAACCAATTAAAATGATAACTAGCCACTCAATTTTACTGATTTCCAAGATTATTCCCAGAATAAAAACAAAGCTTAAGATTCCCAGATGAATTCTCATATTCTTTTCTTTTTTAATCACTCTGAAAATCCCTGAAGTTGCCAGAAGAAATGGCTTGATTAAAGAGTTTTTTCTATTCTTAGCCATTTTAAACTAATTAAGGAGTGAGCTCTGACTCAATCTCTTCTAATTCCTTGTCAATCTCTGAAAGATCAGTTGCCCCTAAATCAGCCTCAATGTCGTCAATCTCATCTGAAGTCCCCTGAGTCTTAAGAGCGGCTGTTTGCTGATCAACCTCTTCTGCTGGAGTTGGTGTCGCTATTGGCATTGGCGTAACCGCTGGCGCTTGTTGACTTAATTTTGGGTAGCCATAGACAATCACCCCAGCTGAGGTTACTAAAACCACTCCTAAAACCGCAAAAACATACCAAAACCTCTTTAATGGACTTTTTTCCTCGCCAAGAACTTGTTTTGTTTTTATCTCTGCCTCTTTTTCAGTCACCTGAATTTGGGGAGGCGAAATAACCTCGGTTGGATTTTGAGTTTGTTCTTGTTCTTCCATTTTATTCTGTCTCTTCTTGACCAACTCTTAGGCCTCTAATATCACCAATCACCTGAACCAAGATTTGATGAACTTCTTTTAATTCCTCCTTGATTCCTTTAATTAAATCCCTAACATCTTCAAAAGCTTGTTTTGGATCTTCTGATTCAAGAATTCCTTCAAGACTATCTTGAGCCGTCTCTAGAGCTAATTCAGCCTCAACCAACTTCTCTTTTGCCTCTTCTAAATCTTCTTCAATCTCAGTTGTCTCAATCGCTTCATTATTTTCTTCTATCTTTTCCAATCTTGACTCAATCCTCAAGATAAGTCTTTCCAGCCTATCAATAGCTGCTTGAAGCCGACGGGTTAAACGATTAAAAAAGAGCCTTATTCTTTCCCTTTTTCTTTCAGTTAAACGAGCCGCCCTGGTGGCTCTCTCTTCTTCTCTTATCTGCTGACGTTCTTCAATTCTTTCCTGAAGTCTTTCTCTTAACTCTTCAAGGTTTTGTTGCTGAACTTGAGCCGGTGAAGCTGCAGGCTGAGCGAGAGTGCCTAAATTTTGGGCCTGAACAGTTCCCAAACTTAGAAAAATAAAAAAGCAAGAAGCAAGAACAATCTTTTTCATTTCAGAATTGATAATAAAGTTAAATCACCACTCTGTCAAGTCTCTTAAGAAGAACTATTCTAAATTTAAGGCATTTTTAAAGAACTTCAAATCTCGTTCCCTGGCTAAAGGAGCGCCACCATAGTGAAAATTGTGATTTTCGCCTGGATATTGATAATAAGTAAAGTCCTTGTTTAATCTCTTTAGCTCACTGACTAAATTCTCAGTCCATTCCAAAGGAATGGCCTCATCCTTGGTTCCTTGATGAATAATTAGAGGAGCCTTAATCCAATCAAGATAAGTGGTAACCGAATATTCAGAAGGCTCATATCTTTCTTCAAACTCGTTGACAACTTTCTTGACCATTGCTCCTTGGTCTTCTAATTCATCAGTGTAATGGAGAATTGATTCAGGAAAAGGAGCTGAAACTGGTGCCCAGAGACTGGTGGGAAGACTCCTTTCAGTAATCTCTAAGACTGAGATAGCAATTTGGCCACCATTGCTGTGACCCCAGATAACAACCTTATCCAAATCTGCTTTAGCTAAACTCTCTAAAGATTCCAAAAGACTGATGACTGTTATTGGCCGAAAGAATCTTGTTTGAAGCATATCAGGAAAAGCTGGCGAAGAGTCTCCGTAACCAAGAAAGTCTGGGGCTAAGGTGATAAAACCATTCTCAGTTAAAAAATCAGCCATATTCTTACTGCCTTTACCCGAATAATATTCTTCTTCATCCACCCAACCCCTTAAAAGAATAGCCACTGGTAATTTCCCTTCTTTTTTGGGAATATTAGCCATCCCAGTAATCCGTCTGCCTTCAGCGGCAAAAGAAAAAAGATAGGAGATAAAACCTTCTTCTTCCTTTAAAATTCCTTCCATCTTGATTTCACTAGGAAAATACTGTCTCTCCTTAAGATTTTTAAAAGAATAAGGAGCCAGGTCTGTTTTCCGAGAGAAAAAACTCGGTAAAGGAGAAATCAATTCTGGTTTTATGTTCAAAACAAGAAGAAAGCCTATTAAGATTAAAAAAACAATTATTAAAACTAAAATTAAATATTTCTTCATGTTTAAATTTTATCATAGCCTCTGGTATACTTAAATTATGAAGAAAACCCAAAAACATAAAACCGAGTTAGAAACCTGGCAGGAAAAGCTCGATAAATACCAAAAGAAGTACGATAAACTCAGGAAAGAATCACCTGATCGTTGGTGGCATGATGAGCATTTTGATATCCAATTAAGAGTCCTAGAAGCTTTCATCATTGATGCCAAAGAAAAAATTACTGAATTAAAAAGAAAACAAAAAAAAGACAAATGAAAAAACTTAAAAAAATCATTAAACTTTCAGACCCCTATCCCAATCTACTTTATGAAGTATTCTGCTATCTCAAAACTGTTTTCGGATTAATTTCAATTATCTTCGGCATTTTTCTCATTCTTTCTCCCCTATTAAAAAGGAGATTAATAATTTTTGGATTTCAAATCATTCTCAGCCCTTTAAGCGAGACAATTATCAATCTCGAAGAAAGAATTTTTGGAGAATATTTTTCTGCTCTGAGTTCAATCTCAGGAGTTTTATTAATTATTCTTGGTTTCCTAATTCTCTGGCAGATAAAATTAATTAGAAAGCTGATAAAAGTCCTCTTTTAATTGAATTTTCCTTGAAATTAAGCTAAAATTAAACCCAATAGGCCCCGTCGTCTAGTGGTTAGGACTTCAGGCTTTCATCCTGAGAACGTGGGTTCGATTCCCGCCGGGGTCACACAACCAGTTTGTCCCTATATTTCGGGGCAAAATGAAGAACTAGAAGAAGGACGCCCAAACTATCAAAAGAATAGCTAAAATCCCCCCTACTGTTAATATCACAGCTTCAATCATCCTCGCTGATCTTCCTTCGAGACTTAAGTAGACAAAAGCGCTCCCGAACTCCTTGAACACCGTTCTCTTCTTAAAGATAATTAAATAAAGGTCATACGCTATAAAAGTGAGATAGGGAGAAGTAAGACCTGTTAATAAAAAAAGTCTTTCAATCTGAATTTGTTCAAGATAGTTTATATCAGGGTTAATCACTTTCCAGGCAGAAACTAAAGCCAAAATAATCAAAATTTCTATTCCTAACATAGCACCGACGTCCTTTAAAACTTTGCGAGAAAAAAGGGGTTGTATTTCCACTGCCTAATATTATAAAACAATTATTCTTGTCCTTCCAGATAACTCTATTAGTTATCCAAAAACATAAAGAGGTTGATCTAGCGAAGCTTCCAAAAGCACCTCTCTTAACCTCACAACATATTTCAAAGTGTTCGTCTCAACTCTCTTTGGGGTCACAATTTCAAAACAGACCTATATTTCGGGGCAATTGAGACTTCTCTTTTGCTAAGGCAAATCTTTTGATAAAATAAGGGCATGCGTGATCCGATACCCACAGACTCACGATATATACCATTGACTCAGCAAAAAT
>CAYFQP010000043.1:0-5862 GCA_964345375.1 uncultured Gammaproteobacteria bacterium | reverse complement strand
TTGTAATATGACCGGGTTTGAACGGGTTGAATTCAATCTTAAAGAGATAGTATCATAGAAAACACAATAAATAATAAAAACTGCCCGCCCTCAAATAGGGTAGGCACTTTTGGTGTGCCATGGAACAACATCCTGTCCCACAGCAAATATCAGCTTACGAATTCCGGCTGGTTGGCGACATGACCCTCAAACAATTCGCCCAGGTCGCTGGAGGAGTCGTCATTGCCTTAATCTTCTATGTTACTAGTTTGCCTTTTTACCTCAAGTGGCCAGCCATCCTTGTTGCGGCTATCACTGGTATTCTTATGGCCTTTGTTCCCTTTCAAGAAAGACCTCTTCAAACCTGGATTATCGCCTTTTTTAAGGCCATTTATTCTCCCACTCAATTTCTTTGGCAAAAAAAAGCCAAACCACCCGAATTTCTAACTTTTAAGCCTACCCCTAAACCCGCTAAAAAACCGATTGCTCCTAAAGTGGCGGCCAGCCGAGAAAAACTGGGTGAATACTTAGAGACCTTGCCCAGCAAGCCAACGCCTCTAGACCAACAAGAAACCAGCCGCCTGGAAAAAGTCAGTTCTTTGTTTGCCTCCGCCCAACTACCACCCCAGCTAGCCCCAACTCCCAAACCTCTACCTGAAAAAGAAATGCCTGCGGGAATTAGAATTCGCCGTCTTCATGGGCCCTTAGTGGTTGAAGAAGAAAAAACCGTCATCCCAAAGACTACTCGACCAGCTCCTCCTGAAGAAAAAAAGGCCAAGCCTCAGTTTGTGCCTAAGATTAGTCCCATTAAAAGAGAAGAAGAGAGAAAACCAACTGCTCCAGCAAAATTCTCACCCGAAATCCCGGTGCCAACAACACCAACCATTCCCAATGTTCTTGTTGGCATGGTCTTAGATCCTCAAGGTAAGATTATCGAAGGAGCAATTATTGAAATTCGCGATGAAAAAGGCAACCCAGTTCGGGCTTTTAAAACCAATAAACTCGGCCAATTCATGATCGCCACTCCCCTAGCCAATGGCACCTATGAGATTGAAACCGAAAAACAAGGCTATGAATTCGATTTAATTAAAGTCAGCTTAACTGGAAAAATTGTTCCGCCAATCGAGATTAGAGCCAAAAAGGAGGTTGCCATTGCCGATTGATCCTTTAAAGATTCCTATCAGAGCCAGTACTCAAGACCATCTTGAGATCGAAGACGTCAAAGACGACATTGTTCTCCTGAAAGACGGCTCTTGTTGCCTAGTCCTTTTAACCACTGCCATTAATTTTGGCCTTTTATCCGAAAAAGAACAGGATGCGACTATTTATGCTTATGCTGCCTTGCTTAATTCTTTAACCTTTCCAGTTCAGATTGTCATCCGCTCTCAGAGGAAAGACGTCACCGCCTATCTCAAGCTTTTAGACCGAGAACTGGCCAGACAAACAAATAAACTCTTAAGAGAACAAATCCAAAAATACCGGAGTTTTGTTGAAGACATTGTCAAGAAAAATAATGTTCTCGACAAAGAATTCTACGTTATTGTCCCTTTTTCTGCCTTGGAATTGGGAGTTGGTAAAACCCTGACAACAGTGATTAATCCGAAAAAGAAAAAAGGATTGCCTTATGACAAAACCTATATTCTTGAAAAGGCAAAAATGGCCCTGATTCCTAAGAGAGACCATCTTATCAGGCTCTTTAATCGCTTGGGCTTGAGAACTAGGCAATTGAAAACCGAAGAGTTAATCCAACTCTTTTATAAAATCTATAACCCGGGCACTGAAGGCCAAAGATTGGGAGCCAGCCACGAATATACAACACCAATGGTCCAACCTTCAATGGGAAAAACTGAAGAAGAAAAATCAGAACCAGAAGAAAAACAACCAACCATTCAACCAAAAACGGAGGTTCAAACCTAATGGCTTTACCAATCAAATTATCTAATCTGCCTTTGCCTTTTGGTAAAAAACCAGAGGCAGCTGAAACCAAGCCTAATGGTGAGACTCAGACTCAGAAAACAAGTCTTTCTGAAGAATTAGATAAATTTGCTCAAGGAATGGTTTCTGTTCCTGATGTCATCGCCCCTTCGGCAATTGAAGTTGACTTTAATTTTTTAAAAATCAATAATACCTATTTCCGAACTTTATTTATTGCTGGCTACCCCCGGTTTGTTTCAGCCAACTGGCTAGCACCCTTAATTAATTTTGACCACTCAATGGATATCTCGATGTTTGTCTATCCGGTTGAGGGCAAATCAGTTCTCGATGATCTAAGGAGAAAGATTGCTGAAATGGAGGCCGAGATTTCCACTGACATTCAAAGAGGGAAAATCGTTGACCCTGCCACTCAGGCTAAATTAGAAGACGCCCGAGCTCTTCAAGAACAATTAGTTAAGGGCACAGAAAGATTCTTCCAGTTTGGTCTTTACATTACTATTCCCGCTAACAGCCTAGAAGAACTCAATCGGGTCTCCAAACAAGTTGAGTCAACCCTTGGTTCTCTATTGATTGTCGCCAAGCACGCTACTCTCCAAATGGAAGATGGTTTTAAAACCACTCTGCCTCTTTGTGTTGATAAATTAAGAATCACCCGGAACATGGACACCACCTCTTTGGCTACTACCTTTCCCTTTACTTCTAGTGAATTAACGGCTAACGAAGGGGTGATGTACGGCATTAATGAACACAATGGCTCGTTAATTATTTTTGATCGTTTTACTTTAGAAAATGCCAATAGTGTTATCTTCGCTAAATCCGGAGCTGGTAAATCATACCTTGTTAAACTCGAAGCTCTTCGTTCTTTAATGTTCGGCACTGAAATTCTTGTTCTTGACCCAGAAGCCGAATATAAAGCCTTGGCTGAAGCAGTTGGCGGTGAATTCATTAGTTTTGGCTTTGACTCGCCCTCAAAAATCAATCCCTTTGATCTTTCAACTGTTTTTGAAGAAGGCCAAAATGAACTCGGCTTAAAAATTCTCTCTCTCCATTCTCTTTTTAAGGTCATCATGGGTGAGCTTTCTGCTGGTGAAGAAGCCACCCTAGATCGAGCCTTGGTTTTAACCTATAAAATGAAGGGAATTACCCAAGATCCAGCCACTCAGAAAAACGAACCACCTCTGATGGAGGATCTATACAAGGCTTTGATGGGTATGGAAGAGCCTGAAGCAAAAGGCCTGGCTGACCGAATCGAAAAGTTTGTCAAAGGTAGCTTTGCTGGTATTTTTGATCAACGCTCTAATGTCGAAATCAGAAATCCGTTTACTGTTTTCTCACTCAAAGAATTAGAAGAGGCACTCCGGCCAATTGCGATGTTCATTATTCTTGATTTTATCTGGAATCGGATCAGAAGGGAAATGAAAAAGCGAATTCTGGTGGTTGATGAAGCCTGGTATCTGATGAAATATGGTGACTCTGCTTCTTTTCTTTATTCAATTGCCAAACGAGCCCGAAAATACTGGTTGGGCTTAACAACCATTACCCAAGACGTTGAAGACTTTCTAGGTTCTGATTATGGCAAGGCGATTGTCACCAATTCTTCTATTCAGATTCTAATGAAGCAGTCACCCGCCGGCGTCGATAAAGTAGCCAAAACTTTCTATCTCTCTGAAGGAGAAAAACATCTTCTCTTAGCGGCTGAAATTGGTGAGGGTCTTTTCTTTGCTGGTGCCAATCATGTCGCCATTAAAGTGGTTGCTTCACCTGAAGAACACCAATTGATCACCACCAAGCCAGAAGAACTGGTTCAAATTAAAGCGGCCAAAGAAGAAACCACTAAGGCACCAACTCCTCCAGAAGTTCCTTCCCCAACTCCAAAGCAAACTCAGCCTCAACCAGAAACTCCTCCGGCTCAAACCCAACCACCTGCTTCAATCACACCTGAAGAAATCCAGTCATCATGAAGGCCAAAGACACAAGGATCAGTTGGTACATCGAGCAACTGGAAGAGCTCGCTAAAAATCCTAAAATAAAAATCCTTGGCTTAAGCAAACCAGAGTTTTTAGCGATTATTGATGATCTCTTCGGACCCATTCAGGGCGATAAAAACAGAATTCTCTTTATAGACGATCCCCACTATATCCATTATGCTCGACAAAAACTAGCTGAAATTGAAAACCTAGAGTTCTACCTTAATGCTAGTAATGTTCCTCTGGAGATTACTCAAGCGGTTGAGGAATTCAGCAATGAAGGAGAAATAGAAAGAACTCGGCTTGAGGCAAGGGACAAAGTAGAGGCTTTCATCAAAAAACAAACCGCAATCCAAACCAATATCACCAAGCTGGCCCAGGCAGAACAAAAATTAACTCAAGAAATTGACACTATTGTTCAGAAAAACGCGCCTGAACTAAGCAAGAACAAGCCTCAATTAGTCAAAGAACTAGCCAAGGAAATCGAAGAAGAATTTGTTCTCAATTTTTTTGAAGCCCCCCAGCAAGTGCTTAAAAAAGAAACTTATGAGACGATTATTGACCGGGTTTCTCTCCGAATTGATCAAACCCTAGAAGAGAAGAGCATTCCTCTTAATCCTCAAGAAACGACTAAGTTAAAAGCAGCTCTCAAAGTCAAATTACCAACCAAAACCCTTAGTGAAGCCTCAACCCTAACTCAAATTGATTTCAAATTACCTCGAACAGTCCGAGAAAAAATTCCGATCCAAGGCACGGCTTTTTCGCCAACGGCTGCTCTTTTCCATCCAGTAGACTCAATCAGAAAGTTCACCAATCTTCCAGTCAGAGCTGCCCAAGTGGCCATCGCCAGCGAGCTCTCTGACGAAGAATCAATCAAAGAACAATTAGAAGCTGAATTAAGAAGTCCCCGAAGAGACAATCGAAAAATTGCCCGCTTGGCCAACATGCTTGAGGAGGTCAAACGATTTAGGCTGACCAACCGAGAACTGACTTACTCAGTTTATGGAGTCACCAGCCAAGATCTTAAGAAGTCAGTTGAGTTCTTGCGAAAAGAATTAGGAGCTGGCCATCCGGTTGTTCGTTTTTTAGAAATCCAGGAAGCAAGACAAGGACGTTTCGAGCTTAAATTTGCCAACACCCGGGAAAGAATCAGGTCTTTCTTTTCTCTTAACCAACATCTCGGCCAAAGACCAGCAATAATCGAATTAAGAGGCCAGTCTATCTCCTTGCCCTCCCCTGAGCCCCTAAGTGATCTTAGCCGAGCCTTTAACCAAATTGGAACAGCGACTCGGTTCTACCAAACGATCACTGAGTATCCAGGAATCAGGGTTGTCCGCTCTCTTCCTCTCCAGAAAATGGCTGATTTCCGAAGTTTTGTCTACCGAAGAACCCTCCATCCTCTTTTTGGCCGGCTAGCCAAAACTACATTTGGCAAAGCAATTAAAACTGGTATTCAAGCCGCTTTTAAGGAAACAACTAAAAAGGCGATCGTTCAAGGGCTGAAAAAAGCAGGTACTTGGTTAGTTACCAAGCTGGGAATCAAGGGAATTACCACAGCCATTGGGACAGCTTTGGCTCCGGGAATAGGAACAGCCATTGGCGCTGTTGTTGGTTTTGTCATTGAGCCAATAATTAAATTTGGCAAAGACCTCCTTAGTCGCCTCAAAAGAATTATCACCAAGCCTGAATTTGCTTTAGGCGCCCTTGGTATAGGTACTCTCGGTCTATTGGCTTTTTCAGCGCCAACGAGTTATTTCATCGCTGTCCCTGCTTTTGCCCTGAGCGTACCTGGCTTGATTGCCAGTGCTGGTGGAATCTTTGGTAGTGCGGCTGCAGCCACGATTGCTGCTCTTTCTGTTTTCTTTGCTCCCCTTGCAATTCCGATCGCGGCTTTTGTTATCAGTCTAGTCATTGGTTTAATGGCCATCACTCTTTTTATTGTCTTTATGACTGCTGGCGCTTTTATTGTCCCGGCCGCCCC
>CAYFQP010000042.1:0-5263 GCA_964345375.1 uncultured Gammaproteobacteria bacterium | reverse complement strand
TTTTGAACGTCTTGAACCCAGCAACTAACGCCAAAATTACCCTCAAACATCAAACAGCTAAAGGAGTGGCCAAAGTGTTCTAAGGCAGCATAGATTGAAACAATAATCGCTGAGGAGAGGAGCCATTTAATCGCCTTAAAGACTTTTCCTTTATTAAGATTAGAAACTAAGGCATAATATAAAAGTAGGTAGGAAATAGAGGAAAGCAAACCACCATGAAAGCGAGAATAATAACCCCAAAGACTGGTATGGCGGTCGATTGAAAAAATAGTTGAAGCTAACTGACTAATTAAGAAGATTAAAAGAGGAATATCTAAAAAGGTCCGAGTAAAGACAATCTTTTTCTGAAGAACCGTTTTAATTAACCAGCTGGCAGTGATAATAATTGTCAAAACATAAACCAGCATCATCTTGTTATATTCGAATAATTCAAAGTTCCAAGGCGTCATTATCAGAGGCACCAAGAAGAAAAGAGCATAAAAAGAATATTCAATGACCTGATCACAGATTCTCTCCCAATTCATGAGTTTAGTATATCATAACTAGAAGAGAGCAATTCTTACTGAAAAATGGTATAATACAAATAGAATAACCCCGGGTCAATGGCGACTTTAGAGGTTGTTTTATGGAAATTTTCTAGTGAATCTAATCTTGTCGAAGGCGAGGAGATTAGGTTGCTATGATAGCACATTGATAGGCGAGATTTAGTGAAAAAACAGGAGGTATGAGATGAAGGTTCTGGCGCCCATGGCAATACTGATTTTGTTGGTCTTTCCTTGGAGCATGAGAGTTGTTCCTGAAGAAAGACCTGCCGAGATCATTCCGGTCGAAGCCCTGTGCGGAGCCAAAGAAGAGCTTCATAACAGTGGATTTGATAAAGAGGTGCATGAGGTAGATACAGTGCCACAAGGATGTGGCGGCTGTAATTGTTGGACATGTTACAGGGTCTCGTATTTTTACGAGACTCCGGTTTGGCTACTTGGGGGCCGCAAGGTGCAGTCCAGAATCGCACCCTTTCCTATCGCGGAAATTCCCCAGGGATGGCAATGTGCGCCAGACAGGTGCGCTTGTGAGTTAGGAGAAATAGTACCTTCTGGCGACTTTGAGGAGGGAAAGGCGCTCGGTAACCTTCGGGTTACCATCCGGTTTGGCAGAGCCTGTCCCGGCGCAAAGCCATCACCGTAAAGAACTCTCGCCTATGGGAATGGGATGGAGCTTGCTCAAGCTCAACAATCATTTATCGGTTGTGCTCCATCCCTCCCAGTCTCTCAATTTTTATCTTCAAAATTCTCTCTGTTTTATTTCTAGGAGTTTTTACTTTTACTAAGGTATGATATAATATCCTCAGTTTTCCGGATAATTTTATCGGAAAAATTAAGACTTTCATAGTTAAAAATATGATTTATAATATTTTTAAAAGCTGAGAGGCTTTTAGAAAGATGGATAGTAAAGAAGACCAAGAAAGAACTCCGATTTCCAGACGAAATTTTTTGAAGGGTGTTGTTGCTGCTGCAGGATTAGCGGGTTTGGTGAGAAAGGACTCTTCAATAGAGGGAGAAAAAGAAAAAAGGAGTGTTGCCCAACCTAGTCACCCTGATGAACAATTGAGACCAGGTGTTGACTCAGAGGTTGGTTTACCCCCTGTTGAACAACAAGATCAATATACTTCTTTAGAGCTCCCACCCTGGTTGGGTGTTGAGGGCTTGCCTGAATATATGCCAGTTGGACCGACTGAGTACATTGTCCAGCCAGGTGATAGTTTGTGGAAGATTGCTCAAGAACATGGGGGGATACCTTGGCAGATAATCTATAGCATGAATCGAGGAGAGATTGGTGAGGATCCGGAATATATCGAGCCGGGCATGAAACTTTTGATACAGCATTGGGGTCCAGTTGAACAAAGTAGATATTTGGCCCAGGAAAAAATGGAAGCTACTCTCGAAAAAGGAGAGCCCCTTTCTTGGGTTTTTTTTGATTTGGGGAGAGAAATGGACGTAGAGGCGATTGCTGAGTATTTTGGAGTTGAAGTCCAGAGATTGGTTGAGTTTAATGAGATTGATAAATCTAACTCTGTTTTGCCCCCAGGTTATCATGTTATGGTACCAAGTGATCAAGGTTTTGCTTTTACAGAGGAGGATCGTCAGGCGGGTCGAAGATGGTATCCTCTTCAGGAGGTTTCAATTCGGATGGATAGTATATGGTGGGAAAGTCCTTTAGGTCAAGGCAGGGTTGGTCCTTGGTGGCCCAACGAAGCGAAAATTATGGTGCCCGTAGGAAGAGAATACTGGCTTAAAGCCACCTGGTCAACCGCTAATAACTGTCCTGAGGATGAGTGTAGAGTTGACATCGTTACTGATATTCCAGCTCCGGTCACTTTTACTATTAAAGAAAAAGACGGTTCAGAGCGAGAAGAGGTGAGGGAGGGATTTCTTGTTAGAGGTTGGAAGAAAATAACCCATACAGAGTTTGAACCTGCTCTAGCGGGAGAATGGTCTGTTCCCCAGAAAGCATAACTATTTCCACTCCAGATTTTTATTTCTGTTGTCCCTAAAGTATTGACAATCCAAATTAGGAAATTGTATGATGGAGAGAGGTGGTAAATAAAATACCAAAATAGCGCCTGTCCATGGAAATTCGAAATAGATTTGATAATCTTCGCTTAAAATTAATGCAGGCTTCTCGTCTTAAGCTCTTCATTTTTTCTTTTTTGGGCTTAGTTGTTTTAGCCCTAATCTCCGAAGGATTCTACTTTCTTTATACAAAAAACATGGTAAGAGAACTTCCTGATGGAAGTAAACCGTCAACAATTTTGGGTAGGGAATTGGCTATTACGCCACTTGGAACATATGAGGAATGTGAAGCTAAAGAGTTATGTAATCTTAATGCCTCGATTGGGGTTAGGGAAATTCCAGGAGGGCAAATTGTTGTTGGTGGTTACTATAAAGACAAAACAGCTAATAGCTTAATAATGGAGGTGAAGGGAAAGGAAATTAGCATTAATTACAATACGGAAACTGTTTGGAATAAATTTGAGACTAAATATTTTGAGAGGAAGGGTTTTCCACTTGAAGAGCTCAAAGAGGGAGATCGACTCGATGTTATATGCTTTGAAATAGATGGTGAGTTAAGGGCAATTGGCGTATTAGCTATTTATTAAAAATGGGAAAGATTTTGAAATTAATTTTTTTTGTTTCAACCTGCTTACTAATTTTTAGTTTTTTTCTTTTTTCACCTAACTATGTTTCTCCTTTATTAGCTGGTCCTTGTGATGGGTGTGATTGTCCTGGTGCTCCCTGGACGTGTGCTAAATATGAAGGTGGTAGTGACTGCTGGACTTACCCGGCTAGTGAATATTGTTATTGTATGGGTGAGTTTGGGACGGCAGTGTGCGGGAAATGTATTTGTGGAGGTGAGGATGGGTGGAGTTGCTTTCTCCCAGGTACTAAAGTTTTCACTCCAGAAGGAGAAAAGGATATAGAGAAGATTAAATCGGGTGATCGAGTTACGAGTTATGATCCAGAAACACAGGAATTGACACAGGATACTGTTTTAGAATCCTATTTTGTAACAAGGGATCATTATTATGTTGTCAGAACGGAATCAGGTAAGGAAGTGAGGACAACTGATGAGCATCCTTTCTACACAGGGAGTGAATTGCAACCCGCGAAGTCCCTTAAAGATAAGCTTATTAATTTTTATTCGATGGTAATCATTTATTTTAATGAGGGGTTGGAAACGGTAAAAAAGTTTTTTTAATAATTTAAGTGGTCAAGAAAAAACAGAAAATTAGAGACAGACCTCTTTTGATTATTGGTATTTCTTTTTTTACCATTGTTCTTCTATCCACTGTTTTGATGTTTGTGGGTTACCAAAGCCAAAATAACCTCCATTTTCCAGACCAATTACAGGCAGGCTTCAAGCGAGTCAAAGATTTGCGGATTGGTGATTGGGTCTATGTGAAAGAGGGAGATGAGATGAAAAAAGAAAAAATTACGAGTATCGAGAAGTATTTTGGCGAACAGACAGCTTACAATCTCAAGATAGAAGAAGGGTTCAATACTTTCTTTGCTAACGATTTTGCCGTTCATAATAAGATTGGGGAGAAACCCCATTTATGCGAAATTTATGTGACTGATTTAGATCAAACTCCGGTTGAGCAATGGACTTATGGAAATACAGGCAGCTATTATGGTGGTAATTTTAAAAATCTTTTCGCTATCACCGAAGCCGCATGTTGTTATCGCCAATGTATTTGTCTTTTTGGAGAAACACCTAACACGGGGTGTGGTGGATTAGGCGTTTCCTGTGCGTCTGGCCAGAAAGATATAAAAATGTATACTAAGTCACTGGGGGGTGACTATAAGTGTACAGATGAAGATGGAGAATGTTGGGATACTATTAAAGTTGATGCTCCAGATGGTTGGCTTATTAAAGACTTCGAGTTTGATTTTATTTTGAATGTTTCAGGAGCCAAAGGAAGAGCTTGGTTTAAAATAGACAGGAGAAGTTTAGAGACTTTGGCTCAGTGGAAGGTTTGTGTTAGGTCTGGAGATTGTCCTTTAAGCGATGATTATATTACCGAAGGCGATAATCGCATTCAGACTCATGCTAAAGTTAACATGGCTCCGGCGACAAAAAGGTTTACCATTAATACCAGAGTAGCCTCAACAGGAGCTCAAAGCAATGGGGCTGTGGGAAGACTCCGGATTTACAACCTTAAACTTCACATGATTAAACCAGGAACAGTTGATTCTCTTAATGTTGACTTGATTAAAGATGTGGTTTTTTACGGTTATAATTGTCCTGATTGCAGCTGGTCAATAGTGGATAATGGAGGAATTAATGATTTGTTTAGGTACGGTGAACCTCCCAACATGACTAGTGATCAGCCTCCTCAGACTGAAGGTGGTTCACTAAAACACCGCTATGACTTAACTCTCTCCTCTCTGGCCGGAGAAAGAGTAGTTAGGGCAAAATCCGATTTGACGAGTGATGGTCAAGTTGATCCTTGGTGTACAACGATTGTAAGTTATACTCCACCAACTGGGACGATTACAGGTAATGTTTATAAAGATGGTGATTTTGGCGATTGTACTCTTCAAGATCCTCTTGAAGAAGGTTGGTCAGTAACGTGCAATGATGTTGAAGCTGAAAAGACCGGGCCAACTAGCTATAAATGCTGTGCTCAGTCGAGTGGTGGAGTTTGTACTGATGACCAATTGCCCCATGATGACTATCTTATTGAAGTTAATCCTCCACCAGC
>CAYFQP010000041.1:0-8557 GCA_964345375.1 uncultured Gammaproteobacteria bacterium | reverse complement strand
TCCCATTCCAGAAAGACGGCTTTTTTGTTACAAACATGCTTTAAAAGCAATTGAAATAGGCAAAAAACTGACTGAAAAAGAAGATTAAGTTCTCATTAAAAGAAAAAAGACAACGACAGATTGACCGAAAAATTAAAGAGTTGAAGTCGTTAGCCAAGATAACCGCTGACAAGATTAAATACCTTGAGTCCGAAACCGCCATCAAGTATATGGAAGAAGAGCTGGTCAAAACCGAAAAAGAGATTAGAAACCTGCAAGCCAGCAAAGTAGAAAACAAAGAAAAAGACGTTAATATGGAACGAGTAATGGAATTTGTCGGTTACTTTCTGGAACACTTGGAAGAACTAATCCTGGGGGGCTCAAATCCTTTAAAAAGAGCTGATTATTTCGGACTTATCTTTGAAAAACCGCCTACCTATGAAGAGTTGATTTCTGGAACACCCAAAATGGCTCCATTTATCGGACTAAAAGACGAATTTAACTCCTCTCTAGTCCCAAAGTGTGAGCCAGGAGGGACTCGAACCCCCAACCAATTCCTTAAGAGGGAACTGCTCTACCGTTGAGCTACTGGCCCTTGGTGCGCCCGGAGGGACTCGAACCCCCAACCCTCTGTTCCGAAGACAGATGCTCTAATCCATTGAGCTACGGGCGCTTTAAACACAATTTTACCAAAGTTAAGGCCAATTCTCAATAAGTCTTAAACTTGACAAATCGCCTCTAATCTGCGACCATTGTTATTACAAAAAAGGGTTAGCACTGCTCGATGAAAAGGTTTTTCTATACTTTAATCTTTGTTCTTTTTGCTCCTTTAGCTCTCTCCTTGGGTCTATTTTCTCTTTGGCAACTTGAAAAGGTAAATGAATTACCAAAACTCGTTTCTCAAGAAACAGAAAAAGTCCTCGGCGCTAATACGCCTCTGGAGCTCTACGCAGCCTTGCCATCAGCTGTTGGAACAATCGAGCAGGCGATTATCACTGGTGATGCCCGGCCAATGTTAATCGAAGAATTTTTAGAAAAATATGATTCACCGCTTTTGCCTTATTCTGATTTCCTTTATGAGATGTCGGAAAAATATGACTTGGACTATGCTTTGATGGCGGCTATTGCCATGTGCGAGTCAAATCTTTGTAAAAAAATTCCTGATGGTTCTTACAACTGCTGGGGGTTTGAGAATGGAGAGACAAAATTCCTTTCTTGGGAGCAGGCAATTGAACAAGTGGCCAAAACTCTTAAAGAGGACTATTATGATGAGGGTTTAATCACCCCTGAAGAAATCATGCCTAAGTACGCTCCTCCAAGTGTTGAAAAAGGTGGTCCCTGGGCTAAATGCGTTAACCAATTCCTCGAAGAGCTCAGGTAAGATTTGCTATAATTACTCCATGCCAGTTCCTTATGATTCTTATGACTATCCTCAATACTGGCTTGGTAGAGAATACGAAGATAGGGCCGAGAAAATTGCTTTAAGGAAACTAATTAAAAAGATTCCTTCTTCTCAAAGAAAGAAAATTCTTGATATTGGAGCTGGCTTTGGCCGCCAAACGCCTGTTTATGCTCCTTTGTTCAAAAAATGTATTCTCTTAGATGCTTCAAAGAAGCTTCTGGGTAAAGCTCAATCAAGATTAAAGAAGTATTCTCATCTTGAATTCAAACAAGGTAGGGCTGAAGATTTACCTTTTCCTAAAGAAGAGTTTGAAGCTGCCTTGATCATCAGGGTTATCCATCATCTGCCTGAACCCAAAAAAGCCTTTCTAGAAGCCCAGAGAGTCTTAAAACCCCAAGGCTATCTCATCTTAGAATTCGCCAATAAAATTCATTTTCGGGCTAAATTAAGAGCTTGGCTTAAAGGTGATTTTTATTTTACCAAAGATTTAAGCTCAATAGAACAGCGCTCCTTAGCTTCAATTAAGGCTAAAAAGATCCCGTTTTTAAACCATCATCCTCAAAAGATTGAAAAAGACTTATCTCAAGCTGGTTTTAAGATTATTGAGCGTCTTTCTGTTTCCAACTTTCGTCATCCTTTAATCAAAAAAATTGTTCCTTTATCAATTCTCTTAAAGCTAGAAACCATCAGTCAAAAGCCACTAGTCAAAATCTACTTTGGTCCCTCAATTTTTCTTCTTTGCCAAAAGATTGATTAAGCCCATAATATTTGATATAATTTTCTCAGGTTAGTCTCTACCTAGATTCAAAGCAGAATCAAAAAAGGTGGAGTCTTTCTTTTTTCGGTCGTCTTCGCTCTCTAAAAACTGAAAATGTGGAGGTCTAGAGATGCCTAGTCTACAGAGTCTGCAACTCGAACCCAGGATGATTTCAGCCGTGATCAACCTTGTTTTAGACGGGTGGATCATTGCAGTCATCCTAAAACAGTTCCTGAATCGGATAAACAAAGTCGAAGACCTACTCATTGCCATCCTGCCAGTTTTGGTAGGGTTAAGGTTTGGCCTTTTTGGCATGCTTGAGGTAAGCCCGATGAAGGTCATTCTGGCAATAGGCCTTTTCCTTGCGGGGCTCAAGCTCCTGAAGGCCAATGTCAAGTGGCAAGTGGGTGGCTAGTAGACTCAATAACAGGGGGGAAGGAAATGGCGCAGAACTCCTTTCTGTCAGAGCGAGACGACTAAAACCGTTACTGAAGTGAGGTTTAAGCCTCATTTTTACTCAGGGTTGAGCAGTAACGGTTTTTTTGTGGCCTAACTTGACATCCTATAAGTCTTATGCTATAATACTGCCTAGATCCTGAGGTAAGGCCATTTGGCCCTACTTTAGGATTTTTTTATGGTCTAATTATGGGCTACTTCGGTAGCCCTTTTTTAATCGGCTTATGAAAAAGCTATTCCTTATCTTAATCATTTTCCTTGTCTGGGCATTGGTTAATGCCCCTATTTCTCGTGGTCAAACTCTTGAGAAGACGATTACTTCTTCAGCCCAGCTGATTGAAGATGAAACTGGTCCAGATAATCGTTCTCAGATTCTTAAGGACTATCTGGAAGACTATGATTCACCTCTGGCTGAATATGCTGATGAATTTGTTAAAGCGGCTGATAGTTATGGTCTTGACTGGCGTTTAGTAGTTGCGATTACTGGAGTTGAATCTACTTTTGGTAAATTTATTCCCCAAGGTTCATATAACGCCTATGGTTGGGCTAATGGTGCTTATTACTTTGAGTCTTGGCCTGAATCAATCTGGCATGTTTCTCAAACCCTTAAAGAAAAATACATTAATAGGGGAGCGGATACTGTTGAAGAAATTGGTCGAATTTATGCCCCTCCTTCTCCTTTCTGGGCCGGAAAGGTTAAGAACTTCATGGCTCAAATTTATTCTGAGCCTCAGCTTAGCCTTGATCTATAAACTGGTTTCACCACTTTCAAAGTGGTATAATCGAGTCTGATTTAATAGAATTATTCGTTTAATAGGCCGAGGTGGTGGAATTGGCAGACACGCAGGATTTAGGATCCTGTGCCCGTAAGGGTGTGCGAGTTCGAGTCTCGCCCTCGGCACCCATTTACTTGACAAATTTTTAGAAAAAAATTATCATATCTTTGATTAAGGTTGGTGAACTCTAATACCGCCTTGCCTATTTAGCCACCTGAGGGTAAAAGGGAATGGTCCTGTTTGAATCAGGCTTTTTACCTCCAACGCTAAGTAGGAATTACAACCGGCCAAGAGTTAAGGGCTGGTTTTTTGTGTTTAAGGATGGTAATTCAAGTCCTAAATTGGTAAAATTAAAGCCAAATTTGGGACTTAAAAAAAATGGGGTTATTGTTCCAAAGAATATTCAATTTTCTTAAAAGTCATAAAATTGCTCTGGGTATAGGCCTGGGTCTTTTGGTTTTTGGTTTGGTTTTTATCTTGCCTCGAGCCAGGGCCTTCATCAGAGGCCCAGCTGAAAAATACGAAACAGCTAAAGTAAAAGAAGAAAGCATTATCAGCTCTGTTTCTGCTTCTGGAGAAATAGAAGCCGAAAGACAAGTCACCTTAAAATTCCAAACTTCAGCCCAAATGGTTTGGGTGGGCGTTAAAGAAGGAGACGAAGTCCAAAAATGGCAAGCGATTGCTTCGCTCGATGTTCGTGAGGTAGAAAAAAATATCAGAAAAAAACTTCTTGCCTACATGAATGAGCGTTGGGACTTTGAACAGACAATGGAAGATTACGGAGCTGAGGGGATTCCCATCGAGCAAGTGGTCAATCTAACTGATGCTGAAAAAAGAATCTTAGAAAAAGCTCAATTTGATCTAGATAGTGCCGTCATCGATGTCGAAATCAAAGATCTGGCCAAAAAATTAGCTGTTATTTATTCACCAATTAAAGGAATCGTCACTGAAATTGACTCACCAATTGCTGGGGTTAACATTACTCCGGCGACAGCTGAGTTTGTCATTGCTGATCCAAGCGAGATGAAATTCGTTGCCAGTGTTGACGAGTCGGATATTGCTGAAATCAGAGTTGGCCAAAAGGCTGAAATCACTCTTGATGCTTTTCTTGAGGAAACTTTTACCGGTGAAGTAGCCAAAATCTCCTTTTCTTCGGTCACCACTCGAGGTGGGGGGACGGCTTTTCCGGTTGAAATCTATCTTCCCGGAAACATTGACCAAAGATTCAAGGTCGGCATGAACGGTGATGTTGAAATCATTATTTCAGAGGTTAAAGAGGCGATTACGGTTCCTCCAATAGCCGTAATTGAAAAAGATGGCCAAACAACAGTCAATGTTCTTGAGGGTAGATCGATTAAAGAATTAACAGTAAAAACTGGCTTAGAATCAACCACTAAGACTCAAATCCTTGAAGGTCTGACTGAAGGACAGGTGATTATCACTGGAGAAAAGAAGTAATCAAATGCCCCTTCTCAAGCTTGTCAATGTTTCCAAAACATATCAGCTTGACTCGCTTGCAGTCCAGGCAGTAAAAAAGGTCAATCTCGTCATTAAAAAGGGCGAGTTCTTGGCGATTATGGGTCCTTCAGGCAGTGGTAAGTCAACCCTGATGCATCTGGCTGGTTGTCTTGATACACCGACGACTGGAAAGGTCCTGCTTGAAGGCAAAGATGTTTCCCAACTTTCTGAGACCGAATTAGCCAAAATCAGAAATCAAAAAATTGGTTTTGTTTTTCAGGCCTTTAATCTGATTCCCCGAACCTCAGCTTTAGATAATGTTATCCTGCCTCTTTTCTACGCCAAACTTTCCCATCAAAAGATGAAACAGGAAGCAATTAAAGCCTTAAAAGCAGTTAATCTTGGCGACCGAATTAATCATTTACCTAATCAACTCTCAGGCGGAGAACAACAAAGAGTGGCCATTGCCCGAGCTTTGGTTAATAAGCCGGCAATCATTTTTGCTGATGAACCAACCGGAAACCTAGACACAAAGTCAGGTTCAGAAATCATGAAGATCTTGAAAAAACTTAATCAAGAGGGTCATACTGTTGTCGTTGTTACTCATGAAGCCCACATTGCCAAGTTTGCCAAAAGAATTGTTAAAATTGTTGATGGAGAGATTGTCTAATGGATTTTGGCGAAGCGATCAAAGTTGCTTTCGAAGCCTTAAAGGCTAATAAGTTGCGCTTTTTTCTAACCATGTTAGGGATTATTATTGGCGTTACCTCGGTTATTCTCCTGATCTCAATTGGTTTAGGTCTTCAGACTTATATTACCGAACAACTCGAAGGTCTGGGTGCTGATGCTCTTTTTATTTTTCCAGGCGAATTGGGAATTGGTACCGGCGAGGGTGGGGGCACACCTGGAGCGGGGGTGGCCAATGCCAAATTCACCTTTGACCACATTAATGATTTGAAACGAGAAGGCAAAACCATCAAAACCGTTATGCCTTATACAGAAAACAATGGTACCATGCGCTACAAGGGGAAAACAAAGATTACCCAGGTTTCTGGAACCGGGCCAGAATGGCCTGAGGTCCGGGATCAGAAATTGATTGCTGGTTCTTATTTTTCCCAATCACAATACAATTCAGCCAAAAAAGTGGCTGTTTTGGGGACAACGGTGGCCGAAGATCTCTATGGTCTTGAAGACCCTGTTGGTAAAAGGTTGATTATTTCTGACCAAAGTTATGTTGTCTTAGGTATTCTGGAAGAGGAAGGAGCTTTTGGCGGCGTTGATATGGACAACTTAGTCTATATTCCGGCGACAACGGCCATGCGTCAGTTTGAAATGGAATACATTCAGTCAATTTGGGTTCAGTCAATCAGTACAGAAACCATTCCCCAAACAAAAGAGGAAATCGAAGAGATCCTTTTAAAAACTCTTGATGAAGACGAATTTTCTGTTCTGGATACTAAAAGCCTTTTGGGAATCGTTTCTAGCATTCTCGGTGTTCTCACCGCTGCCTTGGCAGGCATTGCCGCCATTTCTCTTATCGTTGGTGGAATTGGGATTATGAATATCATGTTGGTTTCCGTAACTGAACGGACTCGGGAAATTGGCCTTCGTAAAGCAGTCGGCGCTACCCCTCGAAATATCCTGACTCAATTCTTGATCGAAGCGGTTGTCTTATCTTTCCTTGGTGGTCTAATTGGAATTCTCCTAGGTATTTCTCTTTCTCTTATAATTGGCCGTTTTTTCACCACCACAATTACTCCCTGGTCAATCGGTTTGGCTTTTGGCGTTTCTGCTTTAGTCGGGATTGTCTTTGGCGTTGCTCCAGCCGCTAAAGCTTCTAAGTTAAATCCGATTGATGCTTTAAGATATGAGTAAAATCAAGAAAATGGAAATCTTATTTTTAGGGACTTCAGCTGGCTGGCCTCTGCCGCGATTAGGCTGTGACTGCGAAATTTGTTCTTCTAAGAATCCTAAAGACACTCGCTGGCGGCCGGTTATTCTCATTAATCAAACAGTTCTTGTTGACTGTGGCCCAGACATTTACCACCAGTTAATCAAGCAAAATATTAAAATCCCTAAGTTAAAAGCTCTTATCCTGACTCATGCTCATCCTGACCATCTTCTTGGTTTCTATGACCTGACCCATTTATATAATCGGGCTCCAGAATTAAAACTTTATGCTACTCAGAATACGATTAATGGTCTTAAGCAAAGTCATAGATATCCTCTTCATCCTTTTAAGCAGGAAGCAGTTAAATCAAATGAAGTCTTTGAGATTAATCAAATCAAGTTTAGCCTTATCTCTGTCCGCCACAATCATTTTCCTACCTGGGGAGTGAAGATGAAACAAAGGAGATTGGTGGCTTACTTGCCTGATTTTAAAAGAATACCTAAGAACCAAAGAAAAACCTGGAGGGGAGCTGATCTTTTAATTCTTGATGGCTCTTCTTTGGGAAAAGCTGGCCAAACGAGAACCCATCAGAGTATTCTAGAAGGAATTGAATTGGCGAAAAATTTAAAGGCCAAACAAGTTTATTTTACTCATCTCGGTCATAAAACCGATAAGCACCAAGAGCTTGAGAAGATTATTCAAAAGGAAGGTGGGAAAAATTTTCAGATTGCTTTTGATGGCTTAAGGTTGACCGCCTAATCTGATTAAGTTAAACTAGAATTATGAAACGCCTGCCTGTTATCTTTATCCCTATTATCTTCACCTCTTTCGTGATTATCTCATTACTCAGTTATTCAGTTGTTTTCTCCCAAGACTTTGACTATAACCGGGCTTTTGATGACTATGTTTACAATTACAATCTCTACCGTTCAAATCACCTTGATTACATTTCAACTAAAAGCGAGTATCAAACTTATGGAACTCTAACAGCCAAGACTCAAGCGTTAGAGGCAATGCGGGCTCTTTTAAAACAGAGAGATGAGGTCATCAAAACTTATTTGACTGCTCTCCGGATGAAGCTTAAAGAGGAAACCGGAGTAGAGACTTATCGCCAAAATCTTTACTTTGTCAAATTAGATGATGAAATAACCTGGTTAAAAGAGAATCAGTCTTTTGTCTCCACCCCTTCGACGATTGAAGATCTTAATGATCTTTCTGAAAAACTAGAAAATCGTTTTCCTTACACTCTGGTTATTGCCTATCAGACTCTGGGAACAATCAATGAAGGAAAACTCAATCGTCTCAGAGAAAAAGTCAATCAAGAGATAACAGCGACTGAAGAAAAAATCGAAGAGATAAGAAGTTATGGTGAGGAAGAACCAACTATTGAGCGTTGGTTAATCGAAGCCAAACAAAAAGTTGTTCTTTCTAATGAAAAGCAGAGAGAGGCAATGGCGATTATCAACAGTCTTGAGCCTAGTTCGAGAGATAAAGCAAGCAAATATGACCAAGCCAGACATCTCTTTGAGGAATCGAATCAATATTTAAAAGAATCAGTCTCATATCTTAAAGAAATTATTCGGGAGATAAAGCGTGTTTAAACGAAAATTTGGTAAATATCTTGTCTATCTTCTGCCTTTAGGAATTTTGATTGTTTTTACTCTCCTTCTTCTTGGTATTAAAAGAAAAGTGCCAACCTCGACCAGTCTGCCCCCAGAAGCTCTTATTACACCAACTCCAACTTTAACCTTCCCTGCTTCTCGTTGGGCAACTGATGCTGGTGTCCTGACAATAGAAACTGACTTAAAAGCAGTCGAAAATGATCTCGATAATGTTGA
>CAYFQP010000040.1:0-1869 GCA_964345375.1 uncultured Gammaproteobacteria bacterium | reverse complement strand
GCATCAACCTCTCTAATATGAGAAAGAAATTTATTGCCCAATCCCTCACCTTGATGAGCGCCCTTAACTAAGCCAGCAATATCAATAAACTTAATTGCGGCTGGCACTTTTTTCTCTGGTTTAATTAATTGAACTAGTCTATCCAACCTCTCATCCGGAACTTCAACCACACCCGTATTTGGCTCAATTGTCGTAAAAGGATACTCAGCTACTTGAGCAATCTGTCGAGATAACAAGGCATTAAATAAAGTCGATTTTCCTGAATTTGGTAAGCCTACAATGCCAACACTAAGCGACATTTGAACCTCCTTGGTTTACTAAACCAGCATATTTACCTTCTATCCACTCACTGAGTATAAAATCCGAGTCCATTTGAATTTCGGCTTCATAAGATCCAAGTATTGGTAGCCAACTAGCGGTCAAGACCCAGTGGTTGTCATCAAAAGCCCCTAAATTATCTTGATCCCAAAGTGATAAAATGAAATCATTGCCAACCTTAGAAGCCATCCTCTTCTTGCTGTAATATTCCTCTTCAGGCATTCCACCCCATTTGACCTTTTTTTCATGGATATTTTGAGTGAAACGATAATATAAATTTTCCACACAATCAAGATGGTCTGCTGAACTCAGTCTACTTTCTCCTCTCAATAAGTCTTTTAAAATTAAACCATTTCTGATTACCTCCGCTGGATCTAAAACAAAAAGGTTGGAATTGGCAAGAACCACTCCGTCTCGAGAAAGCCCAAAAGCTCCATCAGCAGGTGTAAAAACAGAGTATGGTGAATGAAACGTTCGTCTTAAAAGCCCTAAATAGTATTCCTTTCTTTCTTGGAAACCTAATTCTTTCATCTCTCCTAAAGAAAAGGGTGTCCGGATCTCATCTTTTCTTCTCCGTGGTCTCTCACCCAACAAATACCTTGTTGTCGAGTCAATCCTTTCACAATCAACTGCATAACACTCCGTCATTCTCGGCCAAAACCATCTCCCTAAAAGCAGTCCAAGACCAGTATAAATGAGAAATTCTTTTCTTTTCATAAATAGAGTTCTTCTCTCTTAATTCCTCGAAAAAATCCTTGCTAAATTTTCTGCTTCTTTTAGCTCTACCAACAACGATGTTCTTCTACTTATACAAGTTTCTGGAGAAAGTCCAATTTTAGTAGAGATTGCTGTCGGCCAGACTCCTTGAAATTTCATTAACTCAATCGCCTCCTTTTTGGGTAAACCCAACATCTCTACGGCATCATTTAAGCTTATGTAGGAAACTCCATCAATGGTTATCTCCTGCCTGTCCATTCTTTCTTTGGGGTAATTATAGCAAAACTAGCTTCCTCTTTCGATTTTCTTAGCAACCTGTTTAAGAAGATAACCAGAGAGGATTGTAATCAAGACAATCCCAAGAAGATAAAATTTTAAGTCTCTGGGAAAAATGGTAATTACTCCCTTGACAATAGCTGAATGGGTCAAAAATAAAAGGATGTCTCCAAGAACAGCCATCAAGATGATTGTTCTTGTCTTAACTCCAAGTAATCTTCCCCCTAAGACAGCCGCCCACCAGGCAACAAAATAAGCGGCCAGCATTAAGCCTAAAGCAAGACCATGATGGCCTAGATAAATGGTTGTCCTTTTTCTCCATTCTTTTGTTTTTTTCATTAATTTTTTCTTAATCTTCGGTCGCTCAAAAATCCACTTAAGCAAAAGATTAAAGACGGTGACAACGATAAGGCTGTTGAAAAGATAAATCAAAGTTAGGGTTAAACCATCTAAGTCATTCTCTAGTCCATAAAAGATAACGGCTGATAGAGCAATTCCCGGCAGGGGTAAAAGGAAAAGAAGAAAAACCCTTAAAGCCACTAATGGATCCACGTTCCA
>CAYFQP010000039.1:0-7246 GCA_964345375.1 uncultured Gammaproteobacteria bacterium | reverse complement strand
ATTGGTGAAATTAAAAAAAGAGAATATTACACTAAGCCTTCAAGAAAAAAATATGAGCGAGAAAAAGTTCTCAAAAAACTTAAGAAAAGGAGACAACAGCCCAGGTCATCAAGATGAGTGAGCTTTTAAAGAAGATTAAAACTGATTTAAATCAAGCTCTTAAAAAGAAAGAGACGGTTAGAGTTTCAGTCTTACGTTTTCTTCTTTCAGCCCTTCATAACAAAGAGATCGAGAAAAAAGGTGAATTGACTGATGAAGAAGTGGTTAGTGTTATTCAAAAGCAGATTAAGTTAAGAAAAGAAGCAATTGAGAATTATCAAAAAGGAAAACGAGATGATTTGGCTAAGAAAGAAAGGGAAGAAAAGGAAATTTTGAGTAACTACTTACCCCAAATGATTTCTTCAGAAGAATTAGAAAAAATTATTAGTGATTTGATTAAGAAAACCAATGCCAAAGGCCCTCAAGATTTCGGTAAAGTCATGGGAGAGGTAATGAAGCAAGTTAAAGGCAAAGCCGATGGCTCAGAGGTGGCTAGATTAGTTAAAGAAAAACTGGCCTAATTTAAACCTTCCCAAATTTTGATATAGTTTGATAGTCTTAAGATGTGGTTGACAAATTTTCATGATTTCAGTTTTAATTACTTCAGAATCACGTTATAAGATTGAGCGACCGAAGATAAGGCAGGCAGCCAATCGTTTCCTTAAGGAAAAAGGGCTCAGTGAGGTAGAAGTGAGCATTGCGATTGTTGGCAGCCGGAAAATTAGGCAACTTAACAAAGACTTTAGGAAAAGAGACGAAATCACTGATGTTTTGTCTTTTCCCTTGGAAGAGGCCCGAGGACCTAATGGTAAATTAAGGTTAGGAGACATTGTTATCTGCTATCCTTTGGCTCGGGACCAAGCAAGAGAAGAAAATAAGTTAGTCAGTGAGAAAATTAATGAGTTAGTAATTCATGGGTTAAAACATTTATCAGGAGAAAATCATGACTGATTTTAATGCTCAGTACCGACCCCAGAAAATTGAAGAGCTTGATTTGATTGCCATTCGTGAGGGCTTAAAAAAAGTTTTGAAATCAGGCAAGATTCCTCATGCTTTTTTGTTTGCTGGACCAAGAGGAACAGGTAAAACGAGTGCGGCTCGGATTATCGCCAAGGCAGTTAACTGTCAGAAAAAAAACAAAAAGCAATTCGAGCCTTGTAATCAATGTGAACAGTGCCTTTCAATTACTGGCGGAACGAACATTGATGTTTTAGAAATTGATGCGGCTTCTAATCGAGGAATTGATGATATTCGGGAGTTAAGAGAAAAGATTAAACTGGCTCCAGCCAGGGCTGATTATAAAGTCTATATTATTGATGAGGTTCAGATGTTGACGACCGAGGCTTTTAATGCTCTTTTAAAAACCTTGGAAGAGCCGCCAAAGCACGCCATTTTTATTCTTTGCACCACCGCTCCAGAGAAACTGCCAGAAACAATTATCTCTCGTTGTTTGAGATTTAATTTTAAACGACCAACCATCAAAGAAATTGTGGCCAAATTAGAAAAGATTGTTCAAGAGGAAGAGTTGAAGATTCAGAAACAGGCATTGATTGAAATTGCTCGCCGAGTTGATGGTAGTTTCCGGGATGCTAATAAAATTCTAGAACAGGCTTCTTTTGAATCTAAAGAAATTGATTTAGAAACAGTTAAAGAAGTTCTCGGTCAGGCTGTTGGCTTTGATCCCATCAAACTGATTGGCTTTTTAGCTAAGAGAGAGATTAAAGAGGCAATTGCTGAAGTTGACCGCTTGGTTGAGACAGGCGCTAATTTAAGGTTCTATTTAGAGCAATTATTAGAAGAATTAAGGGGATTATTACTCAGAGATTATGGAATTGAGATTGATGGTCAGGAGGCTGAAGAGTTTAATCTCACCAATCAAGAAATCAGAAGATTAATCAGTCTTTTTTCTAGGGCGAGTTTTGAATTAAAGGAAGCAATCATTCCCCAGTTACCCTTAGAAATGGCGATTATTGAATGGGGAGAGAAAGAAAAGAGGCCTGTTATCTCTTTAACAGAAAGAGAAGAGAAGGAGAAAACAGAAATGAAGAGAGAAACAGTTGGTAAAGAAGAAAAGGCAGCTGTTTCATCCAGTCCTCAATCTAAATATCCAACCAGAAAAATTGACCTTTCAGAGGTTGAGCAGAAATGGCAAGATGTTTTAGTCTGCATTCGGCCTAAAAATCATTCGATTGAGGCCTTGTTAAGAGCTACCCGGCCAGTGGCCATTGCCGGTAAAGTCCTAACCGTTGAAGTCTTCTATAAATTTCATAAAGATAAGTTAGAACAAGAAAAGTGTCGCCGTTTGGTTGAAGAAGCCGCCAGTGAAGTTTTTCAAAGCTTGGTTAAAATAAAATTTCTCTTAGGTGAAAGATCAAAGATTAAGAAAAAAGCTGAACCAGTTGTTAAACAAAGCCAGAAACCAGTCTCTGTTACTCCTCCTCCAGGCGTGGCTCCACCTGGCAATGGTGAAACAACTGACCAGGACATTATTGAGGTAGCTAAAGAAATCTTCTCAGGTAATGTTGAATAGTTGACTCTTTATTAAAAATAGTCTATCCTCTAACCATGCTTGATAAATTCCAACAGTTAAAAGAATTGAAGAAAATGAGGGACCAGGCAATGCAAATGCAAAAAGCTCTCAGCCAAGAAAAAATTGAGATTGAGGAAAATAATATTAAAATCATCATGACTGGTGACCAAAAACTAGAAAAAATTGAGATCAATGGTCAAGAAGATAATAAACTTAAGGATGTCCTCAACAAAGCGATTAAAAAATCTCAAGAAGTGGCGGCTCGTAAACTTCAGGAAATGAGCGGAGGTTTGGGTGGATTATTAGGAAAGTAACTTACTGCTTTTTATGGAGTAAGAAACGGAAAAAGGAAAAGACGCTAGAGAGAAAACTTCAGATTAGAATTTTACCTTCCAGCCTGATATAATTTTCTTAATGGTTTTAGCTAAGCCAATTAAAAAACTGATTGAGGCTTTTGAGAGATTACCGGGAATTGGACCAAAAACAGCCGCTCGGTTGACTTTTTATTTACTTCATGTCCCTCAATCTGAACTTGATGATTTTGCCGGCGCTTTATCTAATTTGAAAAAAGAGACGGTTCTCTGCTCGATTTGTCTAAATGTGGCCGAGAAAGATCCTTGCCCGATTTGTAGTGATAATAATCGGGATAAAAGCTTGATTTGTGTGGTTGAACAGCCTTTAGACGTTTTGGCTTTAGAAAAAGGTGGTAGTTATAAAGGTGTTTATCATGTTTTACATGGAGCGATTAATCCTTTACAGAATATTGGTCCAGACGAGTTGCATCTAAAAGAACTTTTTGAGAGACTTGAAGAAGACAATTCTGAAATTAAAGAAGTGATTTTGGCAATGAATCCTAACATGGAGGGAGAGGCAACAGCGATGTATATTAAGAAAAAAATCAGAGAGTCAGAAAATTCAAAACTTAAAGTGACCCGATTGGGTCAAGGATTACCAACTGGCGGTGATATTGAATATGCTGACGAAGTCACCTTGAGTCGGGCAATTGAAGGGAGAAGAGAGTATTAATGAAACCAGCCAAGAAAATCAGCCGTGATACTTTTGAGAAGGTTAAGGAGGAGGCTAAGAAGGCGACCAGAGAAGTTAGTCCAGCTAAATTTACTGAAGAGGCAGCCAAACAAACTGGTTTAAAGCCTTCAAAAGAAGAAACTCAAGAACAACCTGAAACTTTAACCAACTCCAAGAGAAAAGCAGAAGCTAGTCAGCGGATAAAAGAATTAGAAGAAGAAATCAGACTGATTCAGAAACAAAGGGAAAGAGAAGAAGCAGAAGGAAGAGAAGTCAAGAAAGACGTTGAGGCAGGCAGAAAAGTGGTCCAGCTCAAAGAAAAGAAAAAAGAAGAAGAGCCTCCGGCCATAACCCAAGCAAGGCGTAAAGCCGGCACTAAAGAGATTAGAATTAAAGGACCAAGCGGATGAAACTCTATAACACCTTAACCAGAAAAATTGAGGAATTCAAACCAATTAAAGAAGGAGAAGTGGGGATTTATTCTTGTGGCCCGACGGTTTATTGGAACCAGCATATTGGCCATATGTATGCCTATGTTCAATGGGATACTCTGGTCCGAGTTTTTCAATATTTGGGTTATAAAGCAAACTGGGTGATGAATATTACTGATGTTGGCCATCTGACTTCAGATGAAGATTATGGTGAAGACAAGATGGAGGTAGGAGCGAAAAGAGAAGGCCTTTCTGTTTATGACTTGGCCGAGAAATACATTAAACAATTCTTAGAAAGTATGGAGCTGCTTAATATTCAAAAGCCTGATGTTTTATGTCGAGCGACTGAGCATATTCAAGAACAAATTGATTTGATTAAGAAGATGGAAGCCAACGGTTTTACTTATAGAACCAAGACCGGACTCGTCTTTGATACTTCGAAGTTTCCTGATTATTCTAAATTCGCTCGTCTAGATTTGGAAAAACAACGGCCAGGTGCTCGAGTTGAGGTTGATCCTGAGAAAAAACAACCCTGGGATTTTCTTCTTTGGGTAACTAATCAGCCTGAGCACGTGATGCAATGGGGTAGCCCCTGGGGCAGAGGTTTTCCTGGTTGGCATCTTGAATGTACGGCCATGTCGGTTAAGTATTTAGGTGAAAAGTTTGATATTCATACTGGCGGGATTGAGCACATTCCGGTTCACCATACTAATGAGATTGCCCAGGCTTATGGTGCTTTTGGTCAACAGACAGCCAATTACTGGCTCCATAATGGCTGGCTAGTTTTAAAAGATGAGAAAATGAGTAAGAGTCTAGGCAACATTATTTTAGTGACCGACTTGGTTGAAAGAGGTTATGACGCTTTAGCCCTGCGTTATCTTATCCTCACTTCTCATTATCGCCAAGGATTAAAATTTACTGAAAAAGCCTTAAAAAGCGCGGCCGTTTCTCTGGATAAGTTGAGAGAATTGATTGCTTCTTGGCGAGCCGAACAAGGAAGAAAGACTCTGACCGAGGAAGACGAGAAAAAAGTGGCCCAGTATAAAAAAGAATTCTTAACAGCAATTAATCAAGATTTAAATATTCCTCAAGCTCTAGCGGTGGTTTGGCAGTTGGCCAAGTCAAGCGTTTCCAGTCAGGAGAAACTGGATTTGATTTTGGATTTTGACCAGGTTTTGGGATTAAAGTTAGGAGAAATCACTAAATTTAAAACTCCTAAAGAAGTGGAAGACCTAGTAGAGAAAAGAGAGGCATTAAGAAAACAAAGAGAGTGGCAAAAAGCAGACGAGATAAGGAAAGAGGTGGAGGAGAAAGGTTTCAAACTCGAGGATACCGCTGGAGGAACAGTTGTCAAAAAGACTTAGTTTAAATAGTTAAAGTGTAATCTACCTATGGAAAATAGATTAAAAGTTTTAATAATAGGAGTTGGTGCTTTAATAGTGGTCAATCTCTTGGTTTTAGATTTTATTTGGGTTAATCAAAGAAGAGAAGAACCGATTGTTGAGGAACAAGAAGAGGAAGAGAAAATAATTTCAACCCCGACGCCGACTTTAACTACCAGTCAGATTACTCCACCTGAGGGATGCTCTGAGGAATGTTTAAGTTACATTGATCAAAAAATTAATGAAGCAATTAGCGGTCTGCCAACACCCGCGGCTCAAGAGACAATTGTTCAGGCTCAACCAACTCCAAGCTCAAAAGTTGCTTATCTTACCATTGGCGGTTCAAGTTCGACTAGTGCTGTTGATTGGACAGATATTCCGGGGACTGATTTTTATTTTGACTTAGCTGATTATCCGACAGCAATAGGTGTTCGTTGGGAGATTTCCTTGCGTTCATTTTTAGCTGGGAATAAAGTTTATACAAGACTTTATGATGACACTAATAAAAGAGCAGTTGATTTCAGTGAGCTTTTTACTGATTCGGGTACTTCGGAGTTAAACCGCTCGGTTGATTTAGCTATTTGGCGGGGAAATAATCTTTACCGAGTTCAGGCAAAATCTTCAACTGGCACGCCAGCCTATCTCGACTCACCGAGATTGAAGGTGATTTTGGAGTAAGGATTGAGAAGTTTAGGTTTCTAGAATTATAGCTTAACTTGCCCACCTGATGAAGCTGGTAAGACGCCTTACATTTTTGTCTAAGGGATCCTCTCCATTGAGGATGAGGTAGCCTGTTCCCCAAGACTCGTGCCATTGAGGTAGAACCTCTTTGACTAAATGGCTGTACCAGGCATTAAGGTCGTTGAAAAAAGGACTATCAGTGACGTGACCCGGATCTGTTTTCCCTGCTTGTTCTCGCCGTTTTTTTGCCTCTCGTTGGCTAATCCCCATCAGAACTATTGCATCAATGTTGCTTATTCCAGCCTGAGCCCTGGCTAAAGAAGGATTGAAGTCGAGGATTTCTCGAAAGTCAGAAGGAATCGAGAATTTTTTGTCTCCTTGATGGGCAGTTAGAGCATAAAGCCAGATTAAGACATCTGTCAATCCTCGGCTACCCATGAAAGCTTGTGGAGATTCTGGACTAGTCTGAATGACATCTATCCAAGCCTCCCAATAAAGAAGTTTAACAAATTGCATCCAGAGATTATTGAGCCAATCCTTTTTATTATGGGGATAACTAAAGACCATAAAGTCGTCAACCTCAGGCCCACCAATAGAAGGAGGGGGAAGATTTATAAACGCGCGGCCTGTTGATTTAAAAATTTCGGACCAGATATGCAAGTCGATGCCGTTCTTTTTAAAGATTGAATATAGTTGCTGATCGGCCTTTCTTTGAAGGGTATCTTTGCCTGACTGAGGCGAACCGGTGATCTCAAATATTTTCATATATGGAGGTTGTTCTAAATGTCTTTTTGAGCTAGGGAGGACTATAATTTCCTCTTCCCACCATTTTTCTAATGGTGGTACTTCCTTCGGCGGCCAAGCAGGCCAGCCATATTCGGGAAGAAGTTCAACGCCTTCTTGGTATATCCTGTCTTTTTCTTCTCGTGAAAGTCTTTCGGTCATTGCTAAATTGGAGGCAGGAAGGGAACAAGGGTTATTATAGATTATTTCCTCATAAAATTAAATCCACTTAAAATTTTTAGTTTATGATATGATTGGAACGTGGATCCATTAGTGGCTTTAAGGGTTTTTCTTCTTTTCCTTTTACCCCTGCCGGGAATTGCTCTATCAGCCGTTATCTTTTATGGACTAGAGAATGACTTAGATGGTTTAAC
>CAYFQP010000038.1:0-5988 GCA_964345375.1 uncultured Gammaproteobacteria bacterium | reverse complement strand
AAAACTATCTCTGCGGAGAGGGCGGGATTCGAACCCGCGATGACCTTTCAGCCATACACGCTCTCCAAGCGTGCGCATTAAACCGCTCTGCCACCTCTCCTTAAAGTAAACTCGGTTGTTTTTCAGTTTCTTCTAGGACTTTTTTTGCTTTTTCTAAAGCCTTTTTTTCGGTATCAAAAGTTAGTTTCTGATGCGCTTCTTTATAGGGCAACCAGGCAATTTCAGCAATTTTTTCTTGGTCCTCTTTTCTTTTTCCCTTGCCTTGGTGAGACATTAAAAACAAGCTTATTGTCTTTAAAATCCTATTCTTTTTTTCGTCAAAGAAAAAGATCCTTAAGTCATCAACTTTTCTGATTGCTTTGACCTTAATGCCTGCTTCTTCTTCAACCTCTCTTTCAGCCGTTTCTTGGGCTTTTTCTCCTTCCTCAATTATTCCTTTAGGAAATTGCCAGCGGCCTTGACTCCAATGGCCACCTCCTTCTGGTTGAATAACAAGCCAAAGAATCTGATCATTTTTCTTTTTAAAAACAATTCCTCCGGCTGAGAATTCTCGTTTAACTTTCTGGGTTTTCATTGTGCCCTCGGAGGGACTTGAACCCCCAATCTTTGGCTCCGGAAGCCACTGCTTTTTCCATTAAGCTACGAGGGCGTTCCTGCGGAGAGGGTGGGATTCGAACCCACGTGGGAATTTCTTCCCGAATCGCTTTCGAGGCGATCGCGATAAGCCACTCTGCCACCTCTCCTTGGTGCACCCGGAGGGAATCGAACCCCCAACCTCCTGGTCCGCAACCAAGCGTTCTATCCGTTGAACTACGGGTGCTTAACTAGTCTCCAGGGGTACCTTTTTACTGAACCAATCAGTTGTTTTTTCTAAAACCGTTGGTTCAGGAGTTTCCTGAGGAAGATATTTCTTAAGAATTTCTTCAATTTCCTTTTCTTTTGCTTGGCCTAAGAGCATTTGGAGTTGGCCAGGATAGACCATCCTTGTTTGAAGATTAAGAATTTTTTGGCCAAACTTCTCAGAAAACCAGAACTGAACCAGATTCTCCCAGGAATAATCTCGGCCAGCAAAGCGGACGCCCTGATTAGTAATCGAATGTTCAATCTCTTCGGGTTGAACATTAGAGAGAACATAATAAACAAACATGACGGCAATAATAACAATAATCAAGACCCATTCCCTGATAAAAAAGAGAATAATTGCTAAGAGAAAAGCAATTGAACCAGCAGTTGTCCAGAACTCTCTTGTCCTTTGCTTAAAAGGCCGAACTGGTGCTTTCCAGGTTAAAAGAGTCTTCAATTCTTTGACCGGAACCACTTCCACTGGCTGAGCTTCTTGTTTCAAGGTGCTAGGTTTGGTTGTCTTCTTTTGAGCAGGCATAATCTAAGTCCTTTTGGAAAAATTATAGCATAAAAAAGCGGAAGGGGTGGGATTCGAACCCACGTGATCCTTTAAAGAATCGCATGGTTTTCAAGACCAGCCCGTTAAGCCACTCCGGCACCCTTCCAATGAGCGGAGGGTGTGGGAGTCGAACCCACTCAGAGGTTTGTTGCCCCTGTACGGTTTAGCAAACCGCTGCCTTGACCGTCTGGCTCACCCTCCTTATAGCCTCAATTATATCATGTCAAGGATGACTCTGCCAGCTAGCGAGCAATGGTTAAGCCCCAAACTTCCTTGGCTCTGTTTCTCTTTAAAACCTTAGTGGCTTCCTTAAGGGTTATTCCCCTCATCCAGAGATCATCAAAGAGAATAAATCGATTGTCAGCAATTGGAAAGGAATAATCAGGATTTAACTCAAAAGCTCCTTTGAGATTTTGTCTAAATTCTTTTTGACTCAGGCCAACCTGGGGTTGAGTTTTCTTTTTTCTTCTTAAAATTTTTGGCTCAAAAACCAAGTCTAAGTTTGAACTAATCATCTTGCCTAAAAGCTCGGCCTGATTAAATCCCCGCCAACGTTTTCTTGAAGGATGAAGAGGAAGAGGAACAAGAAAAAGATTTTCTTGGCAACAAAGATTGCTAAAAACCCTATCCTCACCACAAAAACTCAGAAAAAGCTCAACTAAATTAGAGGCTAAATCGGTCACAAACTTGTATTTCAGTTTTCTGATTGCTTTTCTAATCACTCCTTTATCAGCAAAAACCGCGGTCAAACCATCTAAGCCATGAGGTCGGCGACATCTCGGATGGGTTAAGCCATCAAGTGAAGGCTTTAAGCAAACTGGACAAATCCGTCTTGGCTCTAAAGAAACAAGATTCAGACAAGAAGAACAGAAATAACTGCCTGTTTGGCCACAACCAAGACATTTTTTAGGAAAAATAAGGTCCAGGGGCATTGAAATGATTATAATACAAAAAACCCGCTCAAAGCGGGTTTCTATCTGTGGAGATGCCGGGTAATGAACCCGGATCCGAAATATTCTCTAAAAAACTTCTACAAGCTTAGTCAATTCTTAAATTTCACCTTAACTTAATCCAATTGACAGGAGAGCTAAGGCTAGATTCGTTAGAACTTAGGAAAAGGAGGTGAATCAAACCTCTATTTTCTGCATCCTGTCTTGGTTGACACCGATAAAATCCCAACAGGAGAGAATTTTACCAGCGAACTACGAAAAGCTTTTAAGCGATCACGTAGTTAACAGCAAGTGTTTTGCTGTCGTTTATTTTTTTGACCCTGTTTTCCGAGTTTTGGTCAAACTCGGCTTGCCGTTTTTTAAAGAGCTATTCCGTCGAAACTGCGCATCCCCAAAATTATTGTTTTTCTTTTAAAGCTCGTTCAATCTCTCGATCAATGTCTTTTCTTTTTTTCGCCTCTTTTTTCTGATACTTTTTCTTAGCCTTGGCTAAGGCTAACTCGAGCTTGATTTTTCGGCCTTTATTATAGCACGCTACCGGGATCAGGGTCAAATTTTTTTGCTTTATTTTTGAGGCTAAAGAGATTAATTCTTTTTTATGGATGAGAAGTTTTCTGGTTCTCCGAGGGTCAAGCTGACGGGTATCAGCAAACCGATAAGGATGGATATGGGCGTTAACAAGAAAGAGTTCGCCTTTAATAATCCTTGCGTAAGCTTCTTCTAAATGAATTTTTCCTTCTAAAACACTCTTCACCTCCGGACCAGTTAAAACAATTCCGGCTTCAAACTTATTAAAGAGCTGATAGTCATGTTTGGCTCGCCTATTGACAACTCTCATTCTAATCCGATTTCATAAACCTTGTCATTGACTAAGAGAAGGAGTTTTTTCTCGGCTTCATTAGCCACCAAATCAGTGGCTTGGCTAATTGTTGGCCAAAGATATTGGTCTTGATATTCGCCTGATTTAGCCACCACCAAGATCCGGGAATTGCCTCGATCAAGAAGATAAAGATTTTCTGTTTCATCATCAGCATAAAGAGCTCGGGGAGAAACTAAATCCTTGTCCAAACCAGAAAAACCAAAAGCGTCTGGTGCTCCCCGGGTGTATTTAAAAAGACGACCATCTTTATCTAGAAGCCAAATTGAACCGTCAATGGCCATGGAGACGATCTCGGATAGATCAGACGAAACACCACTACCAAACCATTCTTGTTTTGTCCCAAAGCCTGTCTCGGTGGCTGGATAGCGCCAAATCATGCCTGATTTATCGACGAGATATAAATTACCACCATAAGCGCCAATTGCTAAAATTTCTCCCCAATCCTCGTCTTTTTCAATCACCAAATTCGTTCTTTTATTTTCTGTTTGGACCTCAACAATCCCCTCTTCGGTCAAAACATAGGCTCGGTCATCATAAATTGTCGCTAAACTCGCTCCTTTTAAGTCATCACCGCCAGCCAGAACTTCAATTGATTTTCTGGTTAAATCAAAACCAAAAAGTCGCTCTTCTTGAGGATCTAAAATCACTCCTTTAGTCCGGTAAAGAGCCATTTCTTCTCCCCGACCTTGATCCCTGACCAAACTGAGATCAAAGAAAACTGGCACCTCAGCTAATTCGTGTTCTCTGACTACCTGGCTGATGACTTGCTCAAGTCGGGTTTTTATTTCCTCAAGTCTGGTTTCTTCAACCTCCAGTTCTTCAAGCTCAGTCAATAAATTTTCTGCCTGAAAAAGGGTTTCTTTGGCTTTAATCGGGTTTAGCTCTTTCAAGGCCTCACCTTCTCTAATCGCCTCTTCAATTTGGACGTAAAGCTGATCAAATTTTTGTTTCCGCTGACTTGCTTCTCTCTTCTTGGAACCAAAAAAGAAGCTGATTCCTAAAAGGACAATTAAAATCACGGCTATGGCTAAAATCGTCTTTTTCTGCTTGGCCTCTCTTTCTTTATGGCGAACATAAACCCGGCCAATCCGCTGAGGAAACCGAGAAGAAAGCTGGCTTAACCGAGACTTGAGGTTTTCTTTTAAGCTGGGGACGGGTTGAATGGCTGGCTTTGGTTTGGCTGTTTTGGCCTCAACTTCCTCAACTTCTTCAACCTCCTCTTGGGGTTCCCCTCTTCCTTCAACCAAGCCTACTAGACAGGCGGCCCGGGCCATTTTTTTCTGACCAAGAACAGTGGGAGCAATTGCCTCAACCACCTCCCCAGGCATTTCACTTCCTAGAGCGGCCCGAAGTCTGCCCTCAGGTAAAACTTGAAATAACAACCCAGAGCCTAAAAAAAGTAAATCGCCCTCTTTAACAAAACCACTGGCAGTCTCTAACTTCTCTTTTTGGCCTTTAATCAAAGTCTGAAAAGCACTATTCCTCTTTAATAAAATTCTTCCTTCTCCCTTAACTACCAGGTAAGCAATCTTACCAATTATTGCTCCGGCAATAATCTCCAAGCTCCTTCCTGGCTGAGTGAATTCCTCGTCAACCTTGTTGACGGCTTGAGCTAAACGCTCAAAAGCCTTGGTTTCTGTTTCGCCATAATATTCTTCGTGTAGGCGAGCGAGAATTTCTCGGCCAGTGGTTACTGCTTCGATCCCTTCTTCGCCAGAAAAAGAAAGAATGGCTAGAAGATGACCCCTTTTTTCTTTTTTCTCTTTTTCCTCAGGGATAAAACTGTGAACTTGAGACCAAGAATGTTGGTTGGGGGTACCAACTAGTTTAGCAGTTTTAATACTTAACTCATCCATCTGAAATTTAGAGAACTAGTAAGGCAATCAAGAAAACTAAAATTGCTCCTAAGAGATGGAATAAAGCCACACTTTTAAGAACAGAGTTAATTTCTCCGTCAAGTACCTCGATCATCATCTGAACTTGCTTGACAACTACCAGGGCAACCAAAACATAGATAAAAAGAGCAAAGCAAACTAAAACTTTAACCACGTCCCAAAATTGGATCCTGAGGAGTAATTGAATCAATTGGCTCAAGTCAGGAGTGTTCATCTTACCCTTCCCTCAAGAAACTCCTTTTCTTCTTCCTCTCTCATTTCATCTAGAATCTTGACTACTTGTTCAGGCTTGGGGACAGCTAAAAAATCAAAGTTTGGCTCTGTTCCGGCTGTTTGGATATAAACATCACCATAGTGAAATAAAGTCCGGATTGCTCCTCCAACTCGGTAGGTGACATCCTGGATTTTATCAATCTTAGCGTCAGAAACTTCCTTGTAAATCAGGTTATGGAAATCGATATCAACGATTCTCTCATCAGTGATAATGTGGACATTGAAATACCAAGTCAAAAACCTCTCAAAAATAATAATCGTTGTCAGCAAATACCAAATAATCACTCCCATTAATTGATAGCGAACCGGTAATTCTCTCAGAAGAGGGAACCAGCGGAGAATTAAAGGAGCCAAGATAAAGAAAAAGCCTAAGACAATCCAGGGAACATTAGTCACCCAGTGTTTTCTTAAAAGAAGAATTATTTCCTCTTCTTCAGCCTGAGTTTCAAATTGAACTCTCTTAGGTTTGGGGGCAAAAGCAGAAATCGGACTGGTTGTTTTTCCGAGATCTTTTTTCTTAACCTCTTTTTCTTTTTTCTTAGGCTTAGTTGGCTTTTTTTTGTCTTTGGAAACGTATAAATCAGGCAT
>CAYFQP010000037.1:0-2488 GCA_964345375.1 uncultured Gammaproteobacteria bacterium | reverse complement strand
TAATTGGCCAGTTATCCCTTCTCAAGAAGGGATTTTTAGTTTAAAATAAGCACAGCTTGATTCACTTGGAGTAAAATAAGTTAAACATGTTTAAACCAGTTGAGCCTAAACCAGATTTTTCTAAGTTAGAGGAGAAGATTCTTAAGTTTTGGAAAGAAAAGAAGATTTTTGAAAAGTCAGTGGAGCGAAGACCAAAGGATAAGATTTATTCTTTTTATGACGGTCCTCCTTTTATTACTGGTTTGCCTCATTATGGTTCGCTTCTCTCAAGCATTGCTAAAGACGTTATTCCTCGTTATCAAACAATGAAGGGAAAGAGAGTCAGGAGAGTTTGGGGATGGGATTGTCATGGATTACCAGCTGAGAATGAGGTTGAGACTCTTCTAGGCCTTAAGTCCAAACGAGATATTGAAAAATTGGGCGTCGGTAAATTTGTTGAGGCATGCCGTAAATTTGTCAGCAAAACCTCAGCTGAATGGGAATGGTACGTGGATCATGTAGGGAGATGGGTTGATTTTAAGAATGCTTATAAAACCATGGATTTATCTTATATGGAAACAGTTCTTTGGGTTTTTAAGAGTTTATATGATAAAGGCTTAATTTATAAAGGAAAAAGAGTTTCCTTATTTTGCCCTCGTTGTTCAACTCCTCTTTCTAAATTCGAAATCACCATGGATGAAGGTTCTTATCGAGATATTCAAGATCCAGCAATTACGATTAAATTTAAGGTTAAAAATAAGAATCAATATATCCTTGCCTGGACAACAACACCTTGGACTTTACCAGCTAATTTTGCCTTAGCAGTTGATCCTAAACAAGATTACCTTGAAGTTGAAAAAGATGGCGAGAAATTTATTCTCGCAAAAAAGAGGTTTGATGCCTTTTTCGATAAAAAAACTAAGATTATTAGGAAGTTTAAAGGCTCAGAGCTGGTTGGTTTGAGTTTTGAGCCTCTTTATAGTTTTTTCAAAGGAGGTAAAAACGATCATCAGGTTTATCCAGCTGATTTTGTTTCCATGGAGGAAGGAACCGGCGTTGTCCATATTGCTCCAGGATTTGGAGAAGAAGACACCGAGCTTGGTAATAAGTTCGGTTTGACCATGGCTGATTCGGTTGATGAAGAAGGAAAATTAGTTAAAAAAGTGAAACCCTGGGCCGGAATTTTTATTAAAGATGCTGATCCTAAGATTATTGCCGATCTTAAAAGAAGAGGATTATTATTTAAAGAAGAGACGATTACCCACAGTTATCCCTTCTGTTATCGTTGTCAGGCACCCTTACTCTATAAAGCTCAGGAAGCCTGGTATGTCAAAGTAGATTTATTGAGAAAAAAGATGTTGAAAACCAATGAAGAGATTAATTGGTTTCCTAAGCATTTTAAACACGGAAGGTTTCAATATAATTTAGAGGTGGCTCCTGATTGGTGTATTTCTCGAACTCGTTATTGGGGTGTGCCTTTGCCGGTTTGGGAGTGTGAATGTGGGGAAAGATATGTTTTTGGCTCAATTAAAGAAATCGAGAAAGCTTCAGGGCAAAAGCTTAAAGATTTACATCGCCCAGAGATTGATGAGATTACTATTAAGTGTAAAAAATGTACTAAGAAAGCTAAACGAGTTCCTGAGGTTTTAGATTGTTGGATGGAGTCAGGAGCAATGCCTTATGGTGAATGGCATTATCCTTTTGAAAATAAAGAAGAGTTTAAAAAAGGGTTTCCAGCCGACTTTATTGCCGAGTACACGGGCCAACTTAGAGCCTGGTTTTATTATCTACATTTACTTTCTAATGCTCTGATGGGGAGTCTTTGTTTTAAGAATGTTATTGTTACTGGAGTGATTTGGGGAAGCGATGGTAAAAAGATGAGTAAGTCGCTTGGTAATTACCCGGATCCTAAGAGAATCCTTGAAGAGCATGGAGGAGACGCTTTAAGGCTTTATTTAATGGGAAGCCAGGTCATGGCGGGTGAAGATATTAATGTCTCTGAGGAAGGAGTTAAAAGTCAGGTTAGAGATATTCTTATTCCAGCCTGGAATAGCTTTCGATTTTTTATTACTTTTGCTAGGCTTAATCAATGGCGGCCAAGCCAGTCTTCTCAGAAAGCAAGTCATGTTTTGGACAGATGGATAGAAAGCCGTCTTTGGTCGTCAACAAAGAAATTTGCTCATCATCTTGATAGTTATAATGTGCCCAAGTCAGTTAGCCAGATTTTTGAGTTTGTCAATGATCTTTCAAAATGGTATATCAGAAGATCAAGAGATAGATTCAGGCAAGGAGATAAACAAGCCCTGGCGACCCTCTATCATGTTTTGCTAGTTTTCTCCAAGAGAACGGCGCCAATAATTCCCTTCTTATCTGAAGAAATTTTTAAGAACTTAACTGATCAAGAATCAGTTCATTTAGAAGATTGGCCTGAGTTAGAAAAAAAGAAGATTGATAAGTCTTTGGAAGAAAAAATGGTTTTGGTCCGAAAGATTTGTGAATTAGGTCATGC
>CAYFQP010000036.1:0-4185 GCA_964345375.1 uncultured Gammaproteobacteria bacterium | reverse complement strand
TTTTTTTCTTCAAGAATCTTGAGGTGAACCTTAACCTGGTCACCAACATTGAAAACCTGGTCATTAAATTTTGCCTGATTTGCCATATAAGAGAATTTTATAACAGGGAGGCTTAAGTTTCAAGAAAAAGTGGGTTAGGCGGAGGACCGGAGTGGGGAATAAATCCCCCGCCTTAAGAAACTATTCGCAACCTACGCCTTCCGGGACTTCGGAGTTGACCCCCTCCACGTACCAGTCAAAGCAGATCAACTCTAAGTCGGTCATGCACTCACCTTCAGCCACTCTTAGCTCGCCGTGATTGTCGTAGATTGGACCGCAGAACACGTCGTCACCAGGCCAACCTGCATCAACGGCCTCCTGTGCACCCTCAGGAACCGCTGGGCCTAGCTCGGTCAGAACCGCAATCCCATCGGCCATGCTGTCGTAGGTGGCCTGTGGCGTCCAGGTACCGTCACGCACCGCCTCGACTCTGGCCGCGTAGGTAGGCCCCCAGTTCCAGCAAGGAGTGGTTAAGCACGTCTCCGGAGCGGCATTGCAGCTCTCGCAGCTGTCATATCCTAATGACCAGACGCCCTGCTCATCAGCCGTCACCACGGGCACGGTGGTGTCAGTACCGGTGAAGATGACGTCTACGCCGGCAGCGACCATTGACTCCACTGCCGCTGTCTCAGCCGGCGGATCGAACCAGTTGCCGATCCAGACGACCTCCATCTCCACCTCAGGGTTCACGGCTCGGGCGCCAAGGGTACAAGCGTTGATCAGCCGGATGATCTCCGGTATCTGAATAGGCGCCACGTAGCCAACCTTGTTGTTCTGAGTGGTCAGACCCGCGACCTTCCCTCCCAAGTACTTGGCTTGGTACATGCGGCCAAAGTACGAGCCCATGTTATCGGCCGTCAAGAAACCTGAGCAGTTCTCGAAGACCACGTCGGGATAGTCAGGGGCCACTGCAGCCGTGGCGTCGCGGAAACTGAAGCTAGTCGTGAAGATCACGTCGTAGCTTTGCTCTGCCAGGTCACGGATCCTGGCCTCGGCATCAACGTCCGAGACGCTCTCTAGATATGTGGTTTCCACGTTGTCGACATGCTCCTCCAAGTACAGACGGCCCTCATCATGGGCGAAGGTCCAGCCATGATCTCCAATGGGGCCTACGTACACGAAGGCTACCTTTATGACCTCTTCCTCTGTGGCGGGCTCTAGTTGAACTGCTGAGCAGCCCACGCCCACCAAACAGATGATGGTCAACCCGAGAACAAGAAGTAGAAGCTTTTTCATCTTTCCCCCTTTTCTTTTCCCCACTCCTTACTTCTTCTGGTTTTGTTGGCTGCGAATGTCAAAGGGCTGTAAAAACTAAAAAAGCGCCGCTTTAGGCGCTTCTTAATTCTTAAGAACTTTTAATAGAAACAAAAATCAAAAAATTCTTAGCCATTTTATCCTTCATTTTCACCTCGGCAAAGTGATATTGTTCTGATATTTTCAAATTATGACATTTTTCACAAATTGTCAAGACCCAATTTTATTTAAAAAGGGGCAATTTACCTAAATAAGTAAAAGGGACTTTAATTTCCTCATCACCTTGTTTAAAAACGGCCAAGGTTTTGACTACTTTAGCACCAACCATTTTCATTATTTCTTCAACTACCCTGATGGTCCTTCCAGTCGAAACAACATCATCAACAATAATCACTTTTTTTTCTTTTAGAATCTGAGCATCAGGTCCGTTGATGACTAAATTAGGTTTTGATTTATTGGTCACTGGTTTAGTCATGTATCCCATAATATTCTTTCTTAAAATAATATAACGGGGCTTATTGAGTTTCTTAGCCATGACTTGAAGCAAAGGAACGACTTTAACTTCTGGGCCAACTAAGTAATCAAATTTCTCTTTTTTAAGTTTGTCGGCAAGCTCTTCAGCCAATTTATCAACCAATTCTCCGTCGCCAAGGAGATTAAAAGAGGCAATTTTCAATTTTGGCCCTAAAGAAACAATCGGTAGTTTACGACTAATCCCACAGATTTTAAGAGTATAGTAGTCCACAACAAAATTGTATCACTTGTTTTGAGAAGTTACTACTTATTTTTTAAAGCTACTCAAGACTTAATAATCTCTCTAATCTTTTTTTCTAATCTTTTTCCATACTTGACTCCAAAAGTCAAAGCCAGCTTTTTCTTACCTCTTTCACTATTAAAGATTAAAACCCCTCTGTCTTTTCCTGGAGCACTTTTAAGTAGTTTATTAATTTGAACTAACTTACTTGAACTAATTCTTCTTGGTATCTGAATCTTAAAATCATATTTTTCATTAGCTTTTGTCTCTGCTGAAATTGGCTGAACATTTTCAACTAAAAGATTAAGATTGTCTTCTCTTGAATCAAGCCGGCCTTCAACCAGAACCATTTGGTCCTTAATCCATAATGGTCTGGTCGTCTCATAGACTCGAGGAAAGACAACGACTTCTAACTTACCTGTTCCATCCTCAATGCTCGCAAAAGCCATTTCTGCTCCTCCATTCCTAGTCAAGACAATTCTGGTTGAAGTCACCATCCCACCAATCTTGACTCTTTCATTTACCATTAGCTCAGGAGAAAGCTCATAGATTTTATGGCTAATTTCATCACCAATTAAAGCCATGACTGAAGTCAGGGGATGCTCGCTCAAATAAAAGCCAAGAAGGCTTCTTTCCAGATTCAACCGTTCACTCCGGGAAAAATCTTCAATTTCTGGCAATTCGTCTTTAGGACTAGTCTTTTTTTGCTTAATTTTCTGGTCAAAGATTGCCATTTGACCATTAGCCCGCCGACGTTGCTCAACCTCACTTCTGGCTCTAATTCGATCAAACCCAGTCAACATAGCTGCCCGGGGACCAAATCGATCCATGGCCCCAACTTTAATTAAAGACTCAACCACTTTTTTATTGACTTTCTGAGAATCTACCCGTTGACAGAACTCAGACAAAGAAGAGAAATCGCCTCCTAGCTCTCTGGCCTTTAAAATCGCCTCAATCGCCGCCTTACCCACGTTTTTGATTGCCGAAAGGCCAAAACGAACCCCTTTACCATTCAAAGACTCTTGAGTATCTTCAATACTAAAGCCAACTTGAGAAGTATTGATGTCTGGCGAAAAAACCTTAATGCCCATTCGGCGGCACTCTTCAACCCCTAAGGCAACTTTGTCGGTGTTACCCGCCTCAGCCGTCAGAAAAGCGGCCATAAATTCGACTGGATAATTAACTTTCATCCAACCAGTTTGATAGGCAATCATCGCGTAAGAAGTTGAATGGGCTTTATTAAACCCATAACCAACAAATCTCTCGATTAAGGAAAAGACCCTCTCAGCGATTTCCTTTTTATAACCTTTTTTCATTGCTCCTTTAATAAACTTTACTTTCTGTCTTTCCATAATCTTTCTCTTTTTCTTACCAATCGCTCTCCTTAAACCATCAGCTTCTCCCCAGTTAAAACCAGCAAAATCAACCGCAATTTGGAGACACTGTTCTTGGTAAACCGCTACCCCATAAGTTTCAGATAAAATATCTTTTAAGTCTTTATGGAGATAGTGAACTCGAGAAGGATCGTTCTTCCCCGCAATAAACTCGTTAATCCATTCCATTGGGCCAGGCCGAAAAAGAGCGACCATCGCTGAAATATCAGAAAATCTATTTGGTTTTAATTGCCGGGCTACTCTTCTCATTCCCGCTGATTCTAATTGAAAAACACCAGTTGTTTCTCCAGCCGAGATCATCTTGTAAACCTTCTCATCATCAAGGGGAATCTCGGAGATATCGATTTTTTTACCTTCTGTGGCCTGAACAAATTCAGCTGATTTAGAAAGAATTGTCAGGTTTCTTAAACCCAAGAAATCCATTTTCAAGAGACCAAGGGCTCGTTCGTTGTCAGCCGCATTCAAGTCCAAAGCTCTCATATCATATTGGGTAATGATTTTCTCTTTCTTACTATCAAACTGAAGCGGAGTATAATCAGTTAACTCTCGATCACCAATAACCACACCAGCAGCGTGAGTTGAATATTGTCTGGCCACGCCTTCAAGTTTCTTGGCCAAATCCAAAATCTTCCTAGTATCTTCCTCATTATCATAGGCCACTTTCAAATCTTGATTGGTTTCAAGAGCCCGATCAATGGTGATTTTAAATCCCTGAGGACCAATGGGGATCATCTTCGCAAGCCG
>CAYFQP010000035.1:0-3633 GCA_964345375.1 uncultured Gammaproteobacteria bacterium | reverse complement strand
GATCCAACGGCTAGTTGGGAGACTTATACGAATACGAAATATGGATATTTGATTAAGTATCCAGAAGGAAGCGAATTGTTTGAGGTAGGAGAAACAACTGACATTTCTGCTGAGGAATGGCAGGCGGCTGGGCTAAGGTTAAATTCAATAGTGATTCAGATATTGGGCTACGAGAATAAGGAAAATTTATCTTCCCAAGAATATGCTGAGAAATATGCTCTCAAATTTACAGTTTCTAATGAAAGGACAATGGCAATCAATAACCAACTAGCTTTTCAGTGTGACTATACTGAAACTAGGGGCGAGAAGGAATTTCCAACCCGAAGGACTGTTATTGCTTCGAGTAGCTATGTCGTTGAAATCTATGGTATTAACTTAGAGGAACAAGCAGAATTTAGTACCCATAACCTCATCCTCTCAACTTTTAAGTTTTTGGAGGAGGGAACTTCCCAGCCAATTTCTATTCCTGATGATTGGCAGGAATATACAGCAACAGATCCTGATTTTGGAGTAAAGACCACTCTTTCTTTACTCCCAGAATATTCTTTCCGCTATACTGGTTCAGAATTTACTATTCAAAACGACGCTGATGCCACAGAGCTTTGGGATTACTCGACCTCTGTTTTTAGAAAAGCTGATACAGTTGAAAATTTTTATCAGGGAGGGTCAAGAAGAGTTTGGTATCAGGATTATCTAGAGGGTAAATTTCTTGACGAAATCCCCATCCTTTTTGAAGAAGGGAAAATCGATGGGGTAGTAGAACATCAAACAGGCTCGCACACATATCTTGAATTAACCGTCAGCGGTGGTATTAACTATGTGGGAGAAGTAGAAAAACATTTTATTTTTGTCCAGAATGGAATTCTTCATATTATTAGGCCAGCTTCTCATAAAGCCAATTCTGCTGAGGCCCAAATCCCTGACAATATCGGAATAATATTCTATTCATTAAGGTCAGAGAGGGTAGACTAATTTTAGCGATTGCCTTTGCTTGCTCTTGAAGGCATGGGTTTGCCTAAACTCCTGATTCGGGCAATGCCATTACCCATCCAAGGCTTGATTTTTTTCAAAGCCTTTTTATTGTTCTGGCCTGGTTTTTTTCTTAATTTGGCCATTTTGAAATAATAATCGGCTCTTTGGTTTTTCTAGGAAATTTCTGCCAGATTTCTTCGGTGACAAAAGGCATAAAAGGATGAAGAAGCTTGAGACAATTAAGATAAACATGACGGAGAACCGAGAGAATAGTGACATCACCCTTACCCACTCTTTTCTTTGAGTACTCAATATACTCATCAGCAAACCGGTGCCAGAGAAAATGATAAATTCCTTCAGCGGCTAAATCAAAACGATATTTTTCAATTAATTTGGTGGTGTCTTTAATGAGCTTATTTAAGTCCTTAAGAATCTCTTTATCTTCCTTGGTTAGTTTTGGATCCATTTTAGAATCATAAAAAGGCACCTTTTCCTTGCTTGCTTCTAAGCTCATAAGAATGAATCGGCCAATATTCCAGATTTTATTAGCAAAATTACGCATTGACCGAACTTTATCATCACCAAGGGCAATGTCGCTGCCAGGTGAAACCCCAATCGTTAAAGCCATTCGTAAAGCATCGGCCCCGTATTTTTTAATCATTTCCATGGGATCAATAACATTCTCTCGGCTTTTGCTCATCTTTTGACCGTGCTCATCAACAACTCGGGCATGAAGATGAATTACTCGGAAGGGTACGTCTTTCGCTCGATAAATTCCCAACATCATCATTCTGGCTACCCAGAAGAAGAGAATGTCCCAAAGAGTGTCCAAGACTGAAGTGGGATAAAAGTACTTAAAATTTTGACTATCAGGAAAACCGAGAGTAGAAAGAGGCCATTGACCAGATAAAAACCAGGTGTCGAAAGTATCGCTTTCTTGAAGGATATTTTTGCCTCCACATTTTTTACAAGCTCCTTTTTCTAAAGAATAAGTTGCCTCTGTTGGAGCGGTGAGTTGTTGTAAACCTTTTTTGATTTCAACAAAAGAGTATTTTTCTTTCAAATCTTGATATTTTCCGGAGACTTTCCTATCTCTTTTGTCAATAAAGTTAACCGCAATTTCCGGATGACAATCTAGGCAGTACCAAGCTGGAATTCTTGGCCCCCAAACAATCTGCCGGCTGATATTCCAGTCCTGAATATTTTCCATCCAGTCAAAATACATTTTTTCAAATCGTTTTTTTGGCACAATTTTAGTTTTGCCTTTCCTGACTGCTTCGATGGCTGGTTTAGCCAGCGGTTTGGTTTTGACAAACCATTGGGGCATGGTTAAGGGTTCGATGGTTGTCCCACAACGATAACAGAAACCAACTTGGTGCTTAAGGGGTTCGGTCTTAATTAGCTTCTTTTTTTTCTTAAGGTCTTCGATGATTTCTTTACGGGCTTGGTCGATACTTAACCCTAGGTATTTTTCAGGAAGATTAATCATTTTTCCATCTTGGTCAATGGTTTTGATAATTTCGAAATTATGCCTTTGGCCGATTTCGAAGTCAACTTGATCGTGTCCAGGGGTAACCTTTAAAGCGCCAGTACCAAAATCGACATCGATGGCGTTATCTGCGATAATCGGTATCCTTTTATTAACTAAGGGAATGATAGCTTTTTTGCCGACAAGGCTCTTGTAGCGTTTGTCACTAGGATGGACAGCTACGGCCACATCAGCGAAAATCGTCTCTGGGCGAGTGGTCGCAATTTGCAGAATCCCATAATCAAGATAGTAAAGAAAACCTTGCTCTTCCCGATACCTGACCTCTAGATTGGAAAAAGCCGTCCCACAATGAGGGCAATAATTAACAATTCGTTCACCTCGGTAAACCAGGCCATCTTGATGAAGTTTTCTGAAAGTATTAAAAACAGTTTTTAAAATACTTGGCTCGAGGCTATAATGATATCTTGTCCAATCAAGAGAAAAGCCAATTCTTTTGAGTTGGTTTTTATTGATATTCTTATTTTTATCGGTAAACTCAACCATCATTTGGTATAGAGTTTCCCGGTCAAAATCAAACCGACTTTTACCCTTTTTCGCCAATGCCTTTTCAAAGACATATTGGGTCTCGATGCCAGCATGATCGCCACCGGGAAGCCAGAGAGTTGGTTCACCGAGCATTCGATGATATCTTGTTAGAATATCCTCAATTGTGAAGAGAACATGACCCATATGAAGAGGATCATTGGCATTAGGTAAAGGAAGAAGAATTGTAAACGGTTTTTTCTTGGGCTCAATTTTTGGAGTAAAATAGCCTCTCTTTTCCCACATTCGATAAATTTTCTTTTCCACTTTTTGGGGCTGGTAAGTTTTGTTCATTTACCTCTCCTGACTAATTCTTGAGTTAAGCCTGGAATTGAAATATTGTCTGGCGAACTCCTTGTCTTCTTCCCGACCAAGAGAAACTCCGGGTCCTTCTGGTAAAGAAGCACCAATCTTGAGTACAGTAGCTGTGAGGGCTGTATGAGGATGTCGAAAACAGCAATAGATTGCTGATATTCTATTTGGTTTTTGTTCAGCTGTCATTTAGGTTTGATTATATCTAACTTGGTTTGAGTTCTCAAGCTTGGTAGACTAAGAGTAATGGAATTTGATAAAGAATATTTTGAAAAAAG
>CAYFQP010000034.1:0-68851 GCA_964345375.1 uncultured Gammaproteobacteria bacterium | reverse complement strand
TGTAAAGCCCCAAAAGACAGGTCAGCTTACAATGGCTTAAGGTCTGCCCAAGAAGACGTTAAAAAGCATGGCAATCTTCCTATTCCTCTAGAAATCCTTAACGCCCCAACTAAATTAATGAAAAAGCTAGGTTATGGCAAAGGCTACGAACAATATCCCAAAGATGAGTCTCTTTTACCAAAGAAATTAAAAGGGAAAAAGTATTACTCAAGCAAAAATAAATGAAAAAATTTGTTCCAAGCTCCAAAGAAAAAGATTTAATTATTAAACTTGAGTTACTAACAAAATTCGGTTACAGCCAATTAGTTGATCATTTAAAAGTACCGCAAACGCAAGATTCAATTAAAGACCTATATCATGCCACGCTTTTCCAATATATTGGAATTGCCCACCACTTAACAGTAGGAATAACCAAAATCGCAAAATCTGGCTTACCAGAGGTAGGTTTAATCCTTTTAAGAACTCTTATTGAGCTCAGCATTAATGTAATGTACATCCAGTTTGACAAAACTGGAAGAAGGTCAAGGGCTTTCTATCTTGATGCGGAGAAATCTAAAAGAAAGATTATAAAAGAGTGGTTAGAATTTGTTAAAAGACATCCAGAATATCAGAGTAAGTTAAAAGATACCAAAACCGGATTGGAAAGCAAATTAATTAAAAAAGACAAAGATATTAAAAAATTAGAAAATTTATATGGTAAATTAAGGTTTCCTTCAATAAAAGAAAGGGCAATTGCAATTGACAAGTCAAGGGGTTTACCTGATAACGAATTTATGTATATTGCTGTTTATAAATACTTCTGCGATTTCACACATATGTCAGCAAGCGGGTTTAACGTACTTCTTGAAAAAAGTGAATCAGCTACAAGATTTTTACTTGACCCTCACCATAAAGGTTTAGATATGCTTATTATTTCTACTTACGGACTTTATCTCGGTTTCATTAGTTTCCTAAATGAATATTTTGACATTTCTGCTAAAAAAGAATTAGATAAATTTGATGCTATGTTCAAAGAATTCCTAGAGACATCAAACAAAGTTGTTAAATAATGAAACCTGAACCTCTCTATAAATACCTCAAGTCTAGAAAATGCAATAACGACCTATTTGAAATAAAATGTATAATCAAAGTATGAAAGTCAAAGTAGCAATTGCTAAAGGAAGCCAATATTCCGCTGCCAAGAATGTCTTAGAGCTAATCAAGAATGAGGTAATAAGGGCTTTGAAAAAGAAGAAGTCCAATAAAATACTTCTCAAGCCGAACTTAGTTAAATTCGATAACGACTGGCTACCAATAACGAGAAAGGAAACAGTAGAGGCAGTAGCCGATTTCTTCAACTCGCTAGGTAAGTTTAAGCTCATTGTCGGAGAGGGCACGCCAACAATGTGGGGCTTTAACACTCCAAAAGTCTTCAACTTAACCACCTATCGAGAACTCGAAAAGGACTATTCAAATTTGAAGTTGGTTGATTTGAATACCCAACCTCAAATTGGACTTTACAAGGTAAAAACAGAAGGTGGAGAAACAACGATAAAAGTCCCCAAAATGATTCTTGACCCTAAGCTTTTTAGAGTAAGCATCTGTAAGCTTAAAAACCACAATGAATTTCTTAACACTTTAAGTATTAAAAACTTTGTTCAGGGCGTTAACCACGCCGACTCTAAAATTCATATGCATGCTGGTGAAGGTTTTTGTGAGAAAGACGATGAGAAAAGAGGGCGTTGGGTTGCCAAAACAGTCCATTTAATGCATTACAACTTTTTAATTGGTGCCCAAGCTCTATATCCAGATTTAGCAATTATTGACTGTATTGAAGCTAGTGAAGGAGATGGTCCAAATACCGGTGGAACAAAGGTAAATTTGGGGGTAATGGTCGCCAGCACTGACCCTTTGTCGGCCGACATTGTCGGTACCAAGCTAATGGGTTATAATGTAGAAGGTATTCCCTTTTTAGATATTCTTAGAGATAAAAGGAAACCTGAGATTGAGATTGTTGGGGAGAGAATTGAGAAAATTAAAAAAAACTTTAAAAAACACCCCGACTATAAATGGATGTTAATAGATAAAAACAGAGTTTTGGATTTAATTAAATGAAATCATGGAACAAATTCTAAGTAATCAACCTTTAATTCTCCTTATTGTCGCTTGGTCGATGTTTTGGAAAGGCCTTGCTCTCTGGCAAGCAGCCAGAGGTCTCCAAAAATATTGGTTTATTGCCATTTTAATTATCAATTCCGTTGGCCTTCTTGACATTATCTTCCTTATCTGGTTTGCCAAAAAGAAAATCTCCTGGAAAAAGACCTTCACCATAAAGGCCTAATTTTCCTAAAACTGAACTTGCAGAGGAGATTACTTTAAGACAACCTAAAAATTACTCCTGCCCAGAAAGACTACCTTGGACAAGGTTAAAATCATTTTTCATGAAGAATATCTCAAGTATGACTTTGGTCCTGACCATCCTCTTTGGCCAGACCGACCCCTTCCTTTTTTAGAAAAGCTCAAAACATATAAAATTCCTCATGAAATTTTAGTTCCCAAGAGAGCAATTGATGAAGACATTCTCCTGGTCCACACCGAAGATTATTTAGAAAGAGTTAAAAGGCTGGCCAAAGAGGGGGGTGCCTTATCAATTGACACTCCTGTTACTCCTAATGTATTAGAGGCTTCTTATTATTCAGTTGGCGGTTCAATTCTTGCCCTTGAACAAGCTTTAAAAAGGGAAAAAGCAATGAACCTCTTAGGTGGGCTTCATCATGCTGGCATTAATGATTCATCTGGTTTTTGTATCTTTAATGACCACGCCATTGCCATCAGGAAATTACAAAAAGAGAAGAAAATAAAACGAGCGATGATTTACGACATCGATGTTCACGCAGGCCAGGGAACTCAAGAAATCTTTTATTCAGACCCGAAGGTTTTCACCATTTCCCTTCACCAAGACCCACTGACTCTTTACCCTGGCACTGGCTTTGCTTCCCAAAAAGGACAAGGGGCAGGGGAGGGGTATAATCTCAATCTCCCTTTACCTCCTGGCACCGGAGAAGAAGAATTCTTAGCGGCTCTTGACCGGGTCCTGCCTTTAGCCAAAAAATTTCCCCATGATGTTGCTGTCTTAGTTCTCGGAGTAGATACTTATAAAGAAGACCCCTTAGCCTCATTGAGACTTGAAGTCGAGACCTACCAAAAAATTGGCCAAAGATTCAAAAAATTTGCTAAATTAGCAGTAATGTGTGCTGGTGGTTATTCTCGAAAAACCCCTGATTTATGGTTAAGTTTTTTAAAAGGTTTTCTTTAAAATGTTAGAAACGATTTCAATCAAAACCCAAAACCGATATCAGCTTATTGACATCACTGGTGAAATAGAAAAGATTCTTGATAAAAGTAAAGTCAAAAGTGGTCTTTGCCTGGTTTTTGTTCCTCATTCAACCGCGGCTATTATTCTCACTGAAAATGAATCAGGTTTAAAAAACGACTGGTTGAAAATTTTAAAGAAATTAGTTAAAGATGAAGAGTTCGAACACGATCGAATTGATGATAATGCTGACTCTCATCTTTTAAGTGGTCTTTTAGGCCAGGGAAAAGTTCTACCGATTAAAGGTGGTCAATTAGTCCGAGGTACCTGGCAACAAATCTTCTTGGTTGAATTCGACGGTCCGAGAACAAGAAAAGTCACAATAAGTCTTATCAAGGAATAAATGGAAGTCTTCGAAGCAATTAAAAAAAGGCGATCAATCAGAAAATTCGATTCTAGTAAAAAAATTACTGATAAACAGATAAATAAGCTCCTAGAAGCGGCTCGATGGGCTCCTTCGGCAGGCAATCTTCAAAGCTGGTATTTTGTGATAATTAAAGATCAGGGCACCAAAGAAGACATTGCCCGGGCTGCTCTGAACCAAGATTTTATTGCTGAGGCGCCAATAGTCATCATCACATGCGCTGATTTAAAAAGAAGTGCCTCGCGTTATGGACAAAGAGGAATTTCTCTTTACGCCATTCAAGACGCTACCATCGCTCTTCAAAATATTTGGTTAACTGCTACCGAGATGGGTTTAGGAGGAGTCTGGATAGGAGCTTTTGATGAGAAAGATGTGGCTAAAGTTCTTAGCTTACCAAATCATTTACGCCCCATCGCCATCATGCCCATTGGCTATCCCACCGAATCACCCGGAATCCCTTCAAGACGCTCTATTAAAGAAATCTCAAGAAAACTTTAGCTTCCTTTTTATCAAAGCGGTGTAAGCCTTCTTTTTTGGCTATCTCGATTGCCTGATTGAATTCTTTGGCTGTGATTCTGCGATTGAGTTCTGGATACTGACTGGCTTTATGGCAAGGATAATACTGATCCATAATATTGAGATATGAATTTTTTGATAAAGAAGCAATAAATTTCATGACTTTTTCTGTTCCGGCTAGATTATTGGGTAAGACTAAGTGTCTTATCAAAAGACCTTTTTGAGCAATTCCTTTTCTATCAATCTCTAAATCTCCAACTTGGCGATGCATCTCTTTAACTGCTTTTTTATTAACTTGCCAATAATCTTCGACTAGGGAATACTTTTTCGCAATTTTAGAGTCAGAATACTTCATATCAGGCATGTAAATATCAATAATACCTTTAAGAAGTTTTAAGGTTCCAACTGAATCATAACCGCCAGTGTTATAGACAAGGGGAATTTCCAATCCTTTTTCAATTGCGATTAGTAGGGCCTTTAAAATTTGGGGCACCCAAATAGTTGGAGAAACTAAATTAATATTATGGCAACCTTGTTTTTGAAGAGAAAGCATTTTTGAAGCTAAGTCTTTGATCTCAATCTCTTCGCCATATCTTAATTGGCTGATTTCAAAATTTTGACAATAAACACAAGCTAAGTTACAAGAAGAAAAGAAGATTGTTCCTGAACCATGAGTGCCAACCAAAGGTGCTTCTTCACCAAAATGAGGGTGGGCTGAGCTTATTTTTGGTTTTTTAGCCATCTGACAAAAACCTGTTTTTTCATTTTTTAAACGATTAGTCCCACACTTTCTTGGGCAAACTCGACAGGGATTAAGTAATTTCCAGGCTTTCTCAGTTCTTTCTTTTAATTCTTTTTTTGAAAGTTTTAAATAACTTGGTTTCATCTTGACAACTCTAGCTTACCATATTATACTGAAAATCAAACCCAAAGAAAATCCGAAACTAATGAAAACTGGAACTGCTCATTTACCTCTTCATTATGGCTCTGCACCTCGTTGGTTGTTTGAAAAAATGACCAAACTGGCTCGGGAAATCTCGATTATCCTGATTACTGAAAATGGCCAGGAGGAATATTTAAAACGCCTCGCTAATCCTAATTGGTTTCAGGCTTTGGGCTGTGTTCTTGGATTTGATTGGCACTCATCAGGTTTGACGACAACCACTTGTGGTGCTCTTAAAGAAGGATTAAAACCAATTGAAAAAGAGCTTGGTCTTTTTATCTGTGGTGGTAAAGGCAGAACTTCTCGAAAAACTCCTTATCAAATTAAAGAAATCAGTCAGCGTTTTTCTCTGAATCATCAACCCCTTGTTTATGCCTCAAAAATATCAGCCAAGGTCGATAATAATGCTCTCCAGGACGGCTATCAGCTCTATCATCACTCTTTCTTTTTTACTAAAAATGGTCAATGGGCAGTTATTCAGCAAGGAATGAATGACTCCTCTCATTGGGCCAGACGCTATCACTGGCTCTCTGATGATGTTAAGGACTTTGTTAATGAACCCCAGAGCGCAATTGCTAGCCAAAACCCTGAAGAAATTAACAAAAAAAAGGTCTTAAACCTGGTTGCTTCAGTGAGTAAAAATAACCGTCAGATTACAGCTAAAGTCTCTCAAAATAAACCAGAAAAAACAATCAAATTAATTAAAAAACTTCAGGAAGCAAAACTGCCTGAAAGACACCAGCTTCTTGTTTCAGACATCAAGCCTAAAAATCTTAGAAAAATCTTTCTGAGCACTTATGAACAAAAACCAGAGGATTTTGAGAAACTTTTAGGGATGAAAGGAGTCGGGCCAAAAACAATTCGGGCTTTGTCCTTAATCTCTGAGCTAATTTACGGAGCGCCAATTTCCACCCAAGATCCGGCTCGCTATTCTTTTGCTCACGGAGGCAAAGACGGCACCCCTTACCCGGTTGACCGAAAGACTTATGATCAATCAATCGAATTCCTTCGCCAAGCCATTCAGAAAGCTAAAATTGGCCATTACGAGAAAATCAGGGCTTTTCAGCGACTTTACAAAAATTCTAATATCAGCAATGTCTAGATTTAAAAAGAATTTTAAAAAATTAGGTTTTAGAACCAGTGACTTCTTTAAACAAAAAAGATTCTTTCGACCAAAGCCTTCTCCTCAAAAAAAGAAAAGATTCTTTAAAAAACGAACTTAATCTGGCTTAGCCACCTTCAAAATGGTATAATCACCCCATGCCAAAATCAACGATTGCTAAACAACCTGATGGAACAATCCAGTTGACGATTACCATTGGTCAATCCAGAGTCAAAAAAGCCTATCAAGAGGAATTAACTCAAGCAGTTAAAGAAGCCAAGGTTCCTGGTTTTCGGAAGGGCAAGGCACCTAAAAAGATTGTTGAAGAGAAAATTGATAAAGCCAAGCTTTACGAAAAAATAATTCAAAAACTAGTTCCTGAAGCCTATCTTGAGGCGATTAAAGAACATAAAATCAAACCAGTAATCACTCCCAAGATTGAGTTATTAAAAGCTAAAGAGGGTGAAGACTGGCAAGTCAGAACGACAACCTGTGAGGCACCTAAAATAGAGCTTAAAAACTATAAAGAAGAGATCAGAAAAGCTCTTGCTCCGGCTAAACTTTGGACACCAGATAAAGACAAGGGTGAGAAAGGAAAAAAAGAAAAAGAGGCCAGTTTAGATGAGAAAATCCAAAGAGTGATTGAGGTCCTTCTTAAGATCGGTCAATTCAACTTACCTTTAATCTTGGTCGAAGACGAACTCAACCGTTCCTTATCCAGTTTAATTAATCAAACTAATTCTCTAGGGATGACGGTTGAGCAATACGCTCAATCAATCGGAAAAACACCTAATCAACTTCGGCAGGAATATCAGGACAGAGTAGAGAAGGACTTGAGGATTCTTTTAATCCTCAATGAGGTTGTCAACAAGGAAGAAATTAAGGTTACTGACCAGGAAATTGAGAATTTAGCCAAAGCGAGTGGTGATGAAAAGCTGACCAAGCAACTCTCTGACCCTCTTCAAAAAGAATATCTGAGAGGGATCATTGCCCGGAGAAAAGCTCTGGAAAATCTAGCCAGACTCTAAAAGGGCCTGAAGGTCTTGACTTTTGGTCTAAATTTTCTTATTATAAGCTCATCATTCCAAAAACCTACCTGTCCAGGTAGATGATTTTGATGGATAAAAACAATAAAAAGAAAAAGGTTGTCCGCCACGACTCAGTCTTGGAGGCTCTTCGGGATATTGGCCAGTCTTCTGTTTCTTCAATGAAAAGAGACTTAATCCAAAAAGTTCCTGAGGATGCAGCCGACATGCTTTTCCGACCAAAGAGATTCCAGGGCGAACTCAAACCTAATGAGTCAGTTGACGTTGTCTCCAGAGAAGCCGAAATCAGGAGAGAATACGAGAGAAAATTAAGGCAACAAGAACAATTACGACGTCAAGAATTTGAGGTTTTTTCAGCCCGGAAACAAACAGAAAAAAAGAAAATTGAGGCTCTTCAAGCTGAGGTAATTGAATTAGCCAAGTCAATTGAGAAATTTGACCGGGAAGTCAAAACAGCTGCTATCCAGCAAACCGTTAACCCTGGTGTCTATCATGAAACCTTTTTTGAGAAATTAGCTTCTTTCATCAAATCTTTGAGCAAAAAAGTTAACAATGCCTCTGAATGGCTGGCAGCCACTAATAAAAGAGCTAAAAGACAGCCTTTCTATTGGCGCCAAGTTAAAAAGTCAGGCACCAAATTCATGCTCTCTCAAGAACGGTACATGGCCACTCAAGCCGGCTAATTACTTCTTCAATTTTATTTAATTTTAATTGTCTAAAGCCTTTCTTCATGTTAAAATATTCTTATCTTGTATTTTATATTGGGTGGTTAGCTCAGATGGCTAGAGCGTCTCGTTGACATCGAGAAGGTCACAGGTTCAAGTCCTGTACTACCCACCATGAATAAAAATAGCATTAGATTTTCTTTTGTTAAGGGTTTTCTCTCTGGTTTAGGCTGGATGATTGGTGCCACGATTGGCTTTGCTCTTCTCTTAACTTTTCTGACTCTGGTTCTCAACTGGATTGACGGTCTACCAATTATTGGCCAGTTTTTAGCTAATATTATTGAGGCAACTAACACGGCCCTGGAGGCCAAAAAGCTAATTCCAAGATAGCAGGGAATTGGCTTTGCCTCCGCCTCTAAACAAAGAGGCGGTTTTTTTGTATAATAAGTCTAATGGCATCTAAAGATCAGTTAGAGAAAATGAGACATGGCTGTAGCCATGTTTTGGCAGCAGCGGTTTTAAAGCTTTATCCGCAAGTTAAACTGGGTATTGGTCCAGCGATTGAAGACGGCTTCTATTATGACTTTGACTTTGGTAAGAAGAAAATCTCTGAAAAAGACTTAGATAAAATCTCCAAAGAGATGGCTAAAATAATCAAAGCTAAAGATGCTTTTAAGAAAGAAGAAGTTTCGATTAAAAAAGCTCGAGAGCTTTTCAAGAATCAACCCTATAAATTAGAATTGATTGATGATTTAGTCAAAGAAGGAGTAAAAAAAGTCAGTCTTTACCGTTCTGGAGACTTTCTTGATCTCTGTGCTGGCCCTCATCTCACTGATACCTCAAAAATCGGTCCTTTCAAACTTCTCTCTTTAGCTGGAGCCTACTGGCGCGGAGATGAGAAAAACCCGATGCTCACTCGGATTTACGGGATTTGTTTTCCAACTCAAAAAGAACTCGACAATCATCTCAAGATGCTTGAAGAAGCCAAGAAAAGAGATCATCGAAAAATAGGTAGGGAACAAGAACTCTTTTCTTTTCATCCTTCTGCACCGGGCGACATTTTTTGGCATCATAAAGGCTTAATTATTTATAGAGAGTTATATGAATACTGGAAAAAGATCCATGACCGAGAGGGTTATCTGGAAGTTCGGACGCCTGAAATCTTAACTCGGAAGACCTGGGATCAGAGTGGCCACACCACCTTTTTCATCGACAAAATGTATAAAGTCATTACTCCTGATGCTCGAGAATGGAATATGGCCATTAAACCAATGAACTGCGATGGCGGGATGATGATCTATAAGTCAAAACAGCGTTCATATAAAGAATTTCCTTTAAAAATGGCGGAGTACGGTGTTTGTCACCGTTACGAAAGCTCTGGAGAAGTTCATGGCATTCTTCGTCCTCGTGAATTTACCCAAGATGATGCCCATATTTATTGCACTTCAGGTCAAGTAAAAGATGAATTGAAAAAAATCATTGATCTTTGTTTTGAGGTTTACGCTACTTTTGGCCTTAAACTGGATCGTCTAGAACTTTCGACCCGGCCAGAAAAGTCAATTGGTTCAAAAAAGATCTGGGATAAGGCAGAAAAGATTATGAAACAAGTCTTAAAAGAAAAAAAGATACCCCATTTAATTAATGAGGGCGAAGGTGCTTTTTATGGCCCTAAACTTGATTTCCGTCTCAAAGATGCTATTGGCCGGACCTGGCAATGCGCCACCATTCAGTTGGACTTTGCCCAACCTGAAAATTTTAATTTGAAATATATCACTCCAGAAGGGAAAAGAGAACAACCAGTTATGATCCACCGGGTTGTTTATGGCTCAGTCGAGCGCTTTTTAGGAGTTTTAGTCGAGCACTATGCTGGCGCTTTTCCAACTTGGCTATCACCAGTTCAGGTAGTGGTTATTCCCATTACTGACAAGCAGCTTGATTATGCTCAGAGTGTTTATCAAAAGCTTAAAGATGAAGGCCTAAGGGTTGAGCTTGATGATCGGAACGAAACTACCTCCGCCAAAATTCGGGATGCTGAGCTTCAAAAAGTGCCTTATATGATTGTCGTTGGTGAGAAAGAGGTCAAAGAGAAGAATATTTCAGTTCGAGAACGGAGTAGGGGAGATTTGGGTAAAATCAAGCTCAATAAGTTTATTGATAAAATCAAGAAAGAAATTGAAAATAAAGAGTAATTTTGCTATTATTTAAGCATAGGTGGCACGGAAGAGAAAATTTAAGTTCTACCGGATTAACGAAAAAATCAGGTCTCCTAAACTGAGAGTTATCGGTCAAGATGGAAAACAAATCGGTGTTTTGTCTCGCTCTCAAGCCCTCGAAAAGGCAAAAAAGAGTGGCCTTGATTTAGTTGAAGTAGCCCCAGCGGCTAAGCCACCGGTTGTTAAAATAGTAGATTTTAAAAAATTTCGCTATCAGGAAGCAAAAAAGATTAAGAAAAACAAAAAGAAGGCCAAGGGAGGAGAATTAAAGACAATTCGGGTTTCACCTTTTATTGCCGAAGGTGATCTTGACATTAGGGTCAAAAAAGCAAAAGAGTTCGTTAAGGAAGGCGATAAAGTTAGAGTCGAAGTTAGATTCTTTGGTCGTCAGTTGACCAAAAAGGAGTTTGGATATAAAATCTTAAAGGAATTCATTAACCGTTTGAGCGAAGAAGCCAAGCCCGAACATGATCCCAAGTGGATGGGTAAACGGTTAACTCTAACCTTTGTTGCCAGCCAAGGAGAAAAAAATGAAAAAGAAGAAAAACAAAAAAAAGATAAAACTAAAGACAAGAACGTCAGCCAGCAAAAGGTTTAAAATAACCAAGACTGGTAAAGTTCTCCATCGGTCTTCTCGGAGTCGTCATCTTCAATCAAAAAAGAAGAAATCTACTAAAAGAGCTCATAAAATTCCTAAAGAGCTTAAGGGAAAATATAAGAAAAATATAAAGAAATTATTAGGCAAATGACAAGAGTTAAAACTGGTCCAACCAGAAAAAAAAGACATAAAAAGGTGCTAAAACGCACCAAGGGCTTTCGGATGACTAAAGGAAGGCTTTACAAAGTCTCTAAAGAGGCTGATTTGCATGCTGGCGAATATGCCTTTGCTGGTCGGAAATTAAGAAAAAGAGACATGAGAAAGCTCTGGATAACCAGGATAAATGCAGCTCTGGCTGATTCTGAGCTTTCCTATAATCAATTTATTGCTGGCCTGAAAAAAGCCAAGATCGAGCTTGATCGAAAAACTTTAGCTGATTTAGCCATCTCTGATCCAAAAACCTTTCAAAAAATAGTTGACAAAGCTAAGCCAGCTTGATAGAATTTATTTAATGCGAAAACCAACCAACTCCCATTGCTTATATTTTTTCTTTAGATAAGCAGGAATAAAAGGGAGAGGTTGGTTTTGGCATTTTTTAAACTCTCCCCAGGAGAGTTTTTTTGTTGAAAAAACTTAAAATCTGCTAGAATAAAATAAGATGAATATCAATAAAATTCAAAATCTTAAAAATCAAGCCATTTCTAGTATTCTTGAGGCTGAGGATAAAAAAGAGTTAGAGAGATTAAGAATCCAATATCTAGGCCGAAAAGGGGAGATTACCAAGCTTATCAAAGAGTTACCCGAACTCGAAGTCGAAAAAAGAAAAGAAATCGGTGGTCTTCTTAATGATGTCAAGAAAGCAATTGAAGACGCTCTTGAACAAACTCAAGCCAAACTTCAAAGAATTCCTCCTGAAGATAAAGAATGGTCTGACATCACTGTCCCTGGAGAAAAAATTCCTCAAGGACATCTTCATTTAATCAGCCAGGCGATAAAAGAAATTTCGGTTGTTTTTGAAAAAATCGGTTTTATCCGGGTTAGCTATCCAGAGGTTGAGTGGGAATGGTTTGCTTTTGAGGCTCTTAACATGCCCGAGGATCATCCGGCTAGAGATGACTTTGAAAGCTTTTTTGTTGATCAAAAGCCTCATTCAAAATATGGCAGGATGGTTATCACCCCCCATACATCCTCAGGCCAAATCAGGGAAATGCAAAGAACTGAACCGCCAATTAGAATGATTAATATTGGTCGTTGTGGCCGGCCTAATTACGATGCTACCCATACGCCAACCTTTCACCAGTTTGAAGGATTAGTAATTGATAGGGGAATTAATGTCACTCACCTAAAAGGGGTTTTCGATTATTTTGCCAAAAACTTCTTTGGCCCAAAGAGAAAAATCCGTCTCCGGCCTTTCCATTTTCAGTTCACTGAACCATCCTTTGAAGTTGACGTTAATTGCCCTCTTTGTCTAGGTAAAGGCTGCAAAGTTTGTAAAGGCGGTTGGCACGAATTAGGAGGCTCAGGAATGGTCCATCCTCTTGTTCTTGAATCCGGCGGTATTGATCCAAGGAAATATTCAGGCTTTGCTTTTGGTTGGGGAGTAGAAAGGAATTACTTAATGAAATCTGGACTTAACTTAGATGATATTCGGCCTTTATATGAGCCTGATTTAAGATTTATTAACCAATTCTAATTATGAATATCCTTGTTCCTTATTCTTGGCTGAAAGAGTTTCTTAAAACTTCAGCTAGTCCAGAAAAAACAGCTGAAGCTCTCTCGCTATGTAGCCAGTCAGTGGAAAAAATTCATAAAAAGAAAGGTGACTCTATTCTGGAAATCGAAATTACGGTCAATCGATATGATTGTCTATCAATTGTCGGTATTGCCCGAGAGGCAGCTACTGTCCTACCTGAATTTGGCATTAAGGCCAGTTTTAAGTCTCCAAAAATTCCTTCAATTAATGAGGTTAAACAGCCAAAATATCAGCTTGAGGTTGAGATAAAAGAGAAAGATATTTGCCCACGATTTTCAGCCATAGTTATTGATCAAGTGAAAATTAAACCTTCACCAAAATGGCTAGCTGAAAGATTAGAAAAAGTAGGCATCCGTTCTCTTTCAAATGTGGTTGATATTTCAAACTATTTAATGATTGAAACCGGCCAGCCTATTCACACTTTTGATTACGATAAAATTCTGGGGCAAAAGATGATCATGAGGCTTTCTAAACCAGGAGAAAAGATAACTACTTTAGATGGAATCAATCGAGAATTACCAGGTGGAGACATTGTTATTGAAGACGGTGAAGGAAGATTAATCGACCTTTGTGGCATTATGGGAGCAGAAAATAGTCAAATTGATGAAAAAACTCAACGAGTTCTCTTTTTTGTCCAAGCTTACAATCCAACCAGGATTAGAAAAACATCCTTTGCTCTTGGTCTTCGGACTGATGCTGCGGCTAGATTTGAACGGGGGATCGATCTTGAGGGTATCCTTCCGGTCATGGCTCAAGGAGTAAAGATGGTAAAAGATCTTTCGGGAGGAGTAGTGGCCAGTAAACTAATCGATATTTATCCCAAACCACAAAAAAGGGCAGAGATTGAATTAAATTACAAATTTTTGGAATCAAGAGTAGGAATTAGGCTAAGCCCAGAAAAGGTTAAAAGAATCTTAAACTCTCTTGGTTTTAAAATTATCAGCTCTTCATCAAAATCTCTTAAGGTCCAAGCACCTACTTGGCGGACTCAAGACATTGCTATTGAAGAAGATCTAGTTGAAGAAGTGACCCGAGTTTATGGCTATCACCGCCTCCCCAGTAATTTACCACCTCTTGACTCCCAATATGGTTTTTCACCTCTCCCTCAACCTAAAAAAGGCAAAATCGAGCCTTACTTTCAATGGGAAAATAAAATTAAGGACTTTCTCGTTAGCCAGGGATTCTCTGAGATTTACAATTATTCTTTCACCAGCGAAGAATTGATTAAGCAGGCTGGACTAAAGACAAAAAACCACCTTAAACTCCAAAATCCTCTGACCAATGAACTTAAATATCTTCGGACCTCTCTGGTTCCTTCCCTTCTTAAAACCTGTGCTCAAAATCAAGCCTTTTTTCCTCGAATGAAAATTTTTGAGCTCGCTAGTATTTACCTTCCTCAAGAAAAGAAATTACCAGACGAGAGGCCAAGACTTATCTGCTTGGTAACAGGCAAGAAGTTCTCCTATCTCAAAGGCGTCTGTGAACTTCTTCTTAAACAAATGGGAATTGATAATCTTAGTTTTAAGCCTTGGGTGGGTAGAGAACCGTATTTTGCCTCTGGTAAAACAGCCATCATTGAAACCAGTAAAGATTTATTAGGAACTATTGGAGAAATCAGTTCTCAAAGATTGGCTAAATTTGAAATAGAAGAAAAGGTAATTATTTTTGATCTCGACTTTAAAAAATTAACCAAACTGGCAACCACTACTAAAACATATACTCCCATCCCTAAATACCCAGTCATTGTTGAAGACTTAACTTTTGTTCTTAAACCTAAAACACCAGTTGGTGATTTGATTCAATTGATTAAAGATACCAGTTCAATTATTCAAAAAGTAGAATTAATTGATACTTATAAAAACAATCGAACCTTAAGAATCACTTATCAAAACCCAAAAAGGACTTTGACTGATAAAGAAGTAGGCAAAATCAGAGAAAAGGTGATTAAAAAAGTAAAACAAAAATCCGGAGCAAGCCTTAAAACATCTTAGAAGAACTCTTCTCTTAACCATTCATAAGCATCTTCTATCCTAATTAAATAGTGGGTCCCATTTTCTAGTTCTTTTTCGCCTGTTGCAGGCACGATTACCCAATTCTCCTTAGTCCTTTCTGATCTTATCAAATTCAAAAAAACAGGCTGATAAAGCTTATCTAGTCCTTCAAAGTACTCTAGCAAAAGACTCTTCATGTCTTTAGCTGGCAAAGGATAAATTGCCTGTTCTTTCTCAATTCCAGTCATCTCTGGAGGTTCTTTTTCTAAAACTAGCCTCTACCCACTCTCCCTCGGATGGCTTAAGAGGCATTTCCAAGAGGGCAGGAAATTTTACTCTTTCTCTCATGGGCGCTGATCTTAAAAGAACCAGTAGGGGAATTCTAACAAAATACGAATTAAGAATCAATTATATAAAAAGACTATTAAGTTGGTGTGGGTGAAAGAGTTGGGATTGGAGTTGGTGTGGGAGTCATAGTTGGTGTTGGTGTGGGAGACCAGTCCCAGGGAAGATTAACCCCAATCTTAATCTCTGTTTCACCTGAATTACCTTTCTCGTCTTCAGCTTTTGCCTTAATCGTATAAGTGCCATCACTTAAGGTAAAGTCTCGCTCGAATGGGGGACTATCAATACTCGCTTTCTTCTCGCCGTCAATATAAATCTCCACTTTTTTAATTTTATTAATCGAAATTGGTCTAACCACGACCCTGAAGCTTGAATCAACTTCTGACTGGTTCTCTGGCTCTTCAATCCTGACTTCAATCTGGCCTGAAGTACCACAATACTCTGTTGGCGGATGATATCTTTCATCACCAATCCCGGCTAGCCATCCATCAATCCCTTTCTGCCAACGGTCTTCATCAGTCAGAGGATCGCTCTCTTTAAAAACAAAATATTCTTTTTCATCATAATCACCCCGGGCAATATCGACTGGGGTGGCTAATTTCCCTTCGCTTTTACAAATTTTTAATTTTGTGTGAACCGGATCCTCTCCTTGAGGCTCAGTCCCTTTGATAAAAAACTCCATTCTTGAAGGAAAACCATCATGAGCTCGGTAGCCAGAAATTTTATCAACCTCAGCGGTGACAGTCCCTGAAGGAATTTCAAAACCTCGTTGAGGTCTTTCTTTTAAGGCTTCAAGAATAATCCTTCGCCAAATCGGGGCTGCTCCGGAAACACCTGAAGCTACCTGCTTCATCTCTGTATTGTCATTATTACCCACCCAGACTCCGGTAATAATTGAAGGCGTCCAGCCAACCGTCCAGTTATCTCGTTTATCATTGGTTGTCCCTGTCTTAGCGGCTACTCCTTGAAGATTAATCAGTGAATTTTCACCAAAGGTGATCAAACGGGCAGTATTATCAGAAAGAATATGATTAATCAGGAAAGTCTGTTCTTCGGTCAGAACCCTTCTTCCTTTTTTGGGTTGGCTCTCTTCCAAAACGTGGCCATCTTTGTCAGTCACCTTCAAAATGGCTGTTGGCGTTACCTTATAGCCTCCATTAGCAAAGGCTGAATAGGCAGAAACCATGTCCAATAATCTTACCTCACCTCCGCCAAGAGTAACTGAGAGACCGAGACGACTGAGATTTTCTTGGGTTGGCTCTAAAGTGGTAAAGCCCATTTCCCAGGCTGTCTGAAGCATGTCTTTCACTCCGACCATTGCCAGCATTTTCACTGCCGGAATATTAATTGAGCTACCGAGAGCATACCTTATTTGTAAAGGTCCATGAAATTGGCCATCATAATTAACGGGCACATACTCAGGTTTGTTACCTCCTGGAAAAGAGGTCTTAACATCCATAATTAAAGATGAAGGGGTATAACCTTCCTTAAAAGCAGTCACATAGGTGACCGGCTTGATGGCTGAACCAGGCTGACGAAGAGAAAGAGTGACATTGACTTTACCATCATAATCCGGATCATTATAATTCTTTGAGCCTACCATGGCTAGAATTTCTCCGGTTTGGGGATCGATTATCAGGGCGGCACCATTGGTAATGTGAATTCCTTCAACCTTGGCAATTTCCTCGGCCACCACTTCTTGAGCTGTTTCCTGAAGGTCTAAATCAAGGGTGGTGGTTACTCTCAAACCGCCTTGTTCAACCATCCTGGCGCCATACCTTTCTTCAAGTAGTTTTTTAACATACATGACAAAGTGAGGCGCCCGGAAACCAGGACCTTCGGCCGCAAACTCAACTTCAGCTAACTGTTTTTTTGCCTCTTCTTCCTGCTCAGAAGTAATATAGTCGTCTTCCCTCATTCTTCTTAAAACCTGTTCGGTTCGCCAGAGATAGGCTTTAGGGTCCTCACCAAAAGGAGAATAGGCTGAGGGTCGTTGAGGCAGGCCCGCCAGAATAGCTGACTCAACCAGGGTTAAGTCAGAAACTTTCTTTTCAAAATAAATCTCAGCCGCAGCTTCAACTCCCCAGGCTGTACCGCCATAAGGAGCCTCATTGAGATACATCTGGAGAATCTGGTCTTTGCTATAACGACTCTCAATTTGAACAGCTAAGATAAATTCCTTAATTTTTCGGGTGATGGTTCTTTCTGGAGTCAGGAGAACATTTTTGACTAATTGTTGGGTTAAAGTTGAACCTCCTTGAAGCCTTCGGCGAACAAAAATATTAAAAACCGCTCTCATCCAACCAGTGGGATCAAACCCTCGATGGGCGTAGAAATTCTTGTCTTCAATGGCCACAGTTGCCTGACGAAGATAAAGAGGCACTTCGTCTAGCTTGACTGGGGTTCTTCTTTGCTCAGCAAAGACGTCATAGAGAAGCTCATTGTTTCGATCATAAATCTTAGTCGCAAAACCCTCCTTCCTAACAATCCGGTCTGGTCGAGGTAAATCTCGAGCATACCAGATAAAAAGAAAGGCAGTAAATAAAACGCCAGCAATAACCGCCAGAAGAGTCAGTTTAGAAAACCGGGAGATTAACTGAGCCCGAGCAACTCTTAAGCTTCGATATGAGGTTCTTCTTGTTCTTCGGCGGTAAGACTCTGCCTCTTTCACCCGCTTTCGCCAAGCTCTTTTCCAGGACATATAAAAATTCTACCTAATTCCTCTTCTAGAAGCAAGAAATTATGGTATACTTGTCTTAATGGACAAAATCGATGAAGTTTTGAGCCGAAGAGTGGAGAAGATTTATCCTTCTAAAGAGGCCTTTGAGAAGGTTCTTCGTTCTGGCAGAAAAATCAGCCTTTATCTAGGTATTGATCCAACTGGAGTCAATCTCCATCTTGGCCATGCCATTCCTTTAATGAAACTCCAGGAATTAGTTGAACTAGGTCATCAAGTTATTTTCCTTGTTGGTGATTTCACTGCTCTTTGCGGTGATCCCTCAGGCCATGAAAAAGCTAGAAAAAGTCTAACTTTAAAAGAAATCAAAGAAAACATGGTCACTTATCGCCAACAAGCTTCTAAAATCCTTGATTTTTCTAAGGCAAGAATAAAATACAACTCTCAGTGGCTTTCAAAATTAGATTTTGCTGAAATCATTAAGTTAGCTTCAAATTTTACGGTTCAGCAAATGATTGAGAGAGACTTGTTTCAAAGAAGATTAAAAGATAGAAAACCAATTTTTCTTCACGAGTTTCTCTATCCTTTACTTCAAGGCTATGACGCGGTCGCCATGAACGTTGATCTTCAAGTAGGAGGCAGTGACCAAACCTTTAACATGCTGGCCGGAAGAACCTTGCAAAAAATCTACAACAAGAAGGAGATGTTTGTTCTAACCACCAAGATGATTACTGGTTTAGATGGAAAAATGATGAGTAAAACCTCGGGTAATACGATTAATCTTCTCGATAAACCTAATGATATCTATGGCAAGGTGATGTCGATGGTTGATGATTTAATTATTGAATACTCTGAAATGTGCACCAATGTCCCTTTAAAAAAGATTGAAGAATATAAAAAGTCTCTTAAAACCAACCCAATGAAATTGAAAAAACAGCTTGCTTGGGAATTGGTTAAACTTTATCATGGAGAAAAAGCAGCTAATGAGGCTCAAAAATACTTTGAGAAAGTATTTCAGAAAAGAGAATTGCCAAGGAAAATTCCTACAGCTTCTATCCCCAAGAAAATGTGTCGCGGTGATTATACGCTTGCACAATTAGTTAACTATGCCGTCCCCATGACTAGGGCTAACGCAAAACGACTTATTAAAGAGGGAGCAGTAAAACTAAACAAAAAGACTATTAAGGATCCACAATATAAAGTTCATCTAAAAGGTGGAGAAATATTAAGAGTGGGAAGATTGAAATTTCTAAAAATTCGGGTTAACTCGGATTAATTGTAATTTCATTTGTATGAGACTTTCTAAGAAACAGAAAAAGCTTTGGACAGTCATGGTTATTATTGCTGGCCTAGCCTTAATTCTAACCTCACTAATTCCTCTTTTCTCCAGTATCTTCTATTAAGGGTGATATAATTAGCCTAAGATGAAGCTTGATACACCAGCCTCAAAAATTTTCATGGTTGGTCCAACTTATGCTAAAAGGTTGGAAAAATTAAAGATTAAGACAGTCAAAGATTTAATCTATCATTTTCCTTTTCGTTATGATGACCTAACTCTGATTTCTCCGATCAATAGACTCCAGCCTGGCGAAACAGCCACTATTAGGGGAGAGGTTGTCTCAATGAAAAATGAATATACTAAGTCAGGTAAAAAAATCCAGAAAGGAGTTATTCAAGATCAATCCGGAGAAATTGAAGTTGTCTGGTTTAATCAGCCCTTTTTGGTCAAAACCATCAAGATAGGGGAGAAGTATAGTTTTTCGGGTAAAGTTGATTGGTTTGGCCGGAAAATCGTCATGGTTTCCCCTCAATATGAATTTTTAAGATTAGAAGATAAACCAACCATCCACACGGGTAGGTTAGTACCTGTCTATCCGGAAACTGCCAGGGTTTCCTCTAAATGGCTTCGGTCAAGAATCTCACCATTATTAGGCCAAGTTTTGCCTGAGGTTGATGATTTCCTTGCTGATAAAATCAAGAAGAAAAATGATTTAATCGACTTAGCTCAAGCAATTAAATGGATCCACTTTCCGGAAAATAAAACTCAGGCAGAAAAAGCCAGAAAAAGACTCGCTTTTGACGAACTCTTTTTTGTCCAGCTGGCTGGCCTAAAAAGGAAGAAAGAATGGCAAAAAAAGAATCTAGCCCATCAGTTCTCGGTTGATCAAGAAAAGATTCTTGAATTCCTTAGTCTTCTTCCTTTTGAATTAACCAAGGCCCAAAAAAGGTGTGTTAAGGAAATCTTAAAAGATCTCTCTAAAAATAAACCAATGAACCGTCTTCTCGAAGGTGATGTTGGTTCAGGAAAAACCGTGGTTGCTGCTGTTGCGGCCTATGTTGCTTTTCTTAATGGCTTCCAAACAGCCGTCATGGCACCGACCGCTATTTTAGCTAACCAGCACTTTATTACTTTAAAACAGATGCTTTCTTCTCTTGGAGTAAAAGTTGAACTCCTGACCGGAGGCAGAAAAAAAACTAAAAACCAATTTGATCTTCTTGTCGGCACCCATGCTCTAATTCATCGCCGGGCTCATTTTGCCAAACTTGGTTTGGCGATTATTGACGAACAGCATCGCTTTGGCGTTGAACAAAGAGCCAGGCTGATTAAAAGAGGCAAAGCGCCTCACATCTTAACCATGACCGCCACTCCAATCCCTCGAACAATCGCCTTAACTCTTTATGGTGACCTTGATCTCTCAATCATCGATCAAATGCCTCCAGGCAGGAAAAAGGTCAAAACCTGGGTCGTGCCGCCAAGCAAACGAGAAGCCGCCTATCAATGGATAAGCAAAAGAATCAAAGGCACTGATGAACAAGCTTTTATCATCTGTCCTTTAATCGAGGAATCTGAATCTCTTCAGTCAGTTAAGGCGGCGACGGTTGAATATAAGAGATTGTCTAAAAAAGTCTTTAAAAATCTTAATCTCGGTCTTCTCCATGGCCGGATGAAAGTCAAAGAAAAAGACAAAATCATTGATCAATTCCGGCAAGGTAAACTTGATCTTCTTGTTTCCACTCCAGTGGTGGAAGTGGGCATTGATATTCCTCAAGCAACGATTATGATGATTGAAGGAGCAGAGAGATTCGGCTTAGCCCAGCTTCATCAACTCCGGGGTCGGGTTGGTCGCGGTCAAAAAAAATCTTTTTGCCTTTTATTCACAGAAATAACCAAGGGAAAAGCTTTTCAGAGATTAAAGGCAATGGAGAGAGTTTACTTAGGCATGGATTTAGCTGAGCTTGATTTAAAGCTCCGGGGCCCAGGTGAAATCTACGGCACGAGGCAACACGGTTTTCCTGACCTAAGAGTAGCCTCTTTCACTGATCTTGATCTTATCCAGAAAAGTCGCCAAGTCGCTGAAGAATTGATCACCAAACTCTCCCAATCTCCTCTTTTAAAAAAGGCACTTAGAGATTATAAAGAAAAATCTGTTGAGCCAAATTAATCTCTTCTTGCTTTAGCCTTCCAAAGAAGCTAAAATATAAGCTGTATGGGCGCTTTACCTAAAAGAAGAATATCAACTCATCGTAAGGGAAAGAGACGAGCGGCAATAAAAATTAAGCCTTCTTCTCTTTACCCTTGTCCTAATTGTGGTCAGCCAAAACAGTCTCATCAGGTTTGCCCCCATTGTGGCTATTATAAAGGTAAAAAGGTAATCGAGATCAAAGAAAAAAAGAAAGATGAAAAAGGCAAGCGACCCTCGCCATCTAAAAAGACAAAAGGCGCTTAAAGCCTTATTCAGCTGGAGCTTTGAAAAGCAGAGGATCAATGATCAGCTGGCTCGAGAGGTCATTAATAGTTTAGAAAAGACTGACAAAATCATCAAAAAAGGAGCTCCTCTCTGGCCAATTGAACAAATCAATCGACTTGATTTGGCGATCTTGAGACTGGCTATTTTTGAGCTGAAAATTAAAAAGAAAGAGCCAATTAAGGTAATCATTGATGAGGCAATCGAGCTGGCTAAAGAATTCGGAAGCGAATCATCGCCAGCCTTTGTCAACGGTGTTCTCGGTAGTGTGGTTAAGGAGAAAGAAAATGGAAGGAAAAATTCAAAAGATTAAAGAAATTATTGCCAATAAATTAGGCACGCCTCTGGAAAAAATTGAGCCAGACTCAGACCTGGTTGAAGATTTTAATGCTGAATTCTTAGAAATCGCGGACATTATTATGGAAATCAATCAAGAATTTTCAATCGAGATTTCTGATGAAGAAATTAAAAAGATTAAAACAGTTAATGACATTATTAACCTTGTTTCCGAAGCAGAATGATTAAAACCCAATCCCTAGAAAAAAAGATCGAGATTGATTTTAAGGATAAAAACCTCCTTAAAAAGGCTCTCATTCACCGTTCCTATCTCAATGAACACCCCAAAGAAAAGCTTCCCTCAAACGAAAGACTAGAATTTCTCGGCGACGCTATCTTAGAATTTATTATTTCCGAAAAAATATACACTCTCTTCCCAGAATTAAACGAGGGCATTTTAACCACTTTTCGTTCTCAAATCGTTAAAACTGACTCTCTGGCTCAAGCAGCCAATCAATTTCAGCTTGGTGAATATCTTCTTTTAAGCAAGGGTGAAGAAGAGGGCGGAGGAAGGAAAAACAAAAGCCTCCTCGCCAATGCCTTTGAGGCTCTAATCGGCGCCATTTATCTTGACCAGGGCCTAGAAAAAACAAAAAAGTTTATTGATTCTTTTCTAGGAAAAAGGATAACTAAGATTAGTCACCAAAAGAGCCTTAAAGATTATAAGAGTCTTTTCCAAGAAAAAGCTCAAGAAAAAGAAAAACTAACCCCAGTTTATCGATTGATTAGAGGTTTTGGGCCAGACCATGATAAAATATTCATCGTCGGTGTTTTCCTGGGAAAAAAGAAAATTACCCAGGGAAAAGGCAAATCAAAGCAAGAAGCAGAACAACAGGCCGCTAAAAAGGGTCTAAAAATTTATGCTTAAGATAAGATTAGCTAAAGTTGGTAGAAAAGGAGACGTCTCTTACCGAATTGTTGTCTCTGAAGCAAAGACAAAAAGAGACAGTAAGAATGTGGCCATTCTTGGCTCCTATAATCCAAGGACTAAACCACCGACTCTCAAAATCAAGATGGACGAGTATCAGGCTTGGAGAAAAAAAGGGGCCCAACCAACCAAATCTGTTCTTAAGCTTTTAGAAAAAAAATAGAATTAGAAAAGGAATGAAAGAGCTTCTTGAATTCATTATTAAGTCTCTTGTTTCTCAACCCCAAGCAGTTGAGATTGAAGGAGAAGAAAAAAATGGGGTAATTAACCTCAACCTGAAAGTGGCCAAAGAAGACATGGGCATGGTTATTGGTCGACAAGGAAAAGTAATTAAGGCAATCAGAACCCTTCTCAAAGCTCGGGGACTGACCGAAAAGAAAAAAGTCCAATTAATCCTCGAAGAATCTGAAAGCAAAGAATCTAAAAAGTAAAGGGGTTAGCTCGACCGCCGACACTGGGCTCAAACGGTTCTAATTGATAGGCATTAAACTTTTGGAGCTCATCAAGAAATAATTCCTCTTGGCTAGATAGTTTAGGCACAGGCGTCTCAATTTTTCCAAGCGTTGTCGGTAAACCAGTATAATAAAACTTAATTAAACAATCAGAGGTTGACTGCTCACCAGTGATGTCAAAATTCCTCATTTCTACATCCATTAACGGAAGAGTCTGGCTAGCAGCTTCCAAAAAATTCAAAAATTGGGTAATCTCACCAGTAATCGTTAATCTAAAAGGTAAAAAATCCATGGCCGATTCTTCAGCCGATTCTTCAGCCGAGCCAGTGGCTATCTCACCAGGAGAAACACTAATTGACTCGATTACCAATCCATTCTCCTCAACTAAATTGCTCACCGCTCCCATCATCGCCACCCCATTTTTCTCTGAGGGCAGAGCCAGAAGAAGAATCTCTGATTTTTCCGTTAGTTCGTATTCATTAAGGGTTTCTAAATCACTGATTTTTACTTGGAGGCTCCTAATCCTTTCTCTTTCTTTTTGATTTGAATAATAAACTTTCTTTATCTGGTTAAACCTGGGCATCAGGAAAAACCAAAAAATTAACAAAGAGATGATAAAGATAAAAGGAAGAAAGAGTTGATGATATTTAAACAAGATTTTTTTTAAATCAGCCATTTTACTTCTCAGCGATTAATTGAAAATAATAACCGCCATTTTTATTACGGCTAATCATCTCAAGCCTAACAGTTTGGTAGCCTAACTCGGCTAAAACCTTTTTGATTTTTTCTAGAAAAATTTCCATGCTCGTTACGTCACGGGTGTCAACGCTAAAAGTTAGTCTATCCTTGACCCCAAAATCAATTTCTGAGATATTCACTCCTTCCTCGACTATATTAATGATTTTGGTCAAAGTCTCTTCAGGATGAGACCGGGCGCCAAGGATTTTTTGACTATTAACAATTCTGTCTTTAATCAGGACTTCTAAAGTTTCCACTTTTTGAAAAGATTTAATTCTCGTTTCTAGTTGACTGGCCTGGCGAGAGAGATTTCTACTTTCTAGAGAAAAATAATAACCACCGCCAAGAAGAATCCCAGTTACCAGAGCATAGACCACTAGGACTAAAAGAGAAATTTTTTTTAGTCTGCCGATTATTTGCTTTTCAACAACTGTTGGTGGTTTTTCTCTGGCTAGAAGATTAATTCCAAATTGCATTTATACCTCCTTCATGGCTAAACCAACGGCAACAGCGAAGAGGGGAGTGTTCTGACTTAAACGAGCAATCTGTTTTTCGTTAGCCACTAAGTGGGCAAACGGGTTAGCTACTTGGACCTCTATCCCTAATGATTGAGTTAAAAAGGCAGTCAGATTAGGAAGGTTAGCCGAGCCGCCAGTGAGAATAAGTGATTTGACCTCTTCTTTCTCTTTTTCTCGCCAGAATTGGATTGCTTTCCGGACTTCATTGACAACCTGATTTACTACTGGAGCAATGGCCTCTTTAACTTTTCCTTCGAGCTTTTTTTCCTCTAACCCATAAGCAGTTTTGTATTTTTCTGCTTGAGAAATGTCGATTGAAAGACCTGAAGAAATCGCCCGGGTAAAAGCCTGGCCAGCAGCGGGAATTGAGCGAGTGAAAACCACCCGGCCTTGTTTAGCAATGGCAATGTCTGTTGTCTCGGCGCCAAAATCAATGATTAAAACAGGAGGCGAATCAGGAGCCACTAAGGCTCGAGCAGCGGCAATAAGCTCGGTTTCAATCGCCACCATTTTAAAACCAGCCATTTCAATCACCTGCTGGTACTTCTTAATCAAATTATTGGGAGCAGCGACAACAAAAACTTCCATCTTCTGCTCAACTTTTCCTGGTTGACCCCGACTGATAATAACACTGTCGAGACTAATGTCTTCAATTGGCATAGGAACAAATTGTTCTGCCTCCCATTGAAGAGATTGAGAAAGTTCATCCTCGCTCATAACTGGCAAGCTAATCACCCGAGAGAAAATTTTGCTTTCAGGCAAAGAGACAACCGCGCTCCGGTTATTAATCTTTGTGTCTTGATGAAGTTTTTTAATCGCCGTCGCTAAGGCAACCAAATCCTTTTTCGCTTCAGAGTTAATCCCAGGTGAAGGCGATTGGACCAAGCCAGCCGAATAAAGACGAAATTTGTTACCCTCTTTCTGAGCCTGGGCAATCTTAATAGAGGTCGAGCCAATGTCTAAGCCAAAGACGTTCATTTCTCTAAATCGGTTCCTGAGTAAAGCAAAAAGTCAAAAATTTCTGAAGGAGCAGGGTGCTCTCGAATTACTTCGACTTTTCTGGTTGAAGCTCCGGCTGTGCCTGTTGAAGTGATTTTGACTCCTTGAGAGGGGAGGATAATGCTATCGCCAACAGCTTCAGCACCTAGAACTTGGGATTCGTCTGAATACAAAAGTCTCAATCTGGCAAAAAGGAGAACAACATTAGGCCCTCCTGGCAACTCAATGGTTGCTTTATAACTTGCTTCTTGGCTGCCAATTGAATGAGGGCCAAACTGGTCAAAATCGAGAACTTTATCGCAGGTATCTCCCGCTAGATCTGGTTGACAAAAACCATCACCTCTATCAATCGGGTTGAGAGCATAACGCCAAGTTTTATAATTACCTCCATCTAGATAATAAACAATAACTTCTAAACTAGGATTTTCAGAAGAATCAAAATCTCCCCAATACAAAATTAAACTGTCTTCAGCATAACTTTCTGTATCTGGATATTCAGCTAGCCAAAGAGTTTTTGTTTCATTATTTTCCACTGAAGGAAAAAGATAAGTCTTTTCTTCTCCAAGGGGGTCCTTCCTGGTCGTATAACTGACGCCTCCTTCAAATTCACCAGAAGGAAGTTCTCCAAACCCGGCTGTGACCAAAGCCTCTTCCACGCCAGCCTCGGCCGCTGAGAAGGCTCGGGCGGCCTCTTCAGTTTTCTCGGAAATCTCAATGTCGGTCACTGTCCTTGAGGTCACGGCTAAACCAATGGTCAAACCAACCGCCATAACCAGAAGAATCACCAGGAGAGCCTGTCCTTGGGGTAAATCCCTTGCTTTCTTTAACTGAGGAGAAAAACGACGAAGAGGCAGTTTTATCATTGATTTCAGTTTACCTATTCAAGAATTGATTGTCAAATCTAAAAATTCCTCAGACTAATACTCGTCTTGAAGTCAATGATCGTGTAGGTCTCTGGTACTTCCTTTTCTCCTCCTCTGGGAATTAAAGAGAAGTTAATCTCCACTCGCCTGATGTCTTTTTCATCCGAGCTTGTTTCTGGTTCATAAATACAATCGAAGTTTAAAGAAAGAACGTCAACATTCTCACCAGTTAAATAGGCACCCGAGGAAGCGACCCGGTTGATGCCTAGGTCAGAGTCCGGGACTCGCTCAAAAGTGGTCTGGTAAAAATCTAAGTTGGTAATCGTCAACTCATCTTGGTCTTCATCACAGACAACTACTCCTCTCGAATTTCTAATCATTCTCTCCATAATTGCCAAAGCGTAGTCTCCGTTCTGTTTAACTTCTCTTTCTACTTCTGCCTTGCTGGCTCCCTTCATGATGCCAAAAAAGATATTCCCCCCAGCCACTAAAACAATCCCAATCAGGAAAATGACTACTAAGGTTTCGATTAAGGTGAATCCCAAACTCTTTTTCTTCATCGCCAATTTGATAAATAAGTTTCTAAACGAGAGTGATGCTCGCCACTAGCGTCCTGCCAACTAACCTCAACCCTAACCTCGATTCTATTTCCTTCGCCACCAACATTCTTAAGAACGACCTCTCTTTTAAACCGATTGTCAGCCTCTAAAAAACCTGACTCGCTACAACCACCAGCTCCAGGCCAACTGAGAGAGGTCAAACAATAAGTGCTGCCATCTGCACTCGACCTATCAGCCAGATTATCCCAACTCTTGTCTCTTTCCGCCCTGGTCCACTCAATTGCTTCCTGAGCATATCTGGTGGCTAAGGCCTGAGTCTTAGAGAAGTCGCTCCCTTTAAGGGAATAGGTTGTTGCTTTAATCAGAGCCACAATCACCAGAACAACCACGGCTAAGGCAACCAAAACTTCAAGAAGGGTTTGACCTTTTTCTTTTCTTAAATTAATCATTTTTTTGAATATCTTTGAATAAAAATATTTCCTCTAAAGATTATTTTATATAAATATTGCCTGCTTCTTCAACAATAACCTCTTTCTCCATTCCATAGCCTGAGAGATTAAAAGTCGTCTTTTCTGCTACTCCTTGGCCAAGAACCTTAAACAAAGCTTTTTGACCACTTGATCCTGATAATTGCTCGGGTAAATCGATTGAGGTGAACTCAAATGGCTCAACTCCCGGATTAGAACAAATTGCTTTAACTTGATAATTATTAGCTGAAGTAAACTCCAGGGAACAACCAACCAGCGAGTCATTTTCACCCTTACACCAACCTTCTGGTTTTTCGCCGGCTAAAGCCTTACTCTGGGCAAGACGAAGATTATTTTCTAATTCCTTAGTTGCCTGGCCAAGAATCTGACGGCGATTAAAGTCTTGGTAGTAAACCAAACCTGCTGTCAAAAACAGTCCCATAATCGAAATCACGATTAAAAGCTCGATGAGGGTGAAGCCAGTCAGTCTTTTTATTTTTCCTCGTCTCCTCTCATCCATGATAATCAAAAAAGCTGGTTGGCTCTCTTTCCCTAGAAACATCTCTCAGTAAACAAAAACTGTTGACAAGTAAAGGGACTACAGCAGGGTTTAACATCACAACTCTCAAATCGGTCGGCACAACAATCTTCAGGGCAATTACAATAATCTTCTCCTAGACCGCATTGATCATCAGGGCAATAAGCACAAACTCCACCGCCATAAAGAGGGTGACAAACCCCTTCCTCATCAATGGTATAATTAACCAAAAGAGCCAGGCCGGGACAACAATCTGGCGCCCCTGGAGAGGTTAATTTAGTCCCTCCCTCAGGTACACACGATGGAGTGGGTGTTGGCAAGGTACCACAATCTTCAGGGCAATTACAATAATCTTCTCCTAGACCACAAACTCCATTGGGGCAATAAGCACAGACTTCTCCTCCCAAAAGGGGTTGACATTGACCGGCCTTATTTATGGTGTAATTACCGATTGGGTTGAGCCCTGGGCAACAGTCCGGCATTCCTGGATAGACTATCTTAACATCACCCTCTTCAACACAAGTGGGTGTCGGAGCAGGTGAAGGTGAAGGAGTAGGCGTTGGCATAGACGTATAGGGAACACTGTCATCAATAGAAATTTCGCCGCCTTCTTTAACTTCAACCTCGTTCGAGTAATTCGTTCCACTGAGAGTAATCACCCCAGGCTCGCTAACTCCTAGACTTAAAACATTAAAAACAATTGTTCCAGGAGAGTTAACAATCTGAACTCCAGAGACTAGGGGATAGACAATCGAACTAGAATCAACCTTTCCACTGAGACTACATTTGGCTGAAATTATGTATTCATTTAAACCAAATTCGACTAGATAACCCTCCAACTGGCCTTGACAGCCTTCTGGTTTTTCGCCGGCTAAAGCCTTGCTCTGGGCAAGACGAAGATTATTTTTTAATTCTTTGGCTGCTTGATTAACTACTTGGCGACGATTAAAATCCTGATAATAAGCAAAACCAAAAGTAAAGATCATCCCAATAATGGAGAGGGCAACCAGAAGCTCAATCAGGGTAAAGCCTTTTTTCTTTTGAAGATCCTTCTCATTGATCATTATTTAATTCTAGGGTTGGGTTGTTTGATAATTACAAGATGAATCACCACAGCTGCCACAACCAGAAACACTGCCAGAGCCTTTCTCAAGATAGGCACAAAGAGTATAGGTATGACCAGTTGCTCCTGGAACATAACTGTATTCATAAGTAGGGTAGAGGGGATCCTGGGGAACTTTACTCATATATTTAGTTGAAGAATCGGGACAAGGAGGCTTTGTGGAGGTTAAACTACCACCAAAATTGGGAGAACTTGGATAGACACCACAATCAGCATGATAGAGTTGAAGAGCGGCTCGGATTTGTTCTAAATCCGCTTTTCTTTTGCCGTCTCGAGCTGTCACCCTTGTGCCTTGATAGGCGACTAAGAGAATACCCATTAGGATACCAATGATAGTAATTACTACCAATAACTCAATTAAAGTAAAACCAGCAATCTTTTTCCTCATTTTAGCCACCGCAATCATCGGCTAAACTTGGTGCCGGCCCCTGTTTCTCACCAGCCCGGCCATCAGCACAAACATACCAATGATGATGAGGTTGAGTCCCTGTTTCTAATCTCGCCCAGAGAATATAATTAGTGGCGTCACTTTCACCTGCAGTCCCATTTGAATGATAAAGGTAAAGGTAAGTCGTTTCATCCTCTTCCTGGCGGGGATCTTGAGGACACTGAGAAAGATAATCATCACTGGTAAGTGCATCGCAAGGCTCTCCGTCTGAAGCATCACCCCGAGAAGGCCGGGCAGGGTAAAGACCACCTGTCTGAGAAGCAAAATTCTCAAGGCCAATCCGGTATTGATTCAAATCAGATTTTCTCTCTGTGTCTCGAGCACTTTTTTCAGCCATCCCATAACGAGCAATCAAGAGGGTGGCTAAAATGCCAATAATCGAGATGACGACCAAGAGTTCAATCAGGGTAAAACCAAAGTTATTAATCAGTTTTTTCATCTTTTAGGGTTCCCTCCTGGAAATACTACCTCCTGCTCCAGAACAATCAGAATGGAGACTGCTATCTGCCTGGGGGTCAGAGGGATTCTCTAGGCAAACAACTAGTTCGTAAGTCAAATCATCACCCATGTCTTCTGGATCTAAATCATAACTATAATCAGGCCAATCGCCAGTACATTCCCAAAGATCGTCATCAGAATTATAAGTACATTTTGGGTCATGCAATTCATCTTGGACAAAGTTTTTAGCTTTTAAGGTATCCATTAGGCTGTCAATTCCATCAGCTGGATAAGTAGGCGGGTCCTGACTATTTTTATACATCTCTAACGCTTTCTGAATCTGATTGAGATCATTCTTTCTCTGAGCATCTCGGGCCCTTTCCCTTATCCCACCAAGATTAGCAATCAAGAGGGTGGCTAAAATGCCAATAATCGAGATGACGACCAAGAGTTCAATCAGGGTAAAACCAAAGTTATTAATCAGTTTTTTCATTCTTCCTCCTCAACTAAAGGCACGTTCGGGCTGGCAAGGCCAAAATTATAGTCTTTACCAGCACAGGTGACCTCAATCGTTGCTTCTGGGTCTTTCTCATTTTCTAGAATAGCATAAAGTTTAAAGTAATTTCCATCAGATTGATAGCAATAGGAGTGATTAGGATCCGAAAGAGGGTCACCAGGAACTTTAGCCATGTAAACAGTGTTATTACCATCACAAAACTCTCGTTGACCAACAGGATCATCCCAACCACAAGCCAGTCCTGGATCTTGACAACCACAAGCCATGATTTTTCCATTACTGGCCTCTGGATAGCCATTATGATCACTAAAATAGGCCTCTAAAGCATTAACAATCTGGCGTAAATCATGTTTTCTCTGGGCATCGCGGGCTTTAATTTGAGAAGTTCGGAAATTGGCTAAAGTGACAGTCGCCAAAATGGCGAGAATGGCCATCACTACCAACAGTTCAACTAAAGTAAAACCGTGTTTTTGGTTTTTAACTTTAAGCTTTTTTAATTTCATTATTATTCTTCAGGTTGACAACACCAATATTCCTCTCCGTCACAAACCATAACCCAGTTTTGATAACAACAGGTCGGTTTCCCACAATAGTCGCCTGGGTTTTCACAATCAGGCGGGGCCACCCAGGGTCTTCCACCAAACGGACAGATGTCTTCAGGTGCCGTGCAACATTCTAGGCTCTCTCCACCACCCGAAATCCCATAATTATATTCACAAGTGCCATCATCTCCTCCTGGCCCGCAACCAGCTCCACAACCGACCTCGATAATCTCTGGATCATTGATATATTCTAGTCTAGTATAAATCTGGTAGAAATTGCAATTTGGGTCTGGAATATAAATATAATCTTCGCCTGTTTCCGGATCGGTTGGTTTCTCACCAATATAATCGGGAACCAAATCATCAAGAGTTGGATAGGGGTAGCAATTATTATCATTATAATAATCTTCAAGGGGAGCCTTAATCTTCTGAAGATCAGCTTTTCGCTGAGCATCGCGGGCTTTAGCTTGCTGGGTCCAAGGTTTAAAAGCAGCAATCAGAGCCAGGATTAGAACAGCAATAACGGCGACAACGATTAATAATTCAGTCAGGGAGATTCCTTGAGGTTTTTTCCTTTTTAAAATAAGCGGGCAGTCAGCCATTTAATTAATTCTTCACCCCAAAAAAGGGCAATAATCGTTGACCCAGCTAGAAACGGGCCAAAGGGAATATGCTCCCCAAACTTCTTTTTTTTTGCTAAAATCAGTATGACACCTACCAGAGCACCTGTCAAGAAAGCTAAGTATGAAGCAAGGACAATCTTAGGAAAACCAAGAATCAATCCCATTAAGACAACTAATTTTATATCACCCGAACCCATTCCTTTCTTCTTAGTAATCAAATGGAGGAAGAGAAAGAAAAGACCTCCTCCTAGGGCTGAGAGAAGATTATATCTTTGAATTCCATCAAGGAAAAAGCCACCTATTAGGCTGATTACCATTGCCGGATAGACAACTTGATCAGGAATAATTTGTTGGAATAAATCAGTGAAAAAAATTACCACTAAGGCTGAAAAAAGAAAAAGGTAGTAGCCAAGGATTAAGTAATATTGGGGGGTTAACAAGGTTAAATCAGGGTTTTGCTTAAAGACCCAGAAAGCAGTTAAGAAAAAAAGAAAGGCGGTTAAAAACTCTACCACTGGATATTGCCAGGAAATAGGGGAGTGGCAATGACGACACTTTCCTCTTAAAAAGATGAAAGACAATAAAGGAAAATTATCTTGCCAAGAAATCTTTTTTTTACACCTAGGACAGAAAGAACGACCTGTTAATGGAATCGACCGGGGTAGGCGATAAATGAGGACATTTAAGAATGAGCCAATGCTCAAACCCAAGCCGAAAATAAAAAGAAAAAAAAATAAAGCCACTTCACTAATATTTCCCCACCAATTTTTCGACTATTAACTCATCTTTACACTTCAACTCCCCAAATGATAACTGCCTAGTTGTTATCAAAAAAATCTCGCCTTACCAAACTGGAGCACCAGGAACACAATACAAACAGGCTTTTGTAACATCAGTAAAGTCAGTGCCTGTTGCGTTGGGATCACAAACATTGTCGTCTAGTCCATAAGGTTCGGTTCCTTCAGTGCCTGTAAGACTTACGGATGAGCTTTGTCTCTTAGCTAAAGACCGAGGCACCCAACAAGCGTAAACCGAGCTAGAAGCGCCTTCATCTTTGCCTAAGTAGAGCATGTCAACCGGCTGGGTAGCAAGAATAAAATTCCTCCTCAAAAACTCTGATTTTAGCTCAAGGTTAACAAGGAGAACGCCTTGATCTCCACATCCAGTAGTATCACAAACTCCGATCAGAGGATCTTGGGCGGAAATAAATCCAATTGTATCCTCTCCACTGATGTCAGTCATAACCGCATCATCCTCACTGACTGTTGTCCAAGGGAACTCTTCATGAGCAGCGTAATATCGGTCAATCGCTGCCAAAAGCTGAGAGGCGTCTGATTCCATCCCTGTGTCCCGGGCTCGATTAAGCTGCTCTAAGGGGTTAATGGCCGCCAAAATAGCCACCGCCAAGATCCCAATTAGAGCAATAACAATCAAAAGCTCAACCAAGGTAAAACCTTTTGCCATTAAAAAACGGGCAGTCTTCATCTCTTTTTTTCACCCCCTTTCTCTTAAAATGATGTCGTCAAATTATAAATTGGTAAAATTACAGCAATAATCAAAAAACCAACTCCTAGTCCTAAGACTACCATGATAAGGGGCTCGATGAGGGTTGTCAAGCCTTTAACCATCTGCTCTGATTCTGACTCAAAATATTGAGAGAGTTTGGTCAGAACTTCATCTAGCTTGCCGGTTTCTTCGCCCACTGAAACCATGTGGGGAACAACTGGAGGAAAGTCCTCGTATTCAGCTAAGGTTCCACCTAAAGGCAAACCTTTTTCAACTCTGTCAGCCGCCACTTGGAGCTCTTCTTCATAAACCGAGTTGCCTACGGCCCGAGAAACAATTGTTAAGGCGTCGATAATCGAGATGCCAGTGCCAACTAAGAGACCCAAGGTTCTGGTCATTTCCGCCATGATGGACATTTTTATCAAGCCGCCAACCACGGGTAACTGAATTTTTAACCGATCAATCTTTTTCTTGCCGACTGGTGTTTTTTGAAAGTTTCTTAAGGAAAAAACAGCCACCACAATAATTAAAAGAGTGATCCACCAGAAACGAGTGGCTAAATTAGAAATGGTAATCAGGATTTTAGTCGCCATGGGTAACTCGGCCTCAAATTCTTGGTAGAGTCCTAAAAGCTTAGGGATGACAAAAACCATCATAATCCCGCCTACGGCGACCATCCCAACAATAATCACCACTGGATAGATCATTGCTCCCTTAACTTTATTCCGAAATTCTCGTTCTTTTTCTAAATTCTCAGCCAATCTTGATAAAACTTCATCCAAAACACCAGCCGCTTCTCCTGAACGAACCAGGGCGATATAGACTTCACCAAAAACTCGAGGGTGGTTCTCCAATGACTCAGCCAAGGTGGCACCACCCTCAACTGATCTGAGAACATCATCAATCACATGGCCAAACTTAGGTGAAGATTGCTCTTTAAGAATCCGGAGGGCATCAGCCACGGTCAAACCAGCAGTCACCATGGTTGAAAGCTGACGGGTGAAAGTGGCGAGCTCAGCCAAACCAATTCGTTGAAAATACCGTTCAGAGATAACCTTAAAAATATCTCTCTTAGAAAAACTCAAGGAGATTGGAACCAAACCTTTATCTCGAAGAACTTTAGCCGCTTGCTTCTCACCAGCGGCCTCAACCACGCCTTTAACGGTCTTTCCTTGTTTATCTTTGGCTTTATAGTTAAATTTTCTCACTTGCCCCTAACCTGTCTGATAAGATCTTCTGGGCGAAGAGCATAGGCCTTGGCTGTCTCTAAGCTCACTTCTCCCTCTTTGACTAACCGGGCTAGGTCGGTCTCTAGCGTCCACATGCTCAATTCTCTTGAAGTTTGGATGATGTTATCAATCATGTGGGTCTTGCCCTCTCGAACAGAAGTCCGAATGGCTGGAGTGGCAACCATTACCTCGGTCGCCACTACCCTACCGCCTTTTAAACAAGGAATCAACCGCTGAGAAAAGACGGCCTCAATCGTAAAAGCGAGCTGCATTCTTACTTGACTTTTGGAGTGTTCAGGAAAAACATCAACAATTCGGTCAATTGTCTGGGCAGCAGAGTTGGTATGGAGGGTGGCAAAAACCAAATGGCCGGTTTCAGCAATCGTTAAGGCGGCAGCAATGGTTTCATAATCCCTCATCTCACCAACGAGAACTACGTTCGGATCTTCTCGTAAACAAGACCGAAGAGAAATTTCCCAAGAATGGGTGTCAGCATGAATTTCTCTTTGGGAAACAATTGACTTGCTTTGAGGAAGAATGAATTCAATCGGATCTTCAATCGTGACAATGTGCTCAGCTCGTTTGGTGTTAATCTCATTTAAGATGGCCGCCAAGGTGGTTGACTTACCGTGCCCAGTCGGACCAGTGATGAGAATAAAGCCTTGTTTCAGTTCAGCAAAGCGATGGCAGATCTGAGGTAATTTTAATTCTTCGATATTCCTTATCTTTAAAGGAATCAACCGAAGGGCAACCGCCAAAGTGCCCCTCTGGTGGTAAGCATTAACCCGGAAACGAGCCTGACCTTCTAATTCAAAAGAGAAATCTAATTCCCGATTAACATTAAGAATTTCTTTTTGTTCCTGATTGAGAAGAGAATTAACCAATTCCTGAATCATATTTTGATTCAGGGCAGGATAATCAGTTAATAAAGTCAAAACTCCATCAATTCTCAGGGCCGGAGGAATGCCCACCAAGAGGTGGAGGTCAGAGGCGTTGCGGTCTAAAGTAATTTTCAGTAATTCTCTAATTTCCATTTGTTTTTAACTTACTTCGGCAACCCGAAGGACTTCTTCTATAGTAGTAATTCCCTCCAAAGATTTCAAATATCCATCCTGTTTCATCGTAACCATTCCTTCTTCAACCGCTTGCTGTTCGACTTTGCTAGCGGGGGTACTTTCTAAAATCAAACGGCCGATTTTTTCGGTTACTGGTAGGACTTCAAAAATTCCCACCCGACCTAGATAACCAGAGCTATTACACTCCTGACAGCCTTTACCTTTGACCATTTTAAAACCTGGACCATATTTTTTTTCATCAAATAACTGGCCTAAAACCTTCTTGATATCAGCCACTAGCTGTTCTGAAGGCTCGAATTCTTGGCGACAATAAGGGCAAACCCGGCGACAAACTCGCTGACCAAGAATGGCTGAGGCTGAGGAAGCTAATAAGAAGGGTTCAGCTCCTAAATCTAGTAAACGGGGAAGAGCGCCAGCCGCTGAATTAGTGTGAAGAGTCGAGAAAACTAAATGGCCAGTCAGAGAGGCCTGAATTGCCAGTTCGGTTGTTTCTTTATCCCGAATTTCACCCACAAGAATAATGTCTGGATCTTGACGAACAAAAGACCGCAGACCAGAAGCAAAAGTCAAACCGGCTTTGGGATTAACCTGAACCTGATTAACGCCAGCAATTTGATATTCGACTGGATCCTCAAGAGTGATAATGTTGACTCGGGTAGAATTAATTCGCTGAATGATTGAATAAAGAGTCGTTGTTTTTCCAGAACCAGTTGGTCCACAAACAAGGATAATACCTACTGGTTTGGTAATCGCTTCTTCAACCTGCTTTAAGGCCCGACCTCTTAAACCTAGCTCAGGCAAATCAGGCACACCACCGGTTTTTTTCAAGAGCCTCATGACCATTTTCTCGCCATGAACCGTTGGCAAACAAGAGACCCGCAAATCGACCTCATCACCATCAGCCCGGAAATTAAAACGGCCGTCTTGAGGTAACCGTTTTTCATCAATCTTCATTCCTGAAAGAATCTTAATCCGAGAAACAAGGGCTTCGTGGACTGTTTTAGGCAGAATTAATTTCTCGTGCATAATGCCATCAATCCGATACCTGACTCGGGTTTTACCCTCTTCTGGCTCGATGTGAATATCCGAAGCTCGACTCCGCATGGCAAACTCAAGCAAAGTAGAAACAATCTTGGCAATTGGTGCCTCCCGAATAACCTCACCCAATTTTTTGATATCCACCGTCTTCGTTGGCGTCACTTCGGGAACCGCTTCTTTTAAGGCCGCTGTCACCTCGGTCGTTAAACCAACTCCGTAGCGCTCGGCAATGGCCGCCTTAATCTGACTGGGAGAAGCCATGAAGGGTTTGATTTTGGCCCCGGATTTCTTTTCAATAAACTCAATGATTTCCAAATCAAGAGGATTAACCAGGGCAACCGAAAGTTCATTCTTTTTCTTATCAAGAGCAAAGGGAATGAGATTATTCGCCTCAGCCACTGATTTTGGGATCAAAGCCAAGGCTTCGGGAGAAGAGGGGGTTTCCATTAAGTTAACAAAAGAAACGTTGTAGAATTCAGCCTTGGCCTTAATTAAAGCCTCTTCAGAAACAAGTTTATCCTTAGCAACAATTTCCTCAACCGGCTTACCAGTATTAATATTCTCAAGTTTCACTTTTTCGGCCTGATCAGCCTTAAGAGCTCCTTGTTTAACAAGGATATCAGCCAGGTTTTTAGCCGGAGTGTTACCAGCCTGGGTAACTTGAGTAGCCTGGGCAGTCTGGGCAGCCATTACTTTTCATCTTACAAACCTTCTGGTAGAATGTCAATATGGCTGGCAGTTATCTCATCCTGGGAGGCAATCTTAGAGAAAGAGAGAAAACTTTTGAAAAACTTTACTCTCAATTAAAACCAAAAAAGGCCCAACAAACCCAAGATCCTGATCTCCTTCAATTAAGAGGCGAAACCTCAATCGGCATTAATCAGATAAGGAAATTAGAAGAGACTCTTTCTTTAAAACCTCATAGTTTTCCTCCCAAAATTGGCTGGATTGCTCAAGCAGAAAAACTAACCACTGAGGCCCAAAACGCCCTCTTAAAAATCCTTGAAGAGCCAATCGGAGACTCGGTCTTAGTCTTAACCGCTCCCCGAAAAGAGAATCTTTTGACAACTGTTGTTTCTCGCTGCCGATTAATCAGTCTTCCTGAAAAAGCTGAAATCGAGCTTGATCAAAGAGAGATAAAAGAACTGAGTCAAGAACTAGAGAAAATTTTAAAATCTTCACCCGGAAAAAGGCTTCAATACACAGACCAATTGAGAGCAAGAGATGAAACCCTTTGTTTTTGTCAAAACCAACTAGTTCTCTGGCGAGCCATTCTCTTAAAAAAAATTAAAGGAAAAGCTTTTTTAACTCACCTCTCAAACAAAGAAATCACCACCTCTCTTCGCCAAATCGAGAAAACCCTTAACTATCTTAAGGCAAATGTTAATCCCAGATTAGCTCTCGACAACCTTCTTCTTTTATACCCATTTAAGCAGGAAAAAAACTAATCTTTCCTTGCATCCTGGCTCTAAATTAGGTATAATTTAGGCATGCCTAGAAAAAGCTCCAAGAAGCCTAAAAAAAGGGTTAATAAGAAGAAAACAAAGAAAACAATCAAGAGAACTGTAACCTCAAGATTAACTTCTGATTATACGGCAAAAGACATTCAGGTCTTAGAAGGCCTTCAGCCAGTCAGAAAACGGCCAGGAATGTACATTGGCTCAACTGATGAAAAAGGCTATCACCGGTTAATCAACGAGGTGGTTGATAATTCAGTTGACGAAGCCTTAGCTGGTTATGCCAACCATGTCTGGGTGACTCTTCACAACGATGGTAAAGCAACGGTGATTGACGACGGCCGGGGAATTCCAGTCGAGAAAATGCCTAAATTTAGAAAGTCAGCCTTAGAAATTGTCATGACCAAACTTCATGCTGGAGCCAAGTTTGACCAAAAAGCTTACAAAGTTTCTGGGGGCCTCCATGGTGTCGGTGTTTCCGTTGTCAACGCCCTCTCAGAACATCTCCGGGTAGAAGTTAAAAGAAACGGCAAGATCTATCTTCAAGAATACAAACGAGGTAAGCCTTTAAAGCCAGTTGAAATTATTGGCAAAACCAAAGAAACAGGAACAAAGATTACCTTTTTCCCTGATAAACAAGTTTTTAACAACCTGGCCTTTAAGGCGAAAACAGTTGAACAGTCTCTCCGAGAGAGGGCTTATTTAATCGCTGGTTTAACCTTCCATCTTCTAGACGAAAGAACAGGGATCGAAAAAACCTTCTACATTGAAGGCGGAATTCGTTCTTTAGTGGCTCACATGAACCGGAATAAAAAAATCATTTGTGAACCCATTTTTATTGCTAAGGAAAACGGCAATGTCAGTGTTGAGGTCGCTCTTCAATACAATGATGGCATGAGCGAGAATCTGCTTTCTTTTGTTAACGTCATTAACACGGTTGACGGTGGGACTCATGTCACTGGTTTTAGAATGGCCTTAACCCGGGCCATTAATGACTATGCTCAAAAAGCCGGCGCTTTTAAAAATAATCAAGCCAGTCTCACTGGTGAAGACACTAAAGAAGGTTTAACCGCGGTCATCTTTATTAAAATGCCTCAGGATAAAATCCTTTTTGAGTCTCAAACCAAGGCCAAACTTAACAACCCTGAAATTCAAGGAATCGTCACCCAAACAGTTAAAGAGGGACTAGATACTTATTTTGAGGAACATCCCCGTAATGCCCGGGCAATTATTGAAAAGATAATGTTGGCAGCCAAGGCAAGAATGGCTGCCAGAGCCGCCAAAGACGCGGTCATCCGCAAAGGCGCTTTGGAGGGTAGTGCTTTGCCTGGAAAACTAGCTGACTGTCAGGAGCGCGATCCAGCTCTCTCTGAACTTTTCATTGTCGAGGGTGACTCAGCTGGGGGTTCGGCTAAACAGGGGAGGGACCGTCGGTTTCAGGCAATTCTGCCTCTAGGCGGAAAAGTCCTTAATACAGAAAGGGCTCATTTGGATAAAATCATTAACTTTGCTGAGTTAAAAGATTTGATTATTGCCTTAGGCGCCGGGATAGGGGAAACCTATGATCCTGAGAAAATCCGTTATCACCGAATTATCATTATGACTGACGCTGATGTTGACGGCCAACACATTGAAAGTTTGTTACTGACTTTTTTCTTCCGCCATTTGCCTGACATTATCAATCAGGGCTATCTCTATGTGGCCCTACCGCCCCTTTTCAAAATCACCATTGGCAAGAAAACAGCCTACGCTTATTCTGAGGAGGAAAAAGAGAAAATTATTCAAGAAAAAAGCAATGGTAAAATCAATGTTCAGCGTTACAAAGGTTTAGGTGAGATGAATCCAGAGCAACTTTGGGAAACAACCATGAACCCAGAAAAAAGAATTCTTAAAAAAATCACCATTGAAGACGCGGCTTTAGCTGATCAAACTTTTTCAATGTTAATGGGAAAAGAGGTGCCACCAAGAAAGAGGTTTATCCAAACCAGGGCGAAGTTAGCCACTTTAGACATTTAATATTAATCTAATATTAATATTTATTCTAAATAAGGTATAATGAATAAAATGAATTTAAAAAATCTATTCCACTTAGTTCCAGCTGGACCCAAACCACCAAAAGAGGTCCACTGTTTGGTTGAAATCCCTAAAGGAAGCACTAATAAGTATGAATATGACCACCAGCTTGGTTTTTTTAAGCTTGACCGAGTCCTATACGAGGCTGTCTTTTTTCCGGCTGAATACGGAATTATTCCCCAAACTTGGAATGAAAAAGATGGAGATCCTCAAGATATCATGGTTCTTTCTTCATTTCCCACTTTTTCTGGCTGCATTATTAACTGTCGAGCAATTGGTGTCTTAAGATTAGAAGACACTGGTGAGGAAGATAATAAAATCATCGCTGTTCCTCATGATGACCCTCGCTTTGACCAGATTAAAGAACTAACTGATCTTGCTCCTCATTACAAAAAAGAAATTGAGAATTTTTTTGAGAATTATGCTGAGCTTCAACCTGATAAAAAAATCAAGATTATTGGTTGGAGTGGCAGAAGTCAGGCTGAAAAAATCATTAAAGAGGGAATTAAAGAATATCAAGAAAAATTTAGTTAAACCTCTTAAGTCTTCATATGGAAATCGGCAAATTAAAACCAGTTGAAATCACTCGAGAAATGGAAAAGTCCTACCTGGACTACGCCATGTCAGTGATTGTTGCCCGGGCTCTGCCTGATGTCCGCGATGGTTTAAAACCAGTTCACCGCCGAATCCTTTATGCCATGCACCAAATCGGTTTAACTCATCAAGCCAGTTTTTCGAAATCAGCCAAGGTTGTTGGTGAAGTCTTAGGTAAGTACCATCCTCATGGCGACATGCCGGTCTATGATGCCTTAGTCAGAATGGCTCAGGACTTTTCTCTTCGTTATCCTTTAATTCAGGGCCAGGGTAACTTTGGTTCAATTGATGGTGATGCTCCAGCCGCGATGCGGTATACCGAAGTCAAAATGGCCAAAATCAGCCAAGAAATGCTGGTTGATATTCAAAAAGAAACTGTTCCTGAGGCTGATAACTTTGATGCCACCCTAACCGAGCCAGTCTATCTTCCGGCCAAACTCCCTAATCTTCTTCTTATGGGAGCAGACGGAATCGCTGTCGGTGTGGCCACGAAAATTCCTCCTCATAACTTAAGTGAACTCGTCGAGGCAATTATCCAGATGATTGACAAAGGAATCACTAAAACTCAAGAGCCAAAAAAAGAAGAAGAAAAGGGGGAAGAGTTTGGCCTTAAGAAAATTGAATTTGAGACTAATGAACCAGAAAAGAATCCTGAGAGAAAGGCTAGTCTTTTTGAAAGCCAGGCTCAAATCGAGGATCTCTTAAAATTTATTAAAGGACCTGATTTTCCTACTGGTGGCCAGATTTATGACGCTGAAGCAATTAAAGATGTTTATGCGACTGGCCGGGGACGAGTTGTTGTCCGAGGAAAAGCAGAAATCGAAGAAACCAAGCGAGGCCGATTCCAAATCCTAATTAATGAACTTCCTTATCAAGTTAACAAGGCTGATTTGGTCGCTAAAATCGCTTTTCTAGCTAAAGAAAAAAGGCTTGACGGCATTGCCGACCTCAGAGATGAATCAGACCGTCAGGGAATCAGAATCGTCATCGAACTTAAAAAAACAGCTAAGCCAAAATCAGTTCTTAATAATCTCTATAAACACACCAACCTCCAAACAATCTATCCCGCTAACATTGTTGCTTTAGTCGATGGCACTCCCCAAACTCTTAACCTCAAACAAATCCTCACTCTCTATATCCGCCACCGTCAAGAAATCATTACCAAAAGAAGCCAGTTTGAATTAGCTCAAGCCAAAGCCAGGGCTCACATTCTTGAAGGCTTAAAAATCGCTCTTGATAATCTTGATGCGGTCATTACCACTATCAAGCGCTCTCGGGACGTTGACCAAGCTAGGAAGAGATTAATAAAAAAGTTCGGTTTAACTGAAATTCAGGCTAATGCCATTCTGGAAATGCAGCTTCGTCGTTTAGCTGCTTTAGAAAGACAAAAAATTGAAGATGAATACAAGACAGTTGGCGAGACGATTGAATCTTTAACTGACTTGCTCGCTCACCCAGAAAAAATTCTCAAGGTAATTAAAAAAGAACTTCTTGACTTAAAAGAAAAATATGGTGATCCTCGCCGGACCAAAGTCTTTCCCCAAAAACTAGGTGAATTTAGGGAGGCAGATTTGGTGGCCAAAGAAGAAACAATCATTACGATTACCACTGGCGGTTATGTTAAACGATTAGCCAAAGGCACTTTTCGGACCCAGCGCCGAGGCGGAAAAGGAGTCACCGGCATGGCCACTAAGGCTAAAGACAAGATTGCTCAGATCTTTATTGCCAATACTCATGATAATATTCTTTTCTTCTCTGATAAAGGCAAGGTCTATCAACTCAAAGTCTGGGAAATTCCAGAAGCTTCTCGGCAAGCAAAAGGCCAGGCGATTATTAATCTAATTAATATTGAACCTGATGAAAAGATCCAGTCAACTGTGATTTTAAGGCATGATAAAACAAAAGAAGAAAAACACCTTATCCTGGCAACAAAAAAGGGAACGGTTAAGAAGACCTTAATTAGTGATTATGCTCATATCCGTTCGTCAGGAATCATTGCCATTAAATTAACTAAGGGAGATGAGCTTTGTTGGGCTCGAGTGAGTGGAGGGAATGATCAAGTTCTTTTAGTTACCCATGAAGGCAAGTCGATTCGTTTTTCAGAGAAAGATATTCGACCAACAGCTCGTGATACCATGGGCGTTAGGGGAATCAGGCTTAAACCCAAGGATTATCTGGTGGGAATGGAAGTTTTTCCCGCCAAGATGGCTCAACCAAAAGATAAAAGGAGAAAATTCTTCAGAGACATTTTTGTTATCATGGAGAAGGGGATAGGCAAGAGGAGTGGACTTAAAGAATTTCCGATTCAAAAAAGAGGTGGGGTTGGCGTCAAGGTGGCCGAGATTACTCCCAAGACAGGCAAAGTTGTAGCTGCCCGAATGGTTAATCAAAAAACAGACCAAATCATCATTACTTCAAAATCAGCCCAAGTAATTAAACTACCTTTAAAAAATATTCCCAGGCTTGGCCGTCGAACCCAAGGAGTAATCTTAATGAGATTCAGCAAGCCTGATGATTCGGTCGCAGCCATCACCTGCCTAGAAAAGTAAATTTAGCTTCTGAATTTCTGGGAAGGAATTCTTTCCTGGTTTCTTTTTTCAAAATGTTGGAGGAAAAAATCTTTTAAAACTTTACATTCTTTTTGGCTAATTTTCGTCTCTTCATAGATTCGCGAATAATGGGGGGTCGCTCCTAAATAAAATACACCATAAGAGAGGGAGCCTTCTTGAGAAGACCAACAAAGAGCAACTCCGGATTCATAATTGATTCGCCTGATATGGTCTTGTCCTGGCACCAGACTAGGTCCTCGCTCTCTTTTTTGCCAATAAACCTGAGTGGCTGTCAAATAAAGGGTCATTTCCTTAGGAGCTTGTTCTTGGGATCTTTCCAATGCCCTTTCAGGAGGAACATTACGCCCTAAAGATCTCAATCTTTCCTCTTTACCCTCACTTAATTCTGGAGCCTCTTTTTTAAGAAGAACTAGTTGGATATTAAATTCCGTGTCTGGTAAATCAGAATTGGTTGAGAACTCCGGCGGGTCTTCTGGGTCCCTTAGGGAAAGCAAGTATGTATGCTTAAATGGATTCGTGCGATCGTTTCTAAAAGTGAGCCTAAACTCATCAGGATTATCTGCGAATTTTCTTAAAAATTCTTGGAGGCGCTTTAAATTCGCATTGTTTCTCTCAAGATCTTTTCGAGACATTTCTCCAAGAAGATAATCACGTTCCTGAGCTAACTCGGAAGGGTCATTTGACAACTGCTCAATATAAGAGGAAATAACAGGAATAACTTTATCTAAAATGATTTTCCGAGGCTCCAACTCCTCAGACTCTGGGACTCTTTCACTTTTTTCAGAATGCATGAAAGATATTATATCACAACCACAGGGCTTTATTTTCCCTTACCGTGATATTTTTCGTGGACTTCACGTAATTTTTTATCAGTCACATGGGTATAGACTTGAGTAGTTTGGATGTTTTTATGACCTAAGAGTTCTTGAACACTTCGGATATCAGCTCCAGCCATTAATAAATCAGTGGCAAAAGTGTGGCGGAGACCATGAGGAGTGATTTTAATTGGCAATTTTGCCTTTTTGGCATATTTTTCAACAATCCTTTGAATTGAGCGGGCTGACAATCGCATTTTTTCTCCTGGGGTGGTTGGGTCAACTGAACCAGCGATTCTGATAAACAAGGGTTTGTATTGGTCATCGCGAGAATCAAGATATCGTTTTAACCATCTAACTGCTCTTTCAGAAAGAAAAACCACTCTTGACCGACCACCCTTGCCGATAACCCCAAACTCTCTCCGAGAAAGATTTATTTGATCACGATTAAGATTCACTAGCTCTGAAACTCGCAAACCAGTTGAAAATAAAACTTCCAAAATTGCCTTATTTCTTAATCCCAAAGGTTTAGAAACATTTGGTTGAGAAAGCAATCTTTCTATCTGTTCAGCATTAAGGAATTTTAAAGAGTGAGTTTCTTGTTTGGGTAAATCAATTTTTTCTGGAGCTAAAGTTTCGTAATCATTCTTTACTAGCCAACGAAGAAAAGAACGAAGAGCAACAACATGATAGGCCTGGGTTTTTCGAGAAAGGGTTTTCCCTTTATCGTCTGAATATCTTGAAAGAAAGAGACGATACTTTCTAATCAACTCTAAATTAATATTTTTTGGAGATAGTTTTTCTGGAGTAGGGGAGGCAAAGTTCAGAAAGCGATCGAGATAATGTTTGTAATTTCTGATCGTCAAGGGAGAACAATTGCGTTCAATCTCTAAATATTCAAGAAATTGTTGATTTAATTCTGACAAAGAAGTTGTTTTGGGCATTAATCAAAGTTTACTCCAAAGGAAATGATTTGTCAAATATTGTGCGACATTGAGAGAGTGGCTAATATTTTTTAATAATAAATTGTCTTTTATTATCTTAATAAATATTTTTAAAAATGATTTTAAAATAAAAATCTAAGAAAAATAGAACCAGAGGATTTTGAAAAAATTAATGAAGTTTCTGAAAAAGAAAAAAGAAAACATTTTAAAAGGAAAAGTCTAAAAGTGGCTGAGAAGGCGATTTTAAGATTTCTTTTTAGCCTTGAGTCTGAGGCTAAGGGTTTCTTAGAAGCCCTAGAACCGTTTTTTAAATGATAAGCAATGTCTCTAATCATCCTTGATCAAGATTTTTTAAATTTTTGTCTTGCGGAAAAAATTTGGATAAAAACCGACCGGGGAAGAGGAGTTATAAAAAGTAATAGTTTGAAATAACTAATTTTCGGGTTTTTATAAAAATAAAAGAAAATAGAAAAATCAAAAAATAGAGAGTTAATTAAATAAATAGTAATCGAGCCAGACAAAAATTAAGAAAAACTTTTTGAAAATAATTCCTATCTTCATCTTTAGAACCTTCTCCGAAAGGGAGGAGATTTAAAGTCGCAAAGGTTTTTTTGTGCGACAATGTAAGAACAAGACTCCCTCTTAACAGGTGCCTCTGTTTTTCTTTTAAGGGGGTGATAGAGAAAGCTCCTTCTCTTCAACATTCTGTCTTTATTTTATTCTTGTTCTTCCTATGATTATTTGTTTCCTAAACAAACGGTCTTCTTCTCTCCCTCTAGACTTATCCACAGAACTATATCAAACTATATCAAAAATTTGGGGCAATATTTAGGCACGTTTCTTTATTTTCAAGGCTAAAGTGGAGAGGAGTGAAGCTCCCTACGGAAGTTAACTCTATGGTTTTAGGTTCTTAGTTGGGTGTCTGAAGAGTTAAATTAATTAGCAGTCTTCTCTATTATTTGCCGTCTTGTGAAAAATAGCCTATGATTTTCATGAAAATGTTGCATTTATTATAGGATATTAGTGGTTAAAATTTAATCATTGATAATTTTCTCTTACCTCTCTCCCCTAGTTGAGATGTCTGTCAAAATTTTTTTTGTTTCTTGAGCAAGTTTTTCTTGTTCGATTAAACACCAAAGATGATTTTTATTGGAAAAATTCGGAATTCAGACAAGAATGTATAATTTTTATGACTCCCCTATCCCCAATTAACAGTTAAGATCATCACCAGCAGAACAATTGCGCCGACAGCCAAATATTCATAAATCGTTCTCCGAAAGAGTCGAGCTTGAAAATGGGCCTGAGAAAGACCAAGACCAACATAGACTGTTGTTGTTAAAAACAAAGAACTCATGGCAATGGTTAAAGGCATGAAAGAAATTATGAGGGCTAATTCAGCTGAAACTAAGGCTAAAACCAGAGAAAAAACAACTGACCGACGACTAATTTTTTCTTCAAGCTCAATACTCCATAATCCTTGAAAATAAAGAGGTAAGGCAATAATAAAGACAAAAAAAGCATTAATCCAAGGATAGAACTTAAAGGAATAAACCGTATCAAAGAGAAAAAAGGCAGTCAATAAAGTTAAAAGAAAACCGACTGCTTGAGCCGCCCGGAAAAGCTGAATTGTTCTAATTGCGGAGACTGAAAAAATATTTTCAGTTAATAAAAGAGCATAAAAACCAAAACCATAAAGCAAGGCAATTGGTAAAACAGCTAACCAGGTGCTTGGTAAAAGAAAATAGAAAAGGCCTACTCCAGCCGTAAAAAGAGCCGGTAAGATAATTGTTGTTAGATAGCGAACTCCGGCTAAGGCCTCTCTCAAAGACCAAAGAGTAAAACCAGCGGCTAATAAAGAAAGAAGAGCAATGGCTGAATAACGCCATTGGAAACCAGCCATTTGAATGAGCATTAACCCGGCCGAAAGGCTGACTGAGGAAAGAATAAATTTTTGACGTTTACTCACTTTTTTATTTGATCAAGAATCTCATCAGGAATATCAAAATTAGCAAAAACTTTCTGGACATCATCATGCTCTTGGAGTTTTTCCATAAAATTAAGGACTTTGATTGCTTTTTGCTTGTCTCCAATCTTAATTAAATTCTTTGGCTCCATTGAGAGCTCATAACTCTTTATCTTATAACCTGCTTCATCTAACTTCTGTTTTATCGTCTCTAATTTCTCTGGTTCAACATAAATTTCTACTTCATCCTCACTTTCTTCAAAATCTCTAACCCCTAAATCAATTAATTTTAAAATCGCCTCTTCTCTACTCGGTTTCTCAATTAGTAGAGAACCTTGAGTTTCAAATTGATATGAGACAGAGCCTGGGCCAGCCAAACTCCCTCCTCCTCTAGTAAAGATGTTCTTGATTTCCTGACCAGTCCGTTGTTTATTGTCAGTTGTCGTTTTGATTAGAAGAGCTGTTCCTTCAGGTCCATAACCTTCATAAATAATTTCTTCAAGCCTGCTCTCCTCTCCCTTGCCTACTCCTCGCTGAATGGCTCGTTCGATATTAACTTTGGGCATATTGTATTGTTTGGCTTTTTCAACAGCCAAACGAAGCTGGAAATTAGCGTCCGGATCAGTTACTCCCTCACCTTCACGAACAGCCACGCTAATCGCTCTGCCTAATTTGGTAAACAGTCTGCCTCTTTTAGCGTCAGCCACTTCTTTCTGGCGATGGATTTTTGACCACTTAGAATGCCCAGACATGGGTATATTTTAACACATAACCTCTTGACAACTCCTCTTAATTCTCTATACTGTTAAACAATCAAATGGACGAAATCAAAAAACTTGCCCAACGAGCAATTGACGCCGCTCTTCTTAATCAATGGCAAGAAGCGGTTAAGTTAAATCAAAAAATCATCAAAAAAGATCCGAAAAATGTTCCGGCCTTAAACCGGCTCACCAAAGCTTTTCTCGAGCTTGGTAAAAAGAAAGACGGCCGGGCGACAATTAAAAAAGTTCTTTCCATTGATAAATTCAATCCAATTGCTCTAAAAAATCTTAATAAGATTGGTGTCTCAACCGCTAAAAAAGGATTTTTAGGCCCAAGCGACCCTGATCTTTTTATTGAAGAACCAGGTAAAACCAAAACCATTAGCCTTATCAATCTAGCTGATAAAGCCGTCATTAACAAACTGGCGATTGGTGAAGAAGTCAAACTTGTTCCCCGCCAAAGAAGAATTAGCCTTCTTACTCAAACAGATGTTTACATTGGTAAATTACCAGATGATAGTTCTCAAAGACTGATATCCTTAATCAAGGGTGGTAATAAATACCAAGCTTTTATTCGCTCTACTAGTGATGGCGTCAAAGTTTTTCTTAGGGAGACCTTCCGTTCAAAAAAATTTGCCAATTTTCCTTCTTTTGTCAGCCAAGAATCAGAATATCAGTCCTTCACTCCTCCAGATTTAGTTCATGAGGAACCACCGGAAATGATTAATGAAGACGAGGAATTAGACTAAAATCGCTTTTGATATTCTTCTCCTGAGACAAGAATTAAATCCGCTCTTCCCTGCTCTTGGCTGTTTTGCCATTGACAGTCAAAAATCTGTTGAATCCGCTCGGCTGAAAAAGTCTTTTTCATCTCCTGATTGCCAATCAACAAACAACGATTAATCTTCTCTTCTTGGTTACCCACCGCCGCTACTTCAAAACCAATATTAGTTAATAATCTCGCTCCCCTCTCTGCCAAACCAGGAGACTGGGTTGAATTAATCACCTCAACAACTAAGTTCTCCTGACGAATTTTTCTTTCTTGAAAATGCTTTTGAAGAAAACTATCTAAGATTTCTGGATTGATTTTTAGTCCTTTAGTTTTATCCGGAAGTTCGATTTCTTCTAGTAAATTTAAATTACCCAAATCGAATGTTTCGACCTTATAAATAGGGACATTCCTGTTTGCCAACAATAAGGAAAGGAGATCCCAGGAGGTAAGATTGCTCTTTGCCTGGCGTTGAAGCAATAAATAAATCACTTGGTTTAACCAAGCCTTAGGTTCTTGAGGATTAATTCTATCAGAAAAAGATAACCAGCCTTTAACTGGTAAAGCCAGGTTGTTCTCTAAGGTAGCCGCTAAAAGCTCGCCTTCCTTTTTTTCTAAACAACTCAGTTCGTAGACTGAACCAAGCGGATAGAAACCATAACCAAAGGCAACTTGCATTTCTGTTTTGGCAGGAATCTTGAGAAAAACCATTTCTGAGGCAACTGGATCAAGACTTAAGAGATAGGTCTCCTCAGCGCTAATGGCTAAATTAAGTTGGCTTTTTCCATCCCAAATTCGATAACGATAACTTAACCAGGCTTTGATTCCCAAACCAAGAAGGATAAGAAGAAAGAAAATAAACACCCAGACTTTAACCAACCTCAGCCTCTTCTTTGCCTGTTCATTTTTATGCTCCCTTTTCCACCTTGGTTCTTTTTCTTTAATGGTTCTAGTTTTTTTCTTTGGATTCATTAGAATTTATTATAGTGGAAGGATTTACAAAATGCTTCTTCTAATTACCTACCCCATCCCATGTTCAATCTTGATTCTTTTGATTTTCTTACTAACTTCTTCTTTTTCTAAACCATAAGTCTGGAGAATTCGGTGAATCATTGACAAACTGGCTTCGAATTCTGGTTGGATGATTGTTTTTACGCCTAAGGCTTTTAATCTGGCTTGATCTTCTTTATGGTGGATTCGGGAAATAATACTTAAATTCGGATTAAGGGTTTGGCAATTACCTATTACCAGTTCTTGAGTGTGGCGATCAGGAATGGCAATCACGATTGTCTTCGCTTTCTTGACTTGAGCCACATTAAGAACATCAATGTCTCCGGGATCACCATAAATAACGGGTATCCCCTTCTCTTTTAAATCAGCTACCACTTTAAAATTATAATCAACAACTACAAAAGGGACCTCAGCCATCTCTAAAGCTCTGCCTAACCAACCACCAACCCGGCCATAGCCACAAATAATGACATGATTTTCTAAAGGTAATTCTTCTTGAGCTTGGCGGTGTTCGAACCGAGCAAAAACCAAGGAATAAAGCTTGGGAAACCGTTTACCAGCCATCTTTCTTATCCAAAGATAGACTTTGGGTGCTAAACTAAACAAGAAGGGCGTTAAGAGAATTGAGAGCATGGCCACAGCCAGAATATAACTATAAATTTCCTCAGTAATTAAGCCTTGATTAATTCCCAATCTGGCTAAGACAAAAGAGAATTCGCCTACCTGAACCAAGCCAATGGCTACTAAGAAAGCGGTCTTGGTGTGATAACCAAGATAGAGAACCAGACCAATGACAACAATAAACTTGACCAAAAGAACCAGAATTAATAAACCAAGAATGATTGAAAGTTTGGCAAGAATAAAGTTAGGAGTAATCATCATTCCTAAAGAAACAAAAAAGACAATCACAAAGACATCCCGAAGAGGCCTAATCTCTGAAAAAATGGCGTGATTTTGGGAAGATTCAGAAACAATCAGGCCAGCTAAAAAGGCACCTAAAGCAAAAGAAAGGCCTAACCAATAAGTGCCAAAAGCGGCTGCCAGACATAAAGCAACGACTGAGAGAAGAAGAAGCTCCCGGGAATTGATGGCGGCAATTCGGTCAATTAGTTTGGTAATCAAACTCCTGCCTAAAAGAATGACCAAGAATAACAAACCAGCCGCTTCACCAACACTGAGAAGAATCTGCCAAAATTGACTGGTTTCTAAAATGGCTACTTTAGGTAAAATGGCTAACATCGGCAAAACAGCTAAATCTTGGATAAGCAACCAGCCAACCATGATTTCTCCGGGTAAAGAATCTAATTCTCCTTTCTCAGAAAGTAATTTAGTCACCACTGCGGTTGAAGAAAGAGAAAAAGCTGAAGCCATAAATAAAGAAGAATAAAAATCAAAGCCAAATCGAGGAAAAATAAGCAAGCCTAAAAGAATAGTTAAGAGAATTTGAATTAAACCACCCCAGACCGCAATTTCTTTAACCCTTTTAAGCCTGACCAAAGAAAACTCAATTCCCAAGGCAAACATTAAAAGAGCCACCCCAATTTCCGCCAAAGTCTTGACTGCTCCCTGGTCTAAAATCGGTAAAGCTAAAGCACCAATAATCACTCCAGCCAAGATATAACCCAAAAGAAGAGGTTGACGAAGTTTTCTGGCAATAAACCCACCTAAAAACCCAGCCAGAAGAATCAGAAAAAGTGCGTAGGCTAGCCCCATACTCATGTTCCTCTTGTAAAAAGAATATCACAAAGCAATCCCAGGGTTCAAACCTGGTCAATCATAAAGATTGAATCTCATCTGAATCTCCGAGCCTGTGAAGATCTTTAAAATATTTTACTTAATTTATTCTGAATGGAGGAAAGGAGCTTATCTAACTGTAGTTTAAACCTTGAATGATAAGAACTCTCTTTTTTAACAGCCAGGAACGGGTGTTCTCCGGTCACCTTAACCTTCTTCCCACTCTCGGTTTCCAATTCATAATATCCTTCTCTTATTAAATCACTCACATCAGTAACTTCTCCTTCAGATATCTCTCCTGTTTCCGGATCAAATGAAGAAATAACTTCGCCTTCTTTAAAGTCTTTTATTTGGAGTTTTTGAGTCTTGGAGTTTTCTGTGTCTATCTCTGTCTCTCCTAAAAAACAACCGCAAGATCCTGGAGGACAATCGTAGACGCAACAAGTTCCTCCGCTACATTCTGTTTTTCCGCAACAAGTATTACAAGTACAAGAGGGTTCTCCCCACGGTGCACAACCTAAAAGTTGACAACTAGCAGGACATTGACTCAAAACCGGTGAGGTTTGAAGACCAAGAATTAAGCCAAAAGTGAAAATTCCAATAATAAATAAAAAGAAAGTCTTCATCTTAAAACAGTTATCCGACTTACTTCGATTTGATCTTTGCTTAATTCGGAGATACCAGAAACCAAAACTTGATCTCCCAATTCGAGTTCTTCGCCATGATGTGCTTGATTTTCTCCCTCTTGCCAACTAAAAAGAGTTGCTCCTTGTTTTAAAATAAGGTTTATTATTCTATCTGAATCTTTAACTCTTAGGGAAAATGAGCCGTCAGTATGTGCCTCTGTAATCGTTCCCTGAAGAAACCTGTCTGTTCCCATTTCCTCAGACTGAACATAAGTATATATTCCTTTCTTTTTTATTCTCAACTTTCCTACCTCATAATTCCACAATTCACCATCGGTATACCAATAAAGGACTCCTAAAGAAAGAAGGGATGTGAAAAAAAACAACAAGAGACTAAAAATGACAATTCTTCTTTTTTCCCAAGTCAACATTCTTGCCTTAAGGATAAAGGACAAAAAGGAGCCATGTCAACCAGGAGATTTTTTATTTTTCGCTATTTGAGGTGTTCTGATTAGCTGATCCGGGGCCAACATAAACATGGTAAAGACCATCGTCCTCTCTAATTACTTCAATCCAGCATCCATATTCGTCACTCTTTGACTCTTCGCCCCATGGAGCAGCACCTAATTCATGTCGTTCACTAGGACAAACCTTCTTAGCTTCCTCAACCGATGGATCAAAAGATGAGGGAGCCACCATCTCTGGTTCGCCTCGAAGTGCCAAAAGTAAAACTGCCGGCGCTAAACGTTTTGTCCACGCCTTTATAAGCTCCATCTTTTGCCGCCGAGCTTCTTGTTGATTACTTAGATGACTTTCTAATTCTTGGCTCATTTTTAATTTCTAAATGTATAAGATTTCTTCTTATATAAACCAAAAAGAATTTATAAAGACATTATACCATTTTAGGACAATAAATTAAACCTGAGAGCATTTTTTAAATCCAAAGATAAAGAAGATGAAAATTCGACCTGTTTATTTGTTTTAGGATGATTAAAGGCAAGATAAGCAGCATGTAAGAATAATCGCGGACACCACTCTCGGTCTTTTCGACTGGTTTTTCGGCCCGCATATTTCTCATCAGCCACAATTGGATGGCCCCAGTATTTAAGATGAACTCTAATTTGATGGGTCCTTCCAGTTTCAGGCTTTAATTCTAATAAAGAATAATCTGAATCTTGATGTTGAAAACTTGAGGTTCTTTTATATTTTGTTTTTGCTTCTCTTCCGCCTGGAATGACCCCAAATTTTTCTCTCTGCCAAGGTAGTCTGCCAACTGGGGCCTTAATTTCTCCTTTCTCGGGTTCAACCTTACCATGGACTAAGGCTAAATATCTCTTCTCTACTCTTCTTTCCTTAAATTGTTTTTGTAGATTCTTAAAAGCTTTTTCTGTCTTGGCAATGATTAATAAGCCACTCGTTTCTTTGTCTAGGCGGTGAACAATCCCGGCCCTGTCTCCTATCCCCCTTCCTTTTATCTTTAAATAATTGCCTACCCAGTCTTGAACTGTTTCTTCTTTAACTGATTTGGCTCGATTAACCACCATTCCGGCTGGTTTATCGATGATTAAAATCTCTTTATCTTCAAAAGTGACTTTTGGTTTCATAGTCCTATTCTATCAAAAAACCCGCCTCTTTAGCGGGATTCTCTCTAATAATAAATTCTGTTTAGAATCTAAAGACTAACTCATTTTCCTTTTTTTCTCTCACAATCAATACAAAGAGTCGCCTCTGGCTTAACCATTAATCGGTCAGTGTCAATCATCTTGCCACATTTCTCACAAGTACCATAATGACCAATCTTTATTCTTCCTAAAGCTTTTCTAATGTCAATCTGCCTTTTTTCAATCTGTCTTTTCATTGCCTCAATCCGGGCATGACCAAATTGTTCAGCCGCATCAGCATCAGAAGCAGCGTTATCAGTCAAGCGGATTGGGTCAGAAAAAGGGTCTTCTTTTTCTAAGTCTTTTTTCCGTTTTTCTAATCTCTTCTCTTCTCGACGAAGAAAAGTCGCAATCGGCCTCAAGAGTCTGGCCGGAAATTTAATACTCGGTTTCTTCATAACCTCTTCTCTTTCTTAGCAAAGAAATTTTTCCTAAATCTTCTCTAGGTTTTCTCCCTGATCTTAAATAAATAAAAACCCAACAAGCAATTGCCAATCCCCAGAGAAAAATACCCTCCCAGTATAAACCAGAATGATTATAAATTTCAAGTAAAAACTTCCCAATCATATAAAAGGAGGTCGTCAAACAACCAACAAAACCTAGCTTGCCACTTTTATACCAGGTAAAGGAACGATATTTTCTTTTCAGATAATGACTAAGAAAAAAGAGAAGAAAAGCTAAAAAACTTTCAGCTAAGAAAATTATTTTAGCTGAGACTAGATAAAGACCAATCCCGACTAAAAAAGCAACTAAAAACCAGGCTGGAACAATGACTTCAGCTAATTCCCAAAAATCCCAATTTTTTTTCTTAGCCCAGAAAATGAGAAAGGCAGATGAGGCTAAAAAACCACCGAGAAAAGAGAAACCAGGATAATGGTTAATTAAGAGCCATTTGATTAAAGAAAATCTAAATTCTTGGAAAAATAAAAGAATATGGATTATTCTGGCGCCGATTAAAAAAACTAGGGTTAAATAGATTGTTAAACTGATAACCTCTTCTCCTGGATAATCTTCCTTAAGAGACTGCCAAAGAAAAAAGGAGGCAAAGAGAAAAGCGACTGGGATCAAGATAGTTAAGGGAGAAATAGTAATTGGACCTAAACTAAAAATCACGGGAACCATTAATTTAATAATACAATTAAACTTTGATTCTGTCCATCTTTTTAATCAGTTGACAACTCTCTAGTCTCAAGAGTATACTCTTAAACACTGTGCTTGAATTGCCACACGCAATTATTGGCGTCACGATCGCTACCAAGACCGGTAATCCTTTAATTGCTTTTCCTCTAGCCTTCCTCTCTAATTTTGTCCTTGACTTTCTTCCCCACTGGAACCCTCATCTTTTTACTGAAGTCAATCAAAAAGGAAAAATTTCCTCTCGGTCATTAAAAATCGTTCTCTTTGATTCCAGTCTCGCCTTAATTCTCGGCCTTTTCCTTGCTTTTCGATTTTATCCGGACTTATTCCGAGTGGCTGTGGTCTTGGGAAGCTGTTTTCTAGCTGTCTCGATGGATTTGTTCGAAGCACCTTATTTCTTTTTAGGCTGGAGGAACAAATATATTATCAAGTTAATCAATCTTCAACGAAAGCTTCAATGGAATGTTTCCTTTTGGCCAGGAATCTTTAGCCAAGCAATTCTTCTCTTGTTCTGCTTTTACCTAATCTTCTTTACTTAACTCTCTCCAAATACTCCCCTGTTCTCGTATCCAGCCAGATTTCCTCGCCAGTCTTAATAAAAAGGGGCACCTTAATCTTCACTCCATTTTCCAAAATGGCTGGTTTAAAAATATTGGTTGCACTATTGCCTTTAATCCCTGGCCCTGTCTCCCTTATCTTAAATTTCATTTTGGTTGGTAATTCAACTGAAACCGGCTCAGCCTCGATAAAGAGAACATCAATCTTAGCTTCTTCTTTTAGAAAATTAGTTTGGTCCTCTAAAAGTTGAGGAGAAATAACAAACTGCTCATAACTCTTTGGGTCAATAAAATGATAACCTGTCTGGTCAGAATAGAGATACTGAAGTTTTTTCTTCTGAGTGGAAACTTCCTCGACTTTGGCGCCAGAGATAAAGGTCTTTTCCATCACCGAGCCGGTTCTTAGGTTCCTGACCTTGACCTTAATATTGGCTGTTCCCCGGCCTATCTTGGTGTGCTCATACTTAAGAACAAGGTAGGGATCACCTTTTTCTTTAAATGTTTTCCCGGCTCTTAATTCAGTCACACCAATCATCTGTTGAATTTTAACTCAAATCAAGGCTAAAAACAAGGGAAATAAATTGATAAAACAGGTTGAGAATGATAAAATTAAGAACTAAGCCGAGGTGGTGGAATTGGTAGACACGTAGGTCTCAAAAACCTATGGAGGTAAAACTCCGTGCCGGTTCGACTCCGGCCCTCGGCACAAACGATTAGGTAAAATTTCTTCCTAGCCAAGAGATAACCTCTAAAGCTCTAATCTTTCTCTCCTTAACTTCATCAGATTGTAGTACACCCTCATTGCTAAAATCTGCACGAGGCTCATTATAAACCAGCTCATAACGACCCTCCTCAATTGTCTCCCATCCCCAACTATTAGGACAACCAGAAAGTTTGCGGATTCCCCGAATCGGCAGTTTTCCCAATATCATTGTGTCCATCTGTAAATCGCCTCTTCTTTCGACCGATAATAAGCCGGTTTCTGAAGAAATCGAGTAGTTCTCAGTCGTTCCATTAGAAAATCTTAAATTAACTGAAAACAGTCTCACGCCCTTAACTTTTTTTGGACCTAAACCCATTCCTTCAACATACGTTCCACCGCCAATCACAACAACTACATCGGACTCGCGAATTCCCATTCTAACTGATAATGAATTTAGCCATTTAAGTCCTTCTTCAAAGGCTTGATCGAGTCCTTCGTCAGCCAAGTCTTCTCTTCTTCTCTCACTCAATTAAGTTTCCACCTCCTCCAGGCAGGAAATTTCTTATTTTTCCCTCTTAACTTCCATCCCGTAGAAACTGATTCTGGCGGGAACAAAGCGGAGTTTAAAACTGCCTGTTGGTCCATTTCTATGTTTGGCAATTTCAGCGGTCACATTCTCTGGAGCTTCTTCATCTTCCCGGTAAAGAAAGACAACCACATCCGCATCCTGCTCAATTGAACCTGATTCTCTTAAGTCAGCCAGTCTTGGTCTGGCTCCGCCTCTAACCTCAACCGCTCTTGATAACTGGGAAACAGCTAAAACCGGTAATTTTAATTCCCGAGCTAAGTTCTTTAAGCCCATGGAAATCTCTGAAACTTCTTGAACTCGGTTATCCATTTGTCTGGCTCTGACTAACTGAAGATAGTCAACAATAATCAACTCCAGGCCTTTTTCCACCTGTAATCTTCTTGCCTTGGTTCTCATCTCCAGGATACTCGCAGCTGGCGTATCGTCAACAAAAAGAGGCGCCTCAGCCAAAACTCCCATTGCCTCAGACAAACGAGTAAAATCTTCTTCTTCCAATCTTCCAGTCTTTAATTTCCAGGCATCAATCTCTGCCTGTCTTACCAAGAGACGGTCAACCAATTCCTCTTTACTCATTTCTAAGGAAAAGAAACCAACCGGAGTCTTTTCCTCAACCGCAGCATAGCGGGCAATATTGAGAGCCAGAGCTGTTTTACCAATTCCTGGCCGAGCCGCCAAAACAACCATATTTGAAGGCTGAAAACCAGCCAGTAAATCATCTAAGTCCTTAAATCCAGTTGGTACTCCTCTTAAACCACTCGCTTTTTTATGAAGCTCGTCCAAGCGGTCAAAAGACTCGGCCAGAGCGTCTTTAACGGGAATAAAAACCTGCTTAAGATGAGCCTGAGAAAGAGCAAAAATCTCTTGTTCGGCTTTATCTAAAACTTGGCCGGCTTCTGTTGATTCGTCAAAAGCCTGTTCCGAGACCTTAGCGGCCGCTGAAATTAATCTCCGCTTAGTAAAATTATCTTTAATAATCCGGCCATAATGCTCAACATTAGCGGCTGTAGGCACCGAAGAAGCTAAAGAAGATAAATAAGCGGCTCCCCCGATTTTCTTGAGAGCCTTTTGTTTTTTTAATTTTTCCGCCAGGGTGACAATGTCAATTGGCTCTCGATCTTCATAGAGACTAAGAATGGCTTCAAAAATCTGGCCATTATTTTCATCATAGAAGTGCTCAGGCCGAAGAAACTCAACCACGGCAATAATCGCGTCTTTATCGATTAGGCAGGCACCTAGGACTGATTCTTCCACCTCTTTGGAGTGAGGAGGGACTCTCGCTTCTGGCATTGGCTATTTCCTTTCCAAAACGACCACTTCGCGCTCAGTTGGAAGTCTTTCTCGACTGACAGTCAATTTTGGCTGGGGCTTGACTTCCTCACCAATCTCCTTAAGAAACTCTTCAACCTTGGCTAAATCAGCAAAAGTCTTATTTCCTTTCTGTTCAGGAACAAGATAGTGCATGGGAATAACAATTTTTGGCTCAATCTGGCCAATAACTTCCACTGCTCTTTTTGGTCCAATTGTATAAACGCCACCAACCGGGATAAACAAAATGTCAACTCCATTTAATTCACCTAGCTGCTGAGATGAGAGAAGATGGCCTAAGTCACCTAAATGACAGAGGCTAATGCCGTCTAATTCTAGTCGGTAAACCGTATTTTCACCTCGCTTGGCTCCTTGAGACTCGTCGTGGAAAGTCTGAATCCCAAAAACAGAAACTCCTTTGACTTCATATTCACCCGGTCCTTTGATAACAAAAGGGTTTCCTTTAACTAAGTCTTTCTGATTATGGTCTTGGTGGTCATGAGAAATAGTAACAATGTCTGCTTCGGTTTGGGGAAATTTAAAACCAACATAATCAGCGTAGGGATCAGTAACAACCACCGCGTTTTTACCTTTGATTCTGAAGGAAGAGTGGCCTAGATATTTAATTTCCATTAGATTGATAATAGCAAAAACTTCTCGGCTTGACAAGGAGGATATTTTACGCTATAGTATTTAGCCATGAAAAAGGAAATCCTGATTGCCATTGTCATTGGATTTGCCCTTGGTCTCTTGATTACCTTCGGAATTTGGACTGCTAACAAAGCCATTCAGACTAAAAGAGAAGCTCCTCCTGAACAAGAAGCCGCCGAAACTTTAGAGCCAACTCCTACACCTATAGGAATTTCTCTGGACATTAGTTCGCCAGAAGAAAATGCTCTGGTTGATACCAGTGAAATCGAGTTTAAAGGCTCATCTGTGCCTGAAGCGATTATTATTATTGCTACTGAGAGAGGAGAGAAAATCATTGAAGCTGATGAGAACGGTAGTTTTGCCACTGAGATTGGTTTAATCAGGGGTATTAATGAAATCCAAGTTATTGCTTTTAGTCCTGAGGGAGAAAAAACCAGTAAGACTGTCAACATTGTTTATTCAACCGCAGAAATCTAAAATGAAAGGAATCAACAATAAAAAATACCTAAAATTCATTCTTATTCTCTTTGCTTCTTTCTTTGTCGTCGGTTCTCTCTTACTAACAAAGTCACTTGCCCAAACCCCAACCCCAACTCCAGCAGAAGAGGAAGAAGAAATCAGTCCAGAAATCAAAGAAAAAGTTCAGGAAAGAATCGAAGCCATCAAAGAATCAGGCTCAAGGAAGGGCGCCTTCTTTGGCAATTTAACTGATATTAGCAACTCGACTCTAATACTTGAATATCAAGAAAAAGAAGAGATTGTCAAGACCGATGACGAGACGACTTTTATTGGTAAGAGTAACCAAGCGATTGAGATTAATGACTTAGAAATTGAAGACTTTATTATTGCCATGGGTTATTTAGAAGAAGATATTCTGACTGGTAAAAGAATTTCGGTCCTGGCTGAAGAGCCTGAACCAACTGAAGTAAGAGAAGCAGTTTATGGAACAATCGCTGATCTCAGCCAAGAAGAAGAAATCATTAGCCTCAACACTCTAAAAGAAGAAGTGACTTATGAAATTGAAGTCACTGCTAAAACAGAAATCAATCAAAAGATTGATGAAGAAACTGAAGAGATTGGATTCAAAGATCTGGAAATTGGTGATCGCTTGGTTGTTGTTGGCACCCTAGAGAACGAAAACAAAACGATTGCCGCTACCCTTATCCGTCTTCTATCAGCTGAAACAGAAGAAGAGATTATCCCTACTCCTAAAGCTTCCCCCACTCCTGAGGAAGAGGAATAATTTGACAATCAAGCCTAAAGAAGATAGAATATTAACCAAGATGAGATCTTTATCTCTTCATCATCACCACAGCCACGAGTAATCGTTGGTTGGTTTTGGTGTGGAGAGAAAAGAGAGGAAACCAGCCAACGGGCTGGTTTTTTGATGAGAAAAAACTTGGTGGTTGTAGCTCAGGGGTAGAGCGTCCCGCTGTGAACGGGAAGGTCGGGGGTTCAAATCCCCTCAGCCACCCCAAGAAACGCTTGACATTCCAAAGGAGGAAAATGAAAGAATCTAAACGGGGGTGGGTTCACCCCGGATTATAATCAAATCATTATGCAAACAATAAATGAAGAGGCCAACCGTTGGTTTGAGGCTGGAATGATATCACCAACATTTATGGTATTAGAAATGTGTCGAATCACTGGCTTGCCACCAATGCCGGTCATAAAATACCTCATTTCACCAGATTCAATCGCTTCCCCAATTGGATTGGTCAATCAAGATCCTAGAAAATGGCTAAAAGAGGTCCAAACCCCCTCTCCCTCTAAAAGGAGAGATAAAATTATCAGTGGAATTCAAAAAGAAAGACAGAGATTTCAAAGGAGACCTCAATTTCCTAATTCTTCAGTACCCAAAACAACACGAAGAAAAGCTGATAACTTAACAGCAAAATATCAAATGGAAAGAGTAAGGTTTCGACTTAAAAGCGATGAAGAAGTCTCTGAACAGAAGAGTCAAGGAAGGAAAAAAGCTCGTGACGAAATGAAAAGAAAATTTGAAATTAGATGGATGAGTAAAGCCAGGGGCCCTCAGATAAAGGCTACCAGACAAGGAATGAAAGAGGCTGGTGAGAAGAGCAGCAAACTACTCGATATTCTCAGTTCCTCATCAGTTATGTCTCCACAAAGGCCTTCTAAAATTAAAGAGCTCGCTACTCAAGCGGTTTTAACCAGAGATCCCTTCATAGTAATAAACTGGATTTGTCCAGCCAGTACCCCAAGGAAACTGGCTCCTGACGCCTCGGGTATATGGAGGAGTTATCTAGGAATAAATCAAAAGGCAGGTTTTGAGAAGGACTACCTCCTCCTTCCTCGCCTCAATCTTGAAAAAAAACTTATTAGAGCATTTGAAAGAACAGGGGTTCCTTTTTTGTACCTCAAGCTTGTGGCCGACGATAATCCCTATTGTCTATATCCTTATTGCCTGAAAAAAGACGGTGAACAAAAAACAATGGAAGAAATAGCGAGCTACGCAAGATACGTCCAGGAGCGCCTTAACAGAGAACTGGGCAAGGGGAAGATTATTGTTTGGACCGTTTCCGAATTCCTCGGTAAAGAGCGTTTCAGAAGATTAATTCGATTGTTTGATGATATCTCAATCGAAGAGCTCCTACCATTTCTTCCTCAAAACATTGTCGATACCGAAATGGAAATTATTACTAAAAGCTCCACCTTTGGCCCTGAACTTCAACCCTTTCTCGAATCTTTTTCCAAATTATACATTCGTCAATATGCGGCTGAGGGACTAATAATCAGGGAAATGCTTGGTGATAATGTGATCATCGCCTGGAACGAATCAACCCGTCGCAATTCAACTATAGATGCTGGTTTGAAATCTAAGGGTTTCGATCCCTTCCCGAAAATTTATGTCTTGTATAATGAAAGAAGTTAAATGAAAAAGCTTTTAAGATTTGAGAAGTCTATGATATGATTAAAACAATGAAAAAAATTAAGCCTCAAACCCTAAAAGGTTTTCGGGATTTTTTGCCTGAAGAGATGGTTATTCGCCAAAGAGTGATTAAAATCTTGAAAGAGGTGTTTGAATCATATGGTTTCGAACCTTTAGAAACACCAGCTTTAGAATATGCGGAAACACTACTTGAAAAATCTGGTGAAGAGACAGAGAAATTAGTTTACACTTTTAAAGATAAAGGTGGCAGAGAAATTGGTTTAAGATATGATTTAACTGTGCCTGTTTCCCGAGTCTTGGCCCAATATCAAGGCCAAATTCCCCTACCCTTTAAGCGCTATCAAATCCAGACCACTTGGCGGGCAGAAAAACCCCAGAAAGGTAGATACCGAGAATTTACCCAATGCGATATTGATTCTTTCGGTTCTCTCTCTCCCCTAGCCGATGCTGAAATCATTGCTGTTATTTATAACTGTTTAAAAAACCTCGGTTTTAAAGAATTTGTCATTAAAATTAATAGCCGTCAAATCCTTTTTGATTTGATTAAGAAAATCGGCATCTCTCAAACAGAAAAGCAATTGGCAGTTATCCGAATCTTAGACAAATTAGAAAAAATTGGCCAAGCAAAAGTTAAAGAAGAACTAATAAAGATTAAACTTTCTCAAGATAAAATTGAAAAACTTTTTTCGCTTATCTCTGAAGTTAAACCTGATCAGAATTTGAAACTCCTCTTTAATTATTTAAAGAGTTTTGGTTTAGATAAGAAATTCTACCAATTTGATCCTACTTTAGTCCGAGGTCTTGACTACTATACGGGTCCAATTTTTGAAGCAATCGTAGAAAAGCCAAAAATTGGCTCTGTCGTCGGCGGAGGACGATATGATGAATTGATTGCTGACCTAGGAGGCCCCAAGATCCCCGCCACTGGTGTCTCCTTTGGCTTAGATAGAATTTGTGAAGTTATTAAAGAGCAAAAGCTCTGGCCAGATCTTTCTCCTACTCCTACTAAAGTTTTGGTGACCATTTTTTCGGCTGAATATTTAGAAAAATCTATTGAAGTTGCTCGTCAATTAAGGAAAGCGGGCATCTCGACCGAGCTCTATCTTGACCCAGAAACAAAGATTGATAAACAACTTAAATATGCTGATAAAAAGGGTATTCCTTATGTAATTATCATCGGGCCGGAAGAGATTAAGAAAAAAGAGGTAACGGTTAAAGAAATGAAAAGCGGAAAGCAAGAAACCCTAACCTTAGAAAAACTCATCCAAAAACCCAAGTAATGAATAAGAAAAGGCTTCAGGCTTATATTGCTTTATTGACTGTAGCAGCTATCTGGGGGATTGCCGGACCGGTGATTAAATACACCCTTCATTTTCTACCCCCTTTTACTTTTCTCTTTTATCGTTTTCTTCTTGTTGCTATCTTTTGTTTACCCCTTCTTTTCTATCTCTGGAAAAAATCCAAAATCTCTTTTCGAGATTTACCCAAGCTTTTCTTTCTTGGTTTAATGTCGACAACTATCAATCTCTCTCTGATTTTTCTCGGTTTTGAACGAACAACCGCTCTAGATGGTACCCTTCTCTCCTCAATCACGCCTATTTTTATTGTCATTGGCGGAATAATTTTCTTCAAAGACGAGGTTACTAAATTAGAAAAAATCGGTCTCATGGCTGTTCTCATTGGAGCTCTAATTACTGTTATCCAGCCCATTCTCGAAAAAGGTTTTTTTGCCCAAGAGAACTTACTGGGCAACCTTCTTATTCTTACGGCTGGACTTCAATGGACAAGTTATGTCCTTTTGGCTAAAGATGACTTGAAGTCTCACTCTCCTTTAGTAATCACCGCCTCGGCAGGTATCGTTGGTCTGCTTACCTTCTTTCCTCTAGCAATCTGGGAGCAGGGATTAACTATTTTAAATCTTAAACCTCTCATTATTAATATCGAATCTCTTTTCGGCGTCAGCTACATGGCTATTCTCTCCTATCTTCTCGCCTATTTCCTTTATAACTTTGGCATCAGTAAAATCGAAGTTTCTGAGTCAGCGATCTTCTCCTATCTTCAACCAGTTTTTGCCGCTCCCTTTGCTGTCCTCTGGCTTAAAGAAGTTGTCACTCTTCCTTTTCTCCTCGGCGCGGGAGTTATTGCCTTGGGTGTTTTTCTCAGTGAATATAAACCTCGCAGGCTTGCTCGAGCCTCGAAGAAATGATACAATATTCTCCAGATGAAAACTAAAACTCATCCTCAGTGGTATCCAGAAGCTAAGGTCACTTGCTCTTGTGGCCATACTTTTACAGTCGGCTCAACTGAACCAGAAATTAAAGTTCAAATCTGCTCTCATTGTCATCCTTTTTTTACTGGCGAAATGAAGTATGTTGATGAAGCTGGTCAGGTAGAAAAGTTCCAAATTAAAAGAGAAAAAGTGGCTGGTAAAAAATATGTCAAGAAAAAAGAAAGAAGAAGATTGAAGAAACTTCAAGAAAAGAAAGCCGAAAAAGCCAGACCCAAGACTCTTAAGGAAATGTTAACTAAGGAGAAGAAGAAAACCGCTCCTCAGAAAAAGGCTAGAAAAGAGAAAGAATAAATGAAAGACTCCAATAAAGTCATCTTAGAGATTCGGCCAGGAGCTGGTGGTGATGAAGCTAAAATCTGGGCTGATGATTTATTAAGAATGTATACCCGCTTTGCCAATTCTCAAAAATGGCAGGTCAGCGAAATTGACGAAGGCGTGATTAAAATCACTGGCCCTGATGCTTTTAAAAAACTAAAATCCGAAGCTGGTGTTCACCGAGTTCAACGCGTGCCGAAAACCGAGCGTTATGGTCGAATCCACACCTCAACCGCAACCGTGGCGGTCTTACCTGAAATCCCAGAAACAAAGATTAAGATTAATCCCCAGGATTTAGAACTCCAAACTTTCCGCTCTTCAGGCCCTGGTGGTCAATTTGTTAATAAAGTAGCCACCGCAGTGAGATTAAAACACAACCCTTCTGGAATTACAGTCACCTCCCAAGCCGAAAGAAGTCAAGAACAAAATCGGCAAATTGCCTTAGAAATTTTAAGATCAAAACTCTTCCAAAAAGAGGAAGAAGAAAGGGAAGAAGAAATCCAAAACTATCGCTCCGCCATTGGCCGAGGGATGCGAGCTGAAAAGATAAGGACTTATAATTTTCCTCAAAACCGGGTAACAGATCACCGACTAAATAAATCTTGGAAGAATTTAGATGCTGTTCTCGGTGGCGATCTCAAAAAGATTGTTTCTCTACTTCAAGGCCGTAATTAACCTTCCATCTCGGTTAAAACCGCACTCGTTTTGATTTCTTCTCCGTCTCGCCAGATGGTAATACTAATTGAGTCACCGACTTTCTTTTTGGAGATAACAACCGCTAAACCACCTTCAACTTCAGCTAATCTCTGATTATCAAGGTGGGTAATAATGTCACCAGCTTGAATGCCGGCTCTCTCAGCCGGTGAATCAGTAATCACTTCGGCGACGTAAGCACCTTCTGGTATTTCGTTCATTATTGCTGCTTCTCGAGAAATCATCCGGTAACGAATACCCAGAAACGGTCGGCTGAATTGGCCTGTTTGGTTAAAATTATTGATTGACTCTTTAACAATGTTAATCGGTAAAGCAAAACCAATATTCTCTCCGGCTGCAGCCACCGCCACATTAATACCAATTACCTGACCAGCCGAATTGAGTAAAGGTCCACCCGAGTTGCCAGGATTAATGGCCGCATCAGTCTGGATAACATTATCTAATTCTTCAACATATCCCTCTAAGGGTGAACCAGCCGTAATGCCTCTCCCCAAGCCTGAAATAACTCCGGTCGTCACGGTGTGGCGAAATTCTCCTAAGGCCGTGCCAATGGCAATGACAAACTGACCCACTTTTAAATTAGAAGAATCGCCTAACTCCACTGGTGGTAAACCAGAAGCGTTAATCTTCAGAATAGCGATATCATTAGCTGGATCACGGTAGATTTTCTCAACCTCATACGTCTTATCATCCTGAGCAATCACCCGATACCTTGCCTGGCTGTCAGCAACAACGTGTTTGTTGGTCACAATCAAGCCATCAGCAGTGATGATAAAACCAGTAGCAATATCTTGCTCAATCTCTTCTTCTCTTGTTCCAGACTCAGGCAAGCCAAAAAAAGATTCAAAACCAGGTAAAGTAGGAAATTCAAGGACTCTTTGGGTTTTACTAATACCAATGGTGACCACTGAAGGTGAAACGTTCTCAGCTACTTCAATAACGACTGACTCTTCCCGAAGAATCCGCTGAGTTTCAGTTGGAAGATGAAAACCTTCTTCAGTTCGAGGGAAAAATTTATCTAAAATTCGATAACCAAAAAGTCGATCAGAGATAGCCCCACCAAGAACAGAAACAATGATGACTACTCCAATCGCGAAACCAATAAGATAATGTTTAATTTTAGGCATCTGGCTATTTTGACAACAATTCGATTGCTTTGTCAAGTTGAGGGTCTTTTGTCTGGTCAGTCTCGTCCATGGCTACTTCATAGTCTGGACTAATTCCTTGACCATCAATGTTCTCTCCAGAAGGCAAAAGCCAACGAGCAATGGTAATATGTAAGCCTGAACCAGCGCTTAAGTCTTCAGCTTCTTGAATCGTCCCCTTGCCAAAAGTTTTCTCACCAACTAACTCGGCTCTTTCTCTTTCAAAAAGAGCACCAGCCACAATCTCTGAAGCCGAAGCTGAGCCCTGGTTAACCAAAACTATTAAGGGAATGTCTGTCAATCTTCCCTGGCGATTAACGGAAAACGTCTCGGTGCCACCATTCCCACCTTTTTCTTGTTGAACGACTACCCCTTGACTTAAAAACTCACTGGCAATATAGACCGCTCCCTGAAGGTAGCCGCCAGGATTATTTCTCAAGTCTAAAACCACGCCTTTAAAATTAGTCTTTGTCTTTTCACCAACAATCTGATTAATTGCTGCCTGCCATTCCTGATCAGTCCGGTCACCAAAACGACTTAATTTCAAATGAGCGACTTTTTTGTTGTCTTTTTCAATAAAATCAACTTCAACACTGGGAATAATGATTGTTCCCCGGACAATGGTAATCTCTAAAGGTTCTTCGATTCCTTCTCGAAGAAAGGTAATCGTGATTGGCATTCCCCTTGGTCCCCGAATAATCGTCACCACCTCAGGCAAGGGCATACTATCGATGTCCTGATCAATCCCCTTTTCCCCATCTTTAACGTGGCTGATAATATCTCCAGCTTTGACGCCGGCTTTATCAGCTGGGGTTCCTTTTAAAGGAGCAACGACAACCACTTTAGAATCCTTAAAACCAAGCTGCATGCCAACACCCTCAAAACTGCCAGCCAAATCATCTTTTGACTTTTTATTCTCTTCAGGTGGCAGGAAAACAGTATAAGGATCACCTAAGGAAGCGACCATCCCTGAGATAGCACCTTCAATCATTTTCGAATAATCAATCGCGCCTTTGTCAAGATAACTAGCTTCGAGCCGATCCCAGACTTCCCAGAAAAGAGAAAAATCAAGATTTTCCTTACCAACTGGAACTTGGCGCTTAATCTCTACCTGGGGTCGATATCTATTCAGACTAACCTTAACTTCTCGCTGACCCAACCAGTAACCTGAACCACCAGCGAGAATGATTAAAGCCAAGACTAGAATAATAACCCTAACCCTTTTTAAAGAAATTCTTATTTTCATTTTGGAATAATTAACTCCTTTTTTTCTCCTGAGATAAAGGCTTTTTTCTCTTGATATTTACTCAATTCTTGCCAGATTTTTTCTGAAATCAATCCTTCTTTTTCTCCGGCTTCTAAAAGAATCAGCTCTTCGCTTTCTTCTTGATCAAACTCGCCGCCAACCAGACCAACAGCTCCTAAGGCCTCACTTTTGTGGAATAAGGCCTGATTAATTTTACCAGGAATAACCAAAATCTTACCCTTAACATCATCTCCCAACTGATTGAAGTCAGTTTTCTTCCCATCTTCACCTAAAAGTTTTAGAGTTCCCCAAGCCTCTCCTCCCAACCCTTTAGTTGCCTTTAAAATTATGGCTGGAAATTTAATTGTCATTGAATTTGAAGAAATTTTCTCAATCTCTCCTTTAACCGGCATTTCGATATTAATTTTGCCACCAGTGATTCTGATTTTCAAAATTCCTTTTTCAGTCAAGGCTTCAACCAGACCACTGACCGGAGATTTAAAAGAAACTGAACCAAAAACAGACTTTTTCTCAGCGATTAACTGGTCGGTTTTAATTTCACTACCCAAAGAACAAAGAAGAAATTTTTGGACTTTCTTGGGATTAACTTTCAGGATTTTAGCCAAGTCATACTCTTTAATCTCGCCTTTGGAAACAACCTGGCCAAGGACTTCATCTTCGGCTATTTCATCACCCTCTTGACAATCTAATTTGGTTCCAGAAGGAAGAGGGATTCCAATCTTCGCTTCGCCTGAATCTATCTGGGGAGCAGTTAATTTCATTAAACTAATCGGCCTTTACCATGAACGGTAAGAGAGCAATAAAGCGGCTCCTTTTAACCTGTTTTGCCAGAGAACGTTGGTGTTTAGCACACAAGCCAGTTCTTGATTTGGGAAAAATCTTCCCCCGATCACTGATAAACCGCTTCAAAGTCTCCGGGTTTTTATAATCCGGTTCCTTTTTTTGCTGACAAAAATAACATTGCCCGGGCGGTCTTGCCCTCCTCTTAATTCTTCTTCTTCTTCTTACCATCTGACTCCTTATCTAATTTAAAAAGGGATGTCTCCTTTTTTGATTTTCTTTCCTATTGTTTTTCCTTGTTTCTTAGGCTTCTTTTCTTCAGCCTTTTTCTTAACCGCAGCTTTCTTCTCTTTACTTTCTTCAACCGAAGGAGACGGTTCTTCCTCTTCGGTCGGTTCAGCCATCTCTCCGGTTGGTGCTCCTCGAGAATCGAGAAGAATCATATCACTAATGACGATCTCTGTTGTTTGTCTTGACGAGCCGTCTTGGGCCGTCCATTTCCTTGTCTGTAATCTCCCCTCAAGGTAAACCTTTCTTCCTTTAGTTAAAAGTTGGGCACAGACTTCAGCTAGTTTGTTCCAAGCCACTATCCGATGAAAGTCTGCCTCTTCCCTTTTCTCACCTGTATCCGTTGTCCATTGCCGGTTAGTGGCAACCCCAAAAGTACAAACAGCTGTTCCCTGAGGGGTATACCTCAGCTCTGGATCACGAGTCAAATTCCCAATTAACTGAACTTTGTTCAAGGACCTAACTGCCACTGTTCTCGTTTAAATCCTAATCTCTTAAGTCTAAACTTTTCACCCCCTCTCCTATTATTTCTTCACCAAAAGAAAGCGTAAGACTTCAGTCTCTAACCTCAACTTCCGGTCAATTTCTCCTAAGCCTTGTTCAGGAAGAGAAACCTCCCAAAAAAGATAATCGCCTTCTTTCAATTTTTTAATTGGATAACTAAACTGCTTTTTCCCCCATTCATCGGTTTTCTCAATCTTACCTTTCCCTCCCTCAATCATCTTCTTAAGTTTAGCCACCAACTCTTTTTTCTTACTAGCATTCAAATCAGGATTAATAATCAAGACCAATTCGTATTTTCTCATCTGGAAAAGTATAACACATTGATTTAGCTTGAGTAAATAAGGAGACAAAAATAGCCAATTAACCACTGGCCTTAAACTCAATCACCTCTCCGTCTTTAAGTTGATAATCCCTGCCTTCAAATCTGGTCTTGCCTAGTTCCTGGGCTTTTCGCCAACTACCTG
>CAYFQP010000033.1:0-3808 GCA_964345375.1 uncultured Gammaproteobacteria bacterium | reverse complement strand
AACCATGGCCAAGAAGAAAACCACGCCAAAATTAAAACCCACTGCCGGCTATGCTCTAATTGAGCCGGTAGAACTCGAGAAAAAGACTGCTAGTGGTATTGTCCTTCCTGAATCCCATGACGAAAAATCCCAAAGAGGCAAAGTAATTGCCATTGGTACCTCCCCAGTAACTGATTCCGGTCGAAAAATCATTCCTGAATTTAAAGTTGGCGACACGGTAATCTATAAAAAATGGGGTGGTGATGAAGTCAAATTTGGGATTGCTGGTAAAGAATTGATTTTTGTTAAGTTTGAAGACGTTTTAGCAGTCGTTAAATAAAATGGCAAAAGATTTGAAATATGAGAAGGATGCACGACTCTCTCTTGTTAGGGGGGTCAATAAATTAGTCCAGGCAGTTGTGACCACTCTAGGGCCAAAGGGCCGGAACGTGGCGTTGGACAAAAAATGGGGTGGGGCTGCTCCTTCAGTTACACACGATGGAGTTACGGTTGCCAAAGAGATCGAACTTGAAGATCCTTTCGAAAACATGGGCGCCCAACTGGTGAGAGAGGTTGCGGAGAAGACTTCAGATACGGCCGGGGACGGGACCACTTCGGCTACATTCCTAGCTGGAGAGATGGTTAACGCGGGAATAAGAGCAGTTGAGGCCGGCAACGACCCGATGAAAATAAGAGAGGAATTAGAAAGTGGTTTAGCCAAAGTGCTTAAGGAAATCCAAGAAATGGCTGTTGAAGTTAGGAAAGATGAAGAGATTGAACAGGTGGCAACTATCGCAGCTCAAGATTCAGAAATTGGTGCTAAGATCGCGGAAGTTCTTAAAAAGGTAGGCTCGGATGGGGTAGTTACAGTTGAAGAAGGTAAAGGATTAGAAGTCGAAATTGAATACAAAGAAGGAATGGAGTTTGATAATGGTTATGTTTCTCCTTATTTTGTCACTGATCCAGAGAAAATGGAAGCCGAGGTAGAAAATCCCTATATTCTGATTACTGATCAAAAGATTTCTGCTTTGACTGACTTTCTTCCGTTTTTAGAGAATTTTGTTAAAACTTCAAAAAATTTAGTCATCATTGCTGATGATCTTGAGGGTGAGGCTTTAGCTACTTTAGTAGTTAATAAACTTCGGGGGACGATTAATTTATTGGCGGTCAAAGCGCCTGGCTTTGGTGACCGGAGAAAAGATTATCTTTCTGATATTGCTGTTTTAACGGGCGGGACGGTTATTTCTGAAGATACGGGTCGGAAGTTTGAATCTGTAACCATTGAAGATCTAGGCCAGGCAGAAAAGGTTTGGGCCGACAAAGATAATTGCCGGATTATTGGCGGTAAGGGTTCAGCTTCAGCCATTAAGGGTCGGATTAATCAAATTAGGAAGATGGTTGAAAAAGAAGATTTTGATAAAGAAAGACTTCAGGAGAGATTGGCCAAGCTCTCGGGTGGTGTGGGCCAGATTAATGTTGGTGCCGCCTCTGAAACGGAGATGAAAGAGAAACAGTCCCGAGTAAAAAATGCAGTTGCGGCTACTAAAGCGGCAGTTGAGGAGGGAATCGTTCCCGGTGGCGGAATAGCCCTGCTCCGCGCCAGGGAAGTTTTAGTCAAAGAAAAACTAGAGGCAGGTATGGGAGAAGAGAAGTTTGCCTGGAGGAAACTTGGTAAGATTGGCTGGAGGATTCTTTATGAAGCCCTAGATGCACCGGTAAGGGGTATTTTGATGAATTCCACTCCTGCTTGGCAGGAAATACATGATGAACTGCTTTGGGGTAAAAAAATAAGTGAGAATATAAAAGATTTTGATAAGATGAAGGAGAAAGATAAAAAAGAAGATAAATTCCAAAAATATGGTTATGATGTTGTTAAGGGGAAATATTGTGATATGGTTGAGTCTGGAATCATTGACCCAGTGAAGGTGGTTAGATTGGCTCTCCAGAATGCAGTCAGTGTAGCTAGTATGATTATAACTACAAATGCACTGGTGACGGATATTCCTGAGAAAGAAACTCCGCCAACTGGCGGACCTCCAATGCCAGGTGGTGGCATGCCGGGAATGGGAATGTAAAGTTAATGAATAGCAAATAGCGTATAGCGAATAGTTAACCCGCGCAAGCGGGTTTTTTCGTTTGATATAATTCAGGCATGAGTAGTAATTCTCCAAATTTAAATTCCTTTAAGAAAAAATTAAGAGAAAAGTATTGGACAAGAGGTTCGGTTTGGGAGTTTGATTGGTATCTCGACGCCTTCTTTGTTGAGATAATGGCCTATGGCAGCTACCCCGAAAAATTAAACTTCGAGCAGCCGGTTGTGGGTGATGAATTTCTGAATTTTTCTGGCGAAGACAGCCTTTTTGAAAAATATAAGGGTTTTTTCGAAAGCAAAGCAAGGGTGAAGAAATTAATTAGGGATCAAAAAGATATTTTAGCTTCCGCGGACAAGCTCTTGGTATTGATGAAAAAGCGCAAATTCGATTCGGATGAATACGAAAAAGTGCAGAAAGATCTTTCATTATTAATGGCCTTAGTGTCTGTTGTTTTAGACAAGCTAATTTCAAAAGAAGTTAACAGGATTGCCCGTGAAGAAGGCATGCTTGAGCCCGAACTCGTTGGTTATATTGTTGATCATTCTGCTAAGACTAGGCTTCACTTGAGCAACAAGAAACTATTAAGCCTGTATCGCTTGAATAAGAGACAATTCGAAAAGAGCGATTTCCAATTCAAAGGGCTCGATGATCCTCTCAAGAAAAAGCTCATTGTTCACGCAGATAAATACGGATGGTTAAATACTGGAGAAAGAGGTAAAGATCCCTGGTCACCTCAGGATTTTTTGGACCAATTAAGGGCCCTTGTGCAGAAGAAGGGGAAAAGGCAGAGAAAAGTTAGCCTTGATAAGCTTTCGAAAAGGAATAGAGAATTGATGCACGTTTTTTCCCAGGTTAATCTTTATGATAACTCAGCTGCAGATAGACAGATTGAACTTGACTATTTATTCCAAAAATACTTAAGAGAAAAACTGGGTAGATATTATCTTGCTTCTATTTTAGAAAATTTAACCTACAGTGAAATCCTAAAAGTTTTAGAAAAACCCGAATCTATCCATCAGTTTAAAAATAGAAAAAATAATTACAAGAGAGTTGTCTGGCCAGAAAAGGACTCTTTATACTTTCATTATTTTGATGACAAAGATGAGTTTCGGAAATTAGTTGGGCTGATAGAGGAAGAAGATACCGAGGCTGAGGAAATAACCGGCACAATTGCCTGCGGAGGAATGGTTAAGGGAAATGTGAGGATTGTCGAAAAAGAAAGCGATTTTAAAGACTTCCAAGAGGGAGAAATATTAGTTGCTCCTCAAACTCAACCAAGATATGTGGTGGTGATGAGAAAAGCAGGGGCGATTATTACTGATGTTGGTGGGGCCACCTCGCACGCAGCTATTGTCTCACGGGAGTTTGGTATTCCTTGTATCGTGGGAACAAGAAATGCAACTAAGAAATTGAAAAATGGGGATTATGTTCTGGTCGATGCTGAGGAGGGGAAAGTGATTAAATTAGAAGGGGTTGATTAAGATGAAGTTTTTTGTTAAACCTGAGCCTCCTTTTAATTTTGATTTGATTGCTTCGCTTTATTCTCGTTTTCCAGTCCAGTGTGTTGATTTGTATTCAAAGGGAGCCTACGAGCGGGTTTTAAGAGATAAAGATAAATTATTCTTAGTGAGAATAAAATCAGTTGGCACGATAGAAAAACCCAAACTTAAAGTAGGGGTTTTTCCAAAGGGAGCGAGAAAAAAATTTATCAAAGACAAAGTGAAGTGGATTTTAGG
>CAYFQP010000032.1:0-2077 GCA_964345375.1 uncultured Gammaproteobacteria bacterium | reverse complement strand
CGAAGGTATTTAAGAGCTAACCAATGGTCCAAAGAATTTTTACCCAACTGGAAACCCTAGCCCGAAAGGCCCAATTAAGATACATGGAACCGCGAAGGACAATCGAGGTAGTTGATCCTAGCCGAATTCGCTTTCATCCTCAGGACGCAAGAAAATGGGTCTTGAGAGAATATAAAGAAAGATTGAATAATTTGGGGATTAAGTAAAAAAATAGTAAAATAACCCGATGATTTGGACGAGGAAATACTTTGCCGAATGGCTAAGGGAGCCTGTTTCTCCCTTGATGGAGAGTTTTTTACATCGTTTAGAGCCTGAGGCTAATAGGGTTCTTAAAGATTGGTTGGGAGTAACCTTGTCGAGGCCCTTTCTTAAAAATATCGACGGGTATATTTACCTTAAAATTGACCCTTTTTTACCCTTAAAACAACCAAGAGTTTTTCTAGTGCCAATCAAATTATTCCAAGGGCTAAGATCAGTTGATAAAGAGTGGAGAAAACAAATTCTACCGAAATATAAGAAAGAGATGAGTAAGTTGAAAAAATTTGATTTCAAAAAAGCTTCGAACCAAGATTTACTAGCTTACTTAGAAAAAATCATGAAATTCGAAGCCTGGATTGTTACCAACAGCATGTATGTTGGACTTCACTGCGTCTATTCGGAAATTTTACTTCTTTATGCTTATAAATTTTTAGTCAAAGATGGAAACTGGAGAAATTATAATCAACTTATTCGAGGTTTTCCTAATAAAACAATTGAGGCCGATCAGGCTTTGTGGGAGTTAGCCCGATCTCTTAAAAAGCCAAGCTATAAAGATAGGCTAAGCGCATTTGTTGGAGAATATGGACACAGGGTTTTTGATATTGATGTTATTCACCCGACTTTGGCAGAAGATAAAGATTTGCTTGATAATTTGATTAGGATTTATTCTAAAGTCACCCCTTCAAAAAATCCTGCTAATCAGCTAAAAGAAGCAAAAAAGGACAGATTAAAACAGGAGAAATTTGCTTTTAAGAATTTACGTGAATGGGTTCCACTTACCAGAAGAATTTTTGAAAAAATTCTCAGGTTCTCCCAACGCTACGCTGATATTAGAGAGAGCCGGCCTTATTATCATCTGATGGCCTTTTCTTTATCAAGAAAAACCTTGCTAGAATTGGGCGGACGATTGGCTCAACTTAAAAAGCCAGATGACATTTTTTATTTAACTCACCAAGAAATCGAGGATTTGGTGAGAAATCCGAAAACTCCTAAAAAGAGAATTCAGGAGAAGGTCATTCGAAGGCGGATTGTGAGAGAAGAACAAAAGAAAAAACTTCCAGAGGAACTTATTAATATCTGGAGCTCTTAAATGGCCAAGAAAATATTAGTCAAAGGTAAACCAGCTTGTTTAGGCAAGGCTAAAGGCGTGGCCCGGGTGATTTTAAAAACAAGTGATTTTTCTCGATTTAATTCGGGTGACATTTTGGTAACGCGGACAACTAATCCGGCCTGGACACCATTGATTGGTGTGGCTAAAGCAGTAGTGACTGATATCGGCAGTACAGTTTGTCATGCGGCAATTGTTTCTCGGGAGTATGGAATCCCCTGTATTGTTGGTACCGATAACGCTACAAAAGTGATTAAAGATGGAGAGAAAATTGAAGTTGATGCTTCTGAAGGAATGGTGAGAAAACTCCAAGCTTCTTGATTTATGATTCAGAATCTGGTTGTGACCTTTTGGGGTCTCTTTTTGTTTGGTGTAAAATAAGACCATGAATCCTTGGACCTATTCCTTAGTCAGTGTTCTTCTCGTCAGTCTACTTTCTTTTATTGGTGTTTTCTTTCTTGCGTTTAAAAAAGAAAAACTCCAGAAAATTCTTCTTTTTCTAGTTAGCTTTGCCGCTGGTGGGCTTTTAGGCGATGCTTTTCTTCATTTATTGCCAGAGGCAGTGGAAGAGACCGGTTTTAATATTGAGATTTCCTTGGCTATTTTATTGGGTATTTTAGGGTTCTTCGCTCTAGAAAAATTTATTTCTTGGCGACATTGTCATATTCCTACCTCTAAAGAACATCCCCACCCAATCGTCTTTATGAATCT
>CAYFQP010000031.1:0-2679 GCA_964345375.1 uncultured Gammaproteobacteria bacterium | reverse complement strand
GAGCCCTCAAAAAAGAGAAATTTCTGAGAAAAATGAGAAAGATAATTTTTTATAAAAACCCGGGAATAAGTTAAAGGCCGGTTATAAATCGCCAAACAAAAATATTGATTATTATTTCTTAAACAATCGACTCTCTTTTCTTGAAGACGATTAATAATTCCTGGATCAGCAAAAATACCCACTTTAGCCAATCGCTGACTACTCCCTTGAAAACCAGAAACAAAAATAGGCAAGACTAAAACCATGACCATCACCAAAGCCAGCCAATTTTCTTTTAACCGAGCAAACCAGGTTTTTCTTTTCACCAAAAAATAAAGAAATAAAAACAAAGGAACAAAAACCCGACAGCTATTATAGGTATAAAAGGAAAGAACAAAAAGGAAGAAAGAAAGAAAAAGAGCTTTTTTCTTCTTTTCAGCCAAATTCAAAAAATAAATTCCTCCGAGAACAATTGCCAAAGCCAGATTAGCCTCTAGAGCCATTCGGCTAACCTCAAAATGCCAGGGATTAATCGCCAAAAGCAAAGCTGCCAAAAGACCAACTCTCTCAGAAAAAAGCTGGCGACCAATCAAAAAAATCAAAAAAACAGTTACTAGCCCAGCCAAAACAGAAACTAATCTCGTCGCCGCCTCAGTCAGTCCCAAAAGAGCCACCGAAGGCACGGTCGCATAAATATAAACTGGTAATTTATACTCACCAAAGCTCTTAAAAGATAAGGGTAAAAGTCTTCCCCATTCATCCCTCCCAGTTTTTAAAATCGAATAAGCATTATAACCAATCGAAGCTTCATCAGAGATAAAAGTTGGGGTTTTACCTAGCTGATAAACTCCCAAACCAAAAGACAACAAGAGGATTAAGAAAAGAGCAAAGTTTTTCCATTTTGTCTTAAATCTCTTTTTCATTGACCGGTTATTAAATAAAACAATGGCTCACCCTCAGGATTGGTAACCCTTTTTAAGACTTTTATTCCCGCTGGTGGTTCTTTCTGCCAATCCCAATCACCAGCCACTTCTTCTTTCTGAACCGCCAGATAAAGAACCTGAGGACTTAGAATTTCATCAAAGTTTCTCTCCTCTTTTAAGCTCCCAAAATAAAACTTATCTATCCTGAAGCCATTGAATCCAGGCAAAATATTTTCTTGAGCTTGATCACCACTAAATTCCTGATGAAACCGAGCTGGATCATACTTTGTCCAAAAAAGAAAACGGACCAAGGTAGGCTCATAATGATTGTTCATTAAGACCATCTCGTAATCCGACTCTTTTTCTTTAATGTCAATCATCAGCTCTTTATAACCATATTGCCACCAGCGCCAAGAATCTCGGGGATAATGAAGATAATATTGGTGAAGATAAAAAACCATCTCAACCAAGAGAAAAAACAAAACTAAACCCAGAAACAAGTATTTTAATAGTTTCTTTCTTAATTTAAATAATTGAACTCCTCCCAAAGCAATAAAAAACATCAAGGCAGGTAAGATTATAAATAACCTGGTCGCATGAGTCCCTCCTCCTTGAGTCAGAGCCGCCGGAATTGGAGAGATAATCAACCAGACAAAGATTAGCTGATGTGGCTGACTTTTAATATTTTTCAAACCAACCCAAATTCCCAATAAAAGAAGAGGCAGAAAAACCAAATAAAGCCCACCCATCTCTCCCACTCCTTGACGGGGATTAGGATCACCACTAAGAAAAAGGAACTGGGGTGAAAAGGCAGTCAGATAATTAGAAACAAAAGCCTGACTAAAAGCAGTTAACTTATTATGAAATAAGCGACCCCCGCCTCCCTCCTGATTCCTCCGGAAATTAATCTCATTAATCAAACTCTCATCACTAAAAATACTAATCTTGGTGAAACGGTCACCCGCCTCTCCAGAGATTAAATCACGAACAAAAGGGATGAGAATAATTAAAGCCACCAAAAAAGAAATTAAAATCCATTTCCTTTTAATCTTAAAAATTTGTTTCCTAAAAATTAAAAAGAAAGAAAAAAGAAGAAAAGGTAAAAACAAATTAGCCGTGCTATAAGTATAAGGAGTCAAAGCCAAAAGAACAGCTCCAGGTAAAAGAAAGACTGGCTTTCTTAAACCCCTGAACAAAAACAAAACTCCGCCTAAAAAAAGACTCAAGAGCAAAGTAACTTCAAAAGCAGCTCGGCTGTAATGAAGATGCCAAGGACAAATCGCCAAGAATAAGGCACCCAAAAGAGCTAAAGACTGGTTCTTAAAGAGTTTCTTAATTAGAAGATAAAAAAGAAAAACTCCTAAGACCCCAAAAAAGACGGCCGAAGCTCGAACACCAATCTCATCCAAACCAATAATCTTGATAAAAGGAATGGCCGAATAAATAAACAAAGGCGCCCGCCACTCAGCCAAAGAACGAATATAGGTAGGCAAAAACTGACCAGAATAATCTTTACCTGTTCTTAAAAGACTGTAAGCATGATAGCCAACATCAAGTTCATCTCCAAAAAGAGCTGGGGGGACTAAATCAAGTTGCCAAAGACGAAGAAGACTAGCTAAAACAAGAATTAAGATTAACCAAACCAATGGTTTTTTTATTTTCTGCCCGAGATTCTTTGCCATTTTTCTCCTAACCAAATAATTGAAAAGATAAGATAGTATTTAATTAAACCATTATATATTTTACTACTTTGGACGAGATATTGATAAGCTTTAGT
>CAYFQP010000030.1:0-2206 GCA_964345375.1 uncultured Gammaproteobacteria bacterium | reverse complement strand
TTTTTTGGGGGTTGATGATTTTTCTTGTTTCTTCTCGGCCGGCAGTGGTTGTTTCTGAGATTTATTGGCCTGACTTTGTTGTCAAGAAGACTGGTCATTTAATTGTTTTTGGGATTTTGTTTACTTTGTTATATCGGGCTTTGAAGGAGACAACTCGGCTTCAGGTTTTTAGAGTCGCTTTTGTTTCTTTTCTTCTAAGTGTCTTATACGGTCTGAGTGATGAATACCATCAGACTTTTGTTCCTGGTAGGCAGGGTTTATTGAGAGACGTGATAATTGATGGTCTTGGAGCTGGAATTGCTTGGTGGTTAATATGGAAGTGGTTACCAAAAGCGCCCAAGAGACTCAAAAACTGGGCGAAAAGATTGGCGCTCAGTTAAAAGGTGGAGAGGTTTTGGCTCTTTACGGTGAGTTGGGGAGTGGGAAAACAACTTTTGTCCAGGGTTTGGCTAAGGGTTTGGGGATTAAGGAGAGAATCCTCTCACCTACTTTTGTGATGATTAGAGAATATGGGGATTTCTATCATGTTGATCTTTATCGAATTGAAGATGAGGGAGAGGTTAAGAGATTGGGATTAGAAGAGATTTGGGGTGATTCGGGTAATATTGTTGCTATTGAGTGGGCCGAGAAGGTTAAGAATCTTTTACCAGAGGAGAGAGTTGATATTTATTTTGAATTTCTTGATAAAAAGAAAAGAAAGATTGTTATTAAAGATTGATGAAACTCTACATTGACACTTCGGATAATGAAAAAACAGTGGTTGGTTTGGGGAAAACTCGGTTGGAGAAAGTAACTGGTCCGAAGAAATCACAACACCTTCTTATCTTAATTGACAGAATTCTTAAGGAAAATAAAAAGAGTTTAGAAGATATTACTGAAATTGAGGTTAATCTTGGGCCAGGTTCTTTTACGGGTTTAAGGGTTGGTCTTTCGGTGGCTAATGCTTTGGCTTGGGTTTTGAAGATTCCGATTAATGGTCAGAAGGTGGGAGAGTTGGTTGAGCCTAGATATGAGTGAACTTTGTTTTTGTTTTAGGTTGTATTAAAATTGTTTTAGGGAATTTTGATTTTTAATAGGGAATTTTAATGAGAAGAATTGGTTTGTTTTTGATTATTAGTGGGTTAATAATTATTTTCCTTATCTTTGGTCCGGTTATCATTGAAGAGATTCGTTATCTCTCCTATCAGTGGGGAGGAGTTAACTTTTCTCTGGATGTTGATCCTCGATTTCCTGAGAGTGGGTTGAGAAGGATTGCTCCAGTGGATGAGGAATTTGGAATCGTGATTGAGGAGATTAATCTTAATGCTGAGATTTTTCCAGAAATAGATGCTAATGATCCGGAGAAGTTTTTACCTATTTTGAGAAAGGGAGTCGCTCATGCTAAAGGCTCGGCTTATCCTGATGAGGAAGGGAATGTTTTTCTTTTTGGTCATTCAACTGATGCCTTCTATAATGTTGCTCATTACAATGCGGTTTTCTTTTTAATTGGTAAGTTAGAGAATGGTGATTTGATTAACATCTTTTTTAAGGACAAGAGATATCAGTATGAGGTGATTGACAAGGTTGTGGTTGACCAGGAAGAAATCAGCTCCTATCTCGAGAAATTTAAAGGTCAGAAAACAGTCACCCTTCAGACTTGTTATCCACCAGGAACGACTCTGAGAAGATTGTTGGTGATTGGGAAGGCAGTTGATTGATTTTTGGTTGGTTTTCTGGTAGTTTTTTAAGAATAGAAAGGAGGTGAGAGGATGAAAAGACTATTTGTTGTTTTTCTTGTTTTGGCTGTCTTAATACTTGGTTGTTTTTCTCTGGTTAGCTCAGTTAGTTCGAAAACACCGCCAGGATTTGAAAAGAGACCGACTTTAGAGAAAAAGGTTTTTATCCATTATCGGAGAGGAGCTAAACCACCTTGGGCTGGTGGGGGTAGGCCGGACAAAGGAGGACCTAAATGTTATGGGCTTTTAGCTAAAGGATTGAACTGGAAGGTTTTACCAGTTAGTTATTTGATTGATCCTCAGAATTCTGGTTTAAGTCAAGGGTTTGTTAGTTCAGCGATTTTAGCTGGAGTTGAAGAGTGGGATAGTCATTCTGATTTGGGTCTTTTTGATGGTTATGGAATTATTAATGATGGGAGCTGGGATGGTTGGTCAGGTAGTAGTCCGGATGGCAGGAACGAACTTTTGTTTGGCGATTATCCGGATGAGAG
>CAYFQP010000029.1:0-2368 GCA_964345375.1 uncultured Gammaproteobacteria bacterium | reverse complement strand
TCCTTGGCTATTTTATTGGGTATTTTAGGGTTCTTCGCTCTAGAAAAATTTATTTCTTGGCGACATTGTCATATTCCTACCTCTAAAGAACATCCCCACCCAATCGTCTTTATGAATCTAGTTGGTGATGGCTTGCATAATTTTATTGACGGCATGGTTATTGCTGCTAGTTTTTTAGTTAGTTTTCCTTTAGGCATGGCCACCTCTTTGGTAGTAATTCTTCATGAAATTCCCCAAGAGATTGGCGACTTTGGTGTCCTAATTCATGGCGGTTTTTCTAAAAACAAAGCTTTGACCTTTAATTTCGTTTCTGGTTTGGTAGCCATTGCCGGCGCCATCGTGATTTTGTTTTTGGGGACAAGATTTACCCAGGTCATTCGTCTGCTAATCCCTTTTACGGCTGGCAGCTTTCTTTACATTGCCGGCTCGGATTTAATTCCCGAACTTCATAAAGAGACTAATTCTCCTAAATCAGCCTTTCAGTTATTGGGATTAATTCTAGGAATTGGGCTGATGCTCTTGTTACTGATGATAGAATAAAGACAAAACTGATGAAAAAGAAAATCGAGCAATTTGCTACTAAGCAATTAGGTAGAGAACTTGCAGCAGGCATGGATCACTTCCGCCGAGTTTATAAAATCGCCAGGTCATTGGGTTTAAAATACGATGACCAAATTCTTCATGCTGCTTGTTTTCTTCATGACATTTCTGAAGACGAGCCCCATCAAGAAGAGGCGGCTAAAAACGCTGAACAATTCTTAAAAGAAATAAATTTTCCTGAAAATAAAATTTCTCAAGTTAAAGAAGCCATTTTAGAGCATGTACCTTTAGCTAAACCGAAAAATAATGAGGCTATTCTCCTTCATGATGCTGATCTTTTAGACTTTCTAGGTGCCACAGGCGTGACTCGACTTTCGATTGGGGCCTGGGATTGGATGGCGAAAGATTCACTTGAGGGGATTTTAGAGGTCTTAAAGAAATTTCGAAAACTTGCCTCAAAGAATTTAGTTTTAGCGAGGAGTAAGGCATTGGCTAAAGAAAAGATTAAGTTTATGGACCAGGCAATTGATCGACTTGAAAAAGAAATAAAATAAATGGCTTCAAGAATTGCCGTAGTTGAGAATCAAAATCTCGAAAAAGCAATTAATCTAATTTTAAACCTTTGTTTGTATCTGATTGTTGGTTTTGTGCCTATTTTTTCTTCACCGCTTTTTTTGAATACCAGAGAATTTCCCAGACTAGTTACTTTTTATTTTTTGGTCTCTTTGGGCTTGATTTTTTTAATCTTTAAAAAATCAATTTTCGCTAAAAAAATAACTTTTAAAATCTATGGCCAAGACATTTTAATTTTTCTATTCTTGGCAGTCTATTTTCTCTCAACCTTGACAGCCATCAACCCTCGAACTGCTTTTTTTGGTCTTTATGATAGTTGGACGACCAGTTTTTTAACTTTTCTAGCTGGCTTTGGTTTTTATGTTATCTTGGTTAATCAAATTAAGAACCTTGAGAGGGTAAAAGAACTTCTTCTTTTTGTTCTTGTTGGTGCCTTGATTGCTTGCTTAAGTGCTTTTTGGCAGTATTTTGAGCTAGGAGGCAAAGTCTTCCCTTTGGAGAAAATCAGGGTCAGTGGTGTTATGGGGCAACCGAATTATTTGGGTTTCTATCTAGCCTTAGCTCTCCCCTTTTTTCTAGGATTTGTTTTTAGCAAGAAATCCTTTTTATCTAGACTAGTTTTTGGGCTGTTGGCCCTTTTAATAATCGCTACGATTGTTCTCACCTTCTCGAGAGCAGCCTGGCTAGCCATAGTTTTGTCAGGAGGAACAATTTTACTTTTAATGATTCTAAAGACTCCAAAAACAAGGTTAATTGCTCAGATAAAAGCAAAACGAAGAGTTTTTCTAATCAGTCTTTTATTTGCCGCCATTTTTCTTCTTATCTTTGGGGAGCCGTTGTTTTTACGAACCAAGGAGAGTTTTCAGGTTATTCCAGAGAAAAATACCTTCTTAATCAGATTTTACGAATGGAAAGGTGGATTGAGGATTTTTAGAGAAAGACCGATTTTAGGAGTAGGGCCAGAAAATCTTTACTATCGCTATGGTAATAACAAAGACATTTGGTTAAATAAGATTGATGACGAATGGTTTTTAGAAACTCACAGTATTAGGAATATTTATCTAGACTTTATCGCTAAAATCGGCCTTCTAGGGTTAATCAGTTTTCTTGGCCTAACCTTTTTTATTCTCAAGAAATTAATTTCAGCCTTCAAGCGGTTAAGAAATAAAGAGCCTTTTTGGATTTATCTAACCATTCTTTCTAGCTTTCTTGTTTTTCTATTTCTGGGGTTGGGATATCTTTTAACCCCAACGAG
>CAYFQP010000028.1:0-19070 GCA_964345375.1 uncultured Gammaproteobacteria bacterium | reverse complement strand
GTGCCAGCGATGATTAAGGCAGGAGCGATTGTGACTGACGAGGGAGGAATTTTGTGTCATGCAGCGATTGTCAGTAGAGAATTGGGTGTCCCCTGTATCATTGCCACTAAACATGCTACCCAAGTTTTTAAAGATGGTGATTTAGTTGAAGTTGATGCGGAGAGGGGAATTGTGAGAAAATTGGGGTGATGGGCAGGAAGAAAATTCTTCTAAAGGGAAAAGGGGCGAGTGCTGGTAAGGCTGAAGGGAAAGTAAAGATCATTCTTGATCCTTCTCAATTTGACAAAATGAGAAAAGGAAATATTCTAGTTACCGTTCTTCCTAATCCCCTTTTTACTCCCGTAGTTCTTAAGGCTAGTGCTATAGTGACAGATGTAGGTGGTTCCTTGTCTCATGCAGCTATAGTAGCTAGAGAGCTAGGAATACCTGCAGTTGTAGATACTGGAAAGGCCACTGAAATCTTGAAAGATGGGATGCAAATTAAAATAGATGGCGAAAAAGGAGTAATTTATGGAGAGTGACTTAGATAAAAAAATTGATAAATTCTTGGAAATTGTGGCAGAAATTGTAGTTGGTGGTGCCGGAAAACAGAAGGTTTCAGGTTTTGAACTCTGGCCATTCCACCCAATTCAAGGAAGATTATTTTTTACCAAATCCTGGTTTACTGATCTACTTAGTTCTCTTAAACAAATCGATGAAAAAGGTTTTGCTGATCAGAAAATTGCCTTTGCTTTTAAAGCTCCCTCAAAAATTGCTCAACTTCTCTGGATGCTTGATGGGATAAAACAGACTAATTTAAGCATTGATGAGAGACTTTATATTGTAGAAAGACTATTCGATTTATTGGGTATTTGGAGAAAGGAAATCTTTTGTAAAGATGGTAAAAATCTTATTTTAAGCTCAAAAGAAATCGAAGAACTTGTTAAAAAGACTAGGTTTATTGATCTCCAGAATAAATCTAGACTTAAGCAGAATATATGTATCTTGGAAAGCGCTCTTTGGATGTATGCCGAAATGATTTATTTTTCAAACCATCCCTTCGCTCATAGTTTTCAAGGCCCCTATGAGCTGGACGACAAAATATTAATAGTAAGGAAATATTTTGATTTGAAACCTCCTTTTTGGTCTTTTAGTGAAAAATTGAAGTTTAATGAAGTCGAAATTCTTGAAATCTATGAGAAGGGAACAGAGATAAAATTTGATTTCTTTGAAAGAGGATTGAGAACTCAAGAGCCATACAGAGATAAACTAGTCGGGGTTTCACTCAAAGCAGATAGTCAGGTCTTATCTTCAGCAAACGAGACCGAGAAAATTTTAGCGAACTTGAATGAAGTGATCGAGGAAGGAAGTAAATATATCCAAGGACTGGACTTGCAAGACTTAATCGCTAAATATACTAGTTATTGGTTTTATGCCCTTAAGCCGTTTTATGATCTGCTAGGTAAACCATGGAGATTACCGAAAGAGGTTGAAGATAACATTTATAGGCATTTTGATAAAATCAATGCAATTTGGCAAAAGTTGGAAGAGGAGCGACTAAGTGTAGGCGCGCTATCCATGAAAGAAAGAGCCGAAAATTTTAAAAAAGTTTTTGACCCACGGATAGGTTGAGAAAGGAGAAAAATGGGAGAAGAAGCACCAAAGACAATACCTGAAACTCCTGAAGGTAAAGAAAGAGGGATCAAGGGGAGGAATACTGTAGTGCATTTCGTCCGCCATGGAGAAATAGCCTCGTATCGTCCCGAGGCAGGACTAACTGAAAATGGAAGGGAGCAATCTCTTGAAGCGGGAAAATTACTACTGGCAAAGGTTGGGAAAGGAGAAATGGTTAAGTTTGTTTACTCTCCTCTAGAGAGAACAAAAGAAAGCATGGAAGTTATGATGGAAGCGCTAAGAGAGGAAATAGAAAGGCAGGGAAGAAACGATGTGAAGCTTTATACTCCAAGGCCAAGAGCAAGATTAAGACCACAAGACATAATTGACGAGAGGAGAATGATACAACTTAAGCGGGAAGGAGAAGATGTGATTGGGCACTGGTTAAGTGGATTGATAACTGCGGAAGAGGCAGAGACGCCAGAGTCGATGCTTGGAAGGGTTAAAGAATTTATTAAAAAAAGAGAAAAAATAAGTCAACGATTACCAGGAGGGCCAGCGATTCATTATGTTTGCATAACTCATTTTCCCTTTATGCGGACACTTTTAAGAGATGCATGTAAGGAAGATTTAGGGGAACCTAAGATGGGCGAGTCAATAGAACTCCATTTCGTTCCAGGCCAAAATCCCGAGATTAAATTCCGTGATAGAGCAATTGAATATAAACCATGAAGGAGACACCAAAATTTATAAATATGGACTCCAGTTGGCAATCGGAGCAATGTTGTGGAGGATGAAATTCAGGGTGTAAAAGTAGATGGCGGGGAGGATGATTAGGAAAGCAATCTTGAATTCTTTTTTTTCTAGAAAGGGAGCAAAGGCGATTAAGGCAAAAGGCATTAAGGGTAAGGAATAGCGGGAAAGATCTCGGTGGGCAACAAAGAGGGTGGCCGTGAAAAAGATGGTGGCGAAAATGGCTAAATCATAGAGTTTCTTCTTAAAGAGAATGACCATTGTTAAGGCTCCGATTAGATAGACGTAGACCATGTCTTCTAACCAGAAATCACCTAGCCAGTCTCTGCCCGTGGCAAAAGCTTGAAAAGGTGGAAAAACTAGGTGAAAGTTATCACCTGATTGGAAATAGGCAAGGAAATTGCCGGTTTGGAAATAGTAGAAAACAAAGACTCCTAAGGCAGAAAAGGGTATTAGGAGAAGAGGCCAGGCTTGAAGATATACTTTCTTCTTTTTGATTGCTAGGTAGATTAGCCAGATAACATAGCTGAGAAAGAGAAGAATGCCTGGTGTTTTGGTGATTTGGGCTAGGGCGCCGAAGAGGCCGGCGAGGAGGAAATCGAGGGTAATGATTTTCTTTTTGGAGATTAGGTTTTGAGAGACTGGAGTTAAAGCGCTCTTGAAAAAATAGAAGGAAGCGAGGAGAGCAAAGATAAATAAAGGTTCTGGACTACCAACCGAGTGGACGACTAACCAGCGAGCTGGAAGAAAGAGAAAGAGAATTGAGAGCCAGAGAGGCGAGTTTGATAATTTGAATTTCTTGATGAAAAGAAAGAAGATTGAGACCGCGAGAATGGTGGTTGTTAAGGTGCTTAAGAGCATGGCCCAGGTGCCAGGCAGGAAGAAGTCTAAGATTCTGATTAGAAGAGGATAGCCTGGGAGATGGGCGGGGTAGTATTCTAAAGGAATGGGTAGAGAATAGGCCCAGCGGATGAGTTCTTTATTGTAAAGGGTTTTGGCAATGACAATGTAGTTCGGGCCATCATAATTGGCAAAGATTGTCAGCATGCCATTGCCTAAGCCAAAAGCAAAGGGTAACCAGACAAAGAGAGTGGAGATAATGGTGATTAGAATTAAAAGGATAAGGTCTTTACTGATTTTCTTCACTGTTAATATAATAGCACAGCCTCTTTCTTTTATGCTATACTTAGCTTGGAAATGAAGGTTAAAAAGCTTTCGGTTTTCTTTCCTGCTTATAATGAAGAGGTGGCTTTGGAAGAGACGATTGAGAAGGCTGAAAGAGTTCTTAAGAAAATTGCTGAGAAATATGAAATCATTATTGTTGATGATGGTTCTCGAGATAGAACCGGAGAGATTGCGGATAAACTGGCTAAAAAGAAGAATATCCGAGTTATTCATCACTCCAGAAATCGAGGTTATGGGGCGGCTTTAAAGTCTGGCTTTTATAAGGCCAAATATCCTTGGATTGTTTTTACTGACGCAGATGGTCAGTTTGACTTTTCTGAAATAACAAAGTTTTTTAAAGCTCAGGAGAAGACAGGAGCGGATTTGGTCATTGGTTATTATCTTCAAAGAAAAGTGCCTTTTTATCGGATTCTAGCTTCAAAGTATTTGTGGGAGTTGCCGGTTTATCTTCTCTTTGGTTTAAAGGTTCGAGATATTGACTGTGGTTTTAAGTTGATTAGGAAAAAAGTGATTGAAGAGATTCCTCGGTTAGAGGCGGAAAGAGGGCCTTTTATCACGACTGAGTTTTTGGTGAAGGCCAAGAAGGCTGGGTTTAAGATTGCTGAGACAGGTGTTCATCACTATCCTCGAAAGGCTGGCCAGGCAACTGGAGCGAGTTTAAAAGTGATTTTCAGTGCTTATTCTGATTTAATAAGATTGTGGAGAAAAGTTAAATGAAAAGAATTAAGAGAAAAGTAAAAGTGTTTAAAAAATGGGCGAAGAAGAATAGGTCTGAGCTGATTCTTTTGTTGTTAATCTTAGGTTTGGGTGCTTTCCTTCGTTTTTACCAGATTCGGGGCCATGCTACCTTTCTGGGTGACGAGGGTCGGGATGCGATTATTGTTAAGAGGATGATTGTTGACCATAAATTCACTCTTCTAGGGCCAACCGTCAGTTTTGGTAATTTGTATCTAGGTCCGATTTATTATTACTTGATGATTATTCCTTTATGGCTGACTGGTTTAGATCCAGTTGGGCCGGCAATGATGGTTGCCAGTTTTGGTGTTTTTAGTATTTTTCTGGTCTATCTTTTAGGCAGAGATTTTTTTGACCGATCTGCTGGTTTGACCGCCGCTGCTCTTTATGCTGTTTCCTACCCGATTATTGTTCACACCCGGTCGTCTTGGAATCCTAATCCAGTCCCTCTTTTTGCTTTATTGACGATTTATGGAATTTGGCGGGTGGTGAAATACAAAGACGGAAAGTGGATAGCTTTAGTGGGAGCTTGTTTGGGAATTATTTTTCAACTTCATTATATTGCCTTTGCTTTTATTGGCTCGGTTTTCTTAATCTTTTTGATTTTAAAGATTCGGTTGAAATGGTATTGGTATTTGTTGGGGATTTTTTCCTTCTTGTTTTTGTTATCGCCTCAGATTTTGTTTGAGTTGAGACATAATTTTATTAATTCAAAAGCCTTGGTTGATTTTATCTTAAAAAGAGGCTTTTTTGAAACCACGGCGGGAGTTGGTTTTGATAAGTTGGCGCCTTTTTCTCTTTATCAGCGCTTGTTTTATAGATTAATTGCGGTTGATCGAAAATGGGTGGGAGGAGTTTTGATATTTTTTATCACTCTTTGGGGAATTCTTCACGCTCTTAGGAAAAGAAAGTTTAGAACCGAGAATCTTGGTTTTTCTCTTCTCGGTCTTTGGTTATTATTGGGGGTTTTAATCATTCCTTTATATCGAGGGACAATTCATGACCATTATTTGGGTTTTATCTTTCCCACTCCTTTTTTGCTTTATGGCTTTGTTTTTTCAAGGATATGGCAGAGAAAAATTTTAAAACCTTTGGCTTTAATTATCTTTCTCTTTTTCTTGGTGATTAACTTAAAACAGACTAATCTTTTTTCTGGGGTTGGGCCTAATTATCAGATTGAGCGGTCAAAGAGAGTGGCAACAGCGATTGCTCAAGATGTGGGAGAAGAGAAATTTAATTTGGCTTTGGTTTCACCGACCGGTGATTTTATGGCTTTGAATTACCGTTATTTCCTAGAAATTGCTGGGAAAATACCTGAAGAATATGGTAATTTTGATAATCTTGATGTTCTTTATGTGATTGAAGAAATGAAATGGGTTCATCCTCAGGAATTAGGTCTTTGGGAAGTGGGGACTTTTGGTCCTTTTGAAGTTGAAAAAGATTGGACTTATGATTTTCAGGTCCAGGTTTATAAATTAGTCCATCCTCAAGAAGAATGAAACCAAAAGTTTCAGTTGTCATTCCTTGCTATAACGAGGAAGAGAATTTAAAAAGAGGAGTTCTTGATCAAGTTGAGAAATACTTGAGAAAACAGGATTACTCTAGTGAGGTCATTGTTTCTGATGACGAGTCGACTGACGGTAGTCTTAAATTTCTTGAAAAATTTGTTAAATACAATTCTCGGTTTAAATTATTAAAGAATAAGCATGGAGGTAAGCCTTTTGCTCTCCGGTCTGGTTACCGAAAGTCCAGGGGAGAAATCATTCTTTTTACTGACATGGATCAATCAACGCCAGTTAATCAATTGGCTAAACTTTTACCTTTTTTTGGAAAAAAATATGATCTTGTTTTTGGTTCGCGGGGTTTGACAAGAAAAAAGTTTCCTTTCTATCGAAAAATTGCTTCAATTGTTTTTAGATATGTTCGCCAGTTGTTTCTTTTAAGAGAGATTACTGATACTCAATGTGGTTTTAAGGCCTTTAAAAGAGAAGCTTTAAGGAAAATCTTCTCCAAGATGACGATTTATAGAAAAGAGAAGAGGGCTAAGGGTTGGCGGGTGACGGCTTATGATGTCGAGCTTTTATTTGTGGCTAAGAAACTGGGGTTGAAGATTAAAGAGGTGCCTGTTCAGTGGGAAGACCAGGATATTACTTTGGGAAAGAAAAGGAATTTTCTCAAGGAGTCTAAGGAAATGTTTTTTGAGGTTTTAAGAGTAAAGATTAATGATTGGCGGGGGGAGTATGATTAGAAGTTTCAAGAATCAAGTATCAATAATTCAAAAAAAGTGGGGAAAAACAATCCTGATTGGTTTAGGAATTATCGTTTTATACCTAATTTTAAGGCTTGTTAACTTAACCATTATCCCCATTTTTGCTGATGAGGCGATTTACATCCGTTGGTCCCAGGTAATGAGGGCTGAACCAACTTTGAGGTTTTTACCTCTTTCGGATGGCAAACAGCCTTTATTTATGTGGTTGACTATTCCTTTGTTAAAATTGTTTACCGACCCTTTGGTAGCCGGGAGGATGGTTTCTGTTTTTTCTGGCCTGGCAAGTTTGATTGGTCTATTTTTATTGACCTATTATTTATTTAAATCAAAAAGGGCTGCCTTAATTTCAATTTTTCTTTACTCAATTCTTCCTTATACCTTCTTCTTTGACCGGATGGCTTTAGTGGACAGTTTACTGTTGGCCTTTGGAATTTGGACTCTTTTTCTTTCGGTCTTGCTAGTCGAATATCCAAGAACTGATTTGGCAATTTTAACTGGTTTAGTTTTGGGTGGTGGACTAATTACTAAATCTCCAGCCATGTTTTTTGTGGGATTAGTTCCTATAACCATGTTAATAAGGCGGTTTAAAAGACTAAGGTGGCCGATTCAATTATTTAAACTAGTTGGTTTATGGTTAATTATTTATCTTTTTGCTTTTGGAATTTATAATCTTTTAAGGTTAGGGCCTAATTTCCAAATGATTGCTTTGCGAAATAAAGACTATGTTTTTTCTATTAGTGAAATTCTCAAACATCCTCGTGACCCCATTTTGATTCATCTTAAAGATATCAGTGATTGGTTTCCCAATCTGTTTACCTGGCCGATATTAATAACTAGTTTTTTGGGGTTAGTGGTTAGTTTGATTGATAAAAAGAAAATTAGCCTGGTTCTTCTGGCTTGGTTCTTGGTGCCTTTACTGGTCCAATCAACTATCGCTAAAGTTTTTACTCCTCGTTATCTTTTGTTTACTATTTTCCCCGTGATAATTTTTGCCTCAGTTTTCTTTGAGTTTTTGTTTAATAAATTTAAACGGGATAGACTTATCATTATTTCCTTAATTCTTATAATCCTAATCTTGCCCTTGCGCTATAATTATTTGCTGTTAAACAATCCCCAAGCCGCCTCCTTACCTGAAAGAATGAGAACAGGTTATTTAGAAGAGTGGACCTCGGGTTACGGGATTAATCGGGTCCGTGACTATCTTCAGGAAGTTGCTCAGGAAAAACATGTCAATGTTGGCACCGAGGGCCACTTTGGCACTCTACCTGATGGCTTGCAGATTTATTTTGATAAACATCCAAGAGTAACCATTTTTGGCGTTGGCCTTTCTCTTTTAACCGTGCCCGAGCCCTTAAAGGAAAGTGCCCAAGCTGGTGAAGCAGAAACTTATTTAGTGGTTAACGAGTCGAGAATGGGTGCTAAGGATGATCCTGGGTTGGAATTGGTCCTAAAAATCCCCAAGGCAAAAGGCAAAAAGGGTCAGGACCATCTTCTTTTATATCGGGTTAAATGAAAGACAAGCTTTTTTATCTTTTAATTGGTCTTTTAGTTTTAGTTTTTGGCTGGATAACTTTTACCAATCGTTCTTCTTATACCACCTCCTTTGATGCTGATTATTGGCAGGAACGTTATGAACAATCCCAATGGGCCAAAGGTTGGCAGGCAGGCGAAACAATGGGTGACCCCGAACTTTATGCTTATGCCGGCTGGCGCCAGATTCAAGGTGATGACCCGACAGTTATTAATAAAGAAATGCCACCTCTTGGTAAATATTTGATTGGTTTTTCTATTCTTCTTTTTAAAAATCAAAATGTTCAAGCTTTATTATTTGGAGTTGGCCTTTTGGCAGTTATCTATCTGATAGGCAAAGAGGTGATTAAAGATGATGTTTGGTCTTTACTACCAGTGGTTCTTTTCAGTTTGGAAAAACACTTTCAGGAAGGCCTAACTACCTCTATGCTTGATTTGCCCTTCGCTCTTTTCATTAGTCTGGTTCTTTATTGCTTAATTAGAGGAAGGAAGAGTCCTGGTTGGTATTTAGGAACAATGATTGCCTTAGCCTTAGTGGCAACTACCAAAATGTATTTGGTTGGTTTTGCCCTTTTGGGCGTTGTTGGCTTGTATCTTCTTTTCCTTCTGGTTGTTTTTCGCTATAAAGACTTATTCTGGTTTCTTGTATTCAGCCCCATTTTCCCAATTATCTACTTGTCTACTTATCTAGTCTACTTCATCAATGGCCACAATCTGATTGACTTTAAACAACTTCATTTTTGGATTCGCCATTTTGCTCGGGTCCAAATACCTGGCTATCCTAAACTGGAAATCTGGCGGATTTTGCTTTTAGGCCAGTGGCATACTTGGTGGGGTGAGGGAATAGTTAGAATTAGTCAATGGTCACCTCTCTGGTTGATTTCATTTCTCTCGATTTTTCCAACAGCTTGGCATTTAACACGAAAAGCTATAAAAAAAGGAACCCTTAAAAATGTCAAAAAAGAATTAGGGAAGGAAGAGAATTTAACTCTCTTATTACTGGTTATTTTCCCCCTGTCTCTTTTGGCTATGTATTCCTACGGTTTGCCTTATCCTCGTTATTTATTGCCGGTTTTACCTCCACTTTTTATCCTTTTGGTTTATAATATAAAGTTGATATCCAAAAGGTTAGAATGGCAAAAACTCAAAAAAAGGTTACCATCCTCTTTCTCCTAGCTGTTGTTTTTCTTTCCATCTTTTCTTGGCGAAGCCTGGTGAGGCCTGGTTATTTCCCGATGCATGATGATATGCAAGCAATGAGGGTCTTGCAGCTAGATAAGTGTGTTCGTGATGGACAAATTCCCTGTCGCTGGGTGCCGGATATGGGCTATGGTTATGGTTATCCTCAATTTAATTATTACCCTCCCTTACCTTATTACCTGATGGAAGTTTTTCACCTGGTTGGTTTTTCTATTTTGGATAGTGTCAAAATTGGTTTTATTATGAGTTTTGTTTTATCGGCCCTGGCCATGTTTTTATTAGGAAGAAGCTTATGGGGTAATTGGGGCGGTTTGGTGGCCTCAGTTTTTTATATCTATGCTCCTTACCGGGCGATGGATGTTTATAATCGGGGAGCAGTGGGGGAGTTTTGGGCTTTAGCTTTTTTCCCTTTGATTTTTTGGGCGGTTTATAAGTTTTTCAAAAAAGAAGGCTTAATTTACTTAGTCTGGATGGCTCTTGGTATTGGCGGCTTGCTGTTAAGTCACAATATTAGTTCAATGATTTTCTTGCCCTTCCTGGTTGGCTGGACTCTTTTACTCTTTCTTCTAACCAAAAGGAGATATTCCTCATTAATTAAACTTTTTTTAGGCGGAGTTTGGGGAATTGGTCTGGCTGGATTTTTTGTCTTGCCAATGATTTTGGAAAAGCCATTTGCTCATACCGAGACCTTGCTAATGGGCTATTTCAATTACCTAGCTCACTTTGTTTCCTGGCGCCAGTTATTTTTTTCAACCCACTGGGGTTACAGCTCTTCAGTTTTAGGACCCAATGAGGACTTGTCATTTTCAATCGGCCTTTTTCATTGGCTCCTGGCTTTACTGGTAGTAATTTTGGCCCTCTGGAAAAGAAAAAACAAAAAAGCCCTATTGATTAGTCTATTCCTTTTTTTGGGAGGAATGGTGGCAACTTTTATGACCCACTTGCGCTCAAATTTTGTCTGGGATAACTTGCCAATTTTAGCCTGGCTGCAATTTCCTTGGCGGTTTTTAGTCTTAGCTATTTTCTTTTTCTCCCTTTTGGTGGGAGGTCTATTCAAGTTTGTTACTAACAAAAAAGTCCTTCTTGCCTCACTGTTAATCTTTTTGGTTATTTTTTTGAATGCTGGTTTTTTCCGGCCCGCCACTTGGTATCAGATTACTGACCAAGAGAAATTTTCTAGCCAGCTTTGGGAAAAACAATTGACTATTAGCATTTTTGACTATTTGCCAATTTTTGCCGAGATGCCTCCGGATAAAAAGGCTCCTGAAAAACCGATTTTTATTGAGGGCAAAGGCAAGATAGTTGATTATCAGAAAGGGACTAATTGGCAAAAGGGGAGGGTTAATATCCAAGAGGCAGCAAGGATTCGTCTGCCAGTGTTTTATTTTCCAGGATGGATAGTGATAGTCGATGGCCAAAAAATTCATTTTGACTATGATAATTTCTTGGGTTTACCCACCTTTGACTTGGTTGAAGGTGAACATCAGATTTTTGTTAAACTAAATGATACACCAGTTAGAAAGGGGGCTAATGCCCTTACGGTAGTCAGCCTGATAGCTATGTTGTCTTTTCCTGTTTGGCGAAGACACGAGAGGATCCAAAAAAGATGAAGACAAAAATCTTAAAAATGGTTAAATTTTGGCCCTGGCTAATAATTTTTCTGGTGAGTATTTTTGCTTTTTGGCCGCTTCTGAGAGCCGGCTTTTTTCCAGTTCATGATGACCTTCAAGCTCTTCGGCTTTTTGAGATGGAGAAATGCTTTTTTGATGGCCAAATTCCCTGTCGTTGGACACCGGATTTAGGGGGCGGTTTTGGCCTACCTATGTTTAATTATTACTCTCCTTTAGTTTATTACCTGGGAATGGTTTTCCGGATGTTAGGCTTTTCTCTAATTTCTTCCATTAAACTCTTGTTTTTAGCGGGTATTCTTTTGTCAGGCCTTTCTATGTATTTATTAGCTGAAGAATTCTGGGGTAAGTGGGGGGGGTTGGTCAGCGCAATCTTATATACTCTAGCGCCTTATCATGCCCTGGATATTTATGTAAGAGGGGCTTTGGCTGAGTTTTTTGCTTTGGCTATTTTACCATTAGTTTTTTGGAGTTTTTACCGATTATTTAAGGAAGAAACTAATCGGTTTTTGGTTTTTGCCAGTTTTTCTCTAGCTGTCTTTTTGCTCTCCCATAACATTACTATTGTCCTGGCTTTGCCTTTATTGTTGGTTTGGGGAATTTTCTGGTTAGTAGTTTGGAGCAAGAGAGATAAACAGGTTTATATTAAGGTTTTTTCGGCCGGGTTGATTGGTGCGGGTTTAGCTGCCTTTTTCCTCTTTCCTGCTTGGCTGGAAAGAGACCTAGTTCAACTAAACAACATGACCACTGGCTATTTTGACTTCCGAGCCCATTTCGTTAATTTGAGACAATTATTTCTTGAACGGAGTTGGGGTTATGGTATTTCTTGGTTTGGGCCGGCTGATGACCTTTCTTTTCAAATCGGCTGGCCTCACTGGTGGTTAGTAATGGTTGCTGGGGTAATTGGAGTCTGGCGTTTGGCAAGGAAGAAAAGCAGAAAAACGGTTTTGGTTTTAATAATGGTTGGCCTGTTTTTCATTTTAACTTTGATGACTCATTCCCGTTCAGCTTTTATTTGGAAAAAAGTTCCTCTGTTGCATTTTGTCCAATTTCCCTGGCGGTTTTTGGGCCTGATTGTTTTTACTGCTTCATTTTTGGCTGGATCGATGATGATGGTTTTGGAAAAAAAGTGGGAAAAAGGGGCTTGGGGACTGGCCATTTTTTTGCTCGGCCTGACAATAATTTTTAATGCTGGCTATTTTCGGCCAAAAGAATTTTTATCTATCTCTGACCAAGAGCTATTGACTAAAAGGGCTCATTATGACTTTTTACCCCAAGGAGTAGAGGCTCTTCCCGAGATTGACCCTAATCAGCCTGAAATTATTAAAAGGGAAGGGGTAGTAAATGAATTTTTGAAGAAGTCTGATTACTTTAATTTTAAAATCCATGTTTTTAATGAACAGTCGGCCGAAGTTTTAGTTCCTGTTTTTAATTTTCCTAATTGGCAGACCTTTATTGATAACCAACCTGTGCCTATCAAGGAAAATCAATGGGGGCTAATTTTAATCCAAAGCCCACCGGGTGAACATGAAGTTTCTGGTTGGTTGAGAAATACCGAGATTAGACTTTTGGCTAATGCCCTTTCCTTGTTAAGTTTTTTGGCAATTATTTTTCTGATGGCCTATGATAAAAAAACTAAGAGAAAATAAATTACTCCTTCCTTTATTAGTGGTTTTGGTGGCTCTGCCGTTGGTGTTGGGCATTATTGGTCCTGGTTTTTATTCTTTGCATGATGATATGCATGTGGCTTGGCTTTATGAAATGGATCGGGCAGTTAAAGGAGGCCAATTGCCGCCTCGTTGGGTGCCAGATTTGAGTTTTGGCTATGGTTATCCCTTGTTTAACTTTGTTTACCCTTTGCCTTTTTATTTAGGAGAACTATTTTATCTAGGAGGTATAAGTTTGGTTGGGTCAACCAAACTTGTTTATGCTCTTTCTTTGCTTCTTTCGGGAGTGACCATGTATTTGTTTTTGAGGAGGAATTTTGGTGAGCTGTTTTCCTTTTTAGGAGCGACTTTGTATGTTTATACCCCCTATCGGGCAGTGGATGTTTATGTCCGGGGAGCGATTGGCGAGGCTTTGGCTTTTGTTTTTATTCCCTTGGTTGGTTGGGCAATAGACAGGCTGATAAAAAAGGGAGATAGAAAGGATGTTGGCTTTTTGGGAATTGCTTTTGCTCTTTTGATTCTTTCTCATAATATTACCCTTTTGATGGCTACTCCCTTTTTTTTGCTCTACGGGTTATTTTTAATTATTCTGGTTAAGAAGAGAAAAAAGGCAGTTTTGGATTTAATCTTCGGCTTTTTATTAGGGGCGGGAATTTCTTCATTTTTCTGGCTGCCTGCCATTTGGGAGAAGAGATATATGGTGGCGGATACGGTTTTTAATTTTAGAGACCACTTCCCTTTTATCAAGCAGTTAATTATCCCCTCTTGGGGTTATGGAATTTCTATCTGGGGACCGAATGACGAAATGTCATTTCAAATAGGAATAGTTAATCTTTTAGCAGGGGCTATTTGTGGGCTAGGTTTTTGTTGGCTGTGGTTAGTTAAAAAAATAGAAAAAAAGGAGTTAGTTTTGTTGGGTTGGGGGTTTTTAAGTTTGGTAGTGGTTTTATTTTTGATGAATATCAGATCAGATTTCGTTTGGCGTTTGATTCCTCTTTTTCCTTATTTCCAATTTCCCTGGCGGTTTTTGATAATGGCTACTTTTTTGATTTCCTTTTTGGCGGCTGGTATTGAAAAAGTTCCTGTTAGATTAAAATATAAGCAAGGACTTGCCCTTTTCTTATTAATCTTGGCGCCAGTTTTGACCCTCAATTATTTTAGGCCAGAAAAAGTTTTTCCTGAACGGACCGATGAGTATTTTATGAATCGTTATTTTGCTAATAAAACCAAAACTGGTTATAAACAGGAAATCTCTTCCGTTTATTTGACTTTGAAAGAAGAGTATTTAAGATTGCCACTTTGGACAAAAGAAAGACCAGAGACTTTGCCAGGAGAAAAAATAGAGGTAGAGAAAGGAGAAGTCATTTATTCAGAAGAAAGTCCGACTCGTTTTACGGCCGAAGTTGAAGTCCCTGTAACCACCAAATTGATTTTTCATAATTACTATTATCCGGGCTGGGAAGCTTATTTAGATGGCCAGAAAAAAGAGGTTGAGGTTAATCAACCTCATGGAGATATTTCTCTTCAAATACCTCAAGGAGAACATCAAGCCCTTTTTCAGTTTAAAGAAACACCTTTGAGAATGTTTACTAATCTGGTTTCTCTTTTTTCGATTATTGTTACTTTAGGATTATTTAGCTGGCGGAGAAATGGTTAAAAATTTTTTAAAAAAATACTGGCCTTTTATTTTAATAGTTGTCTTTGTCCTAGCTATCTATTTACCCATTTTCTCTCTTTATTTTACTCAGGATGATTTTTTTCATCTTAAAATGGGAATGATTAGTTCGGGAGGAGATTTTTTTCGTTTTTTCTCCTTTCAAAATCCTTATGGTTATAGTTTTTACCGGCCTTTAACCACTCAGGTTTATACTTTTGTGGTTAAATCTTTATTCGGACTTCAGCCCTTTTTCTTTCATTTAGTTAGTTTTCTGTTTTTTCTGGCTAATATTTTTCTTGTCTTTAAAATTTTTGGGAAGCTCTTTAAGAGTAAAAGTCCTATCTTGCCATTAGGGGGAGCTTTTCTCTATGCCATTAATGCTTCAAATCTTGGTAGTCTTGCCTATATCTCTAATTTTCAGGAGATTGGTATGGCTTTCTTTTTGTTTTTGAGTTTTTGGCTATATTTAGAGAACAAGCGGATTGCGCCTTTATTTTTTGTCTTCAGTCTTCTCTCTAAGGAGAGTGCGATTGCTCTACCCTTAATTCTTCTTGGTTATGAATTTCTTCTTGGTAAAAAAGAATGGAGAAAAACTTTACCTTTTTGGCTAGTTTTAGGTTTCTATCTAGTTTTTCGGATTGGTGGAGGTCTGCCTGATACTTCGGTTTATCAATTAGATTTTAATCTTAAGAGAATCATTAACAGTTATTTTTGGTATTTGCTTTGGGGGATTGGTTTGCCAGAAATGTTGATTGATTTTGTTGGGCCGGGTTTAAAGATTGATCCGAGATTTATTCTTTGGTATCGAAGAGAAGCTCAGATTATGTTTAGTGCTAGTTTCTTGTTTTTAATTATTTTGGCTTTTGGCATTTTAAAGTCTTCGAAAAAAGAGAAACCAAAAGAATTATTTTTTCTTCTTTGGTTTTTGGTTGGTCTTTTGCCAGTCATTTTTTGGCCCTGGCATAAATTCTCATATTACTTAACTGTTCCTCTTTTGGGCTTGATTGGTTTTTTTGTTGTTCTTTTAAAGAATTTACCTAGGGTTTTAATGTTTGTAGGTGTCTTTTTACTCTTGGTTATTTCTTTAACCACGATTAGTCTTTCTTGGGATACTTACTGGGTGATTACCAGAGCGAAGATTGCTGAGAACTTGGTTAATGATTTAAAGCAGGAATATCCGGAGTTGCCAAGAGGAGCAAGTCTTTATTTTGAGAATGATCCTGAATACCCTCTGATTATTGGTTTTGGTAATTCCTCGACCCAAGCCTACTATACTTTATCTGGTGAGAATGGACCTCAGGTGATTTATGATGATTATGATTTGAAAGTTTATTACGAGGACTTAGAAAAACCACCTAGTCAGCCAGATGGCGGAGAGGTTTACTCCATTGTGGCAAAAATTCATCAATCAAATTAAGAAGAATAAGGTTATTGTCGCTACCTTTATTGTTATTAGCCTAATTTTTTGGGCGATTAGGCTATGGCGTTTTGAGGAACTAATGACTTTTTCTTCTGATCAGGCCCTCTTTCTTAATGAAGTTTGGCAGATGGTTGAAACGAGAAAAATAAGTTTAGTGGGACCTATGGTTATCTCAAAAATTATTGAGGGTCGAGGTTTTTTTACTGGTCCTTTACTCTACTATTTTTTAACCCCATTAGCGTTTCTGACCAATTGGAATGTTATTTCAATGACTAAGCTTTTTATGATCATTTGGTGGCTCACTGGAGTCATTCTCTTTTTTTGGATAGGGAAAAGCAAGGACTGGTGGGTTGGCCTCTCGGCTTATGCTCTTTACACTGTTTTTCCTTATTTATTGACTTATAATCGTTTGCTTTGGAACCCAAGTTTTTTACCCCTTTTGGGTATCTTTTTTTTCTGGCTTCTTTTTTTAATCAAGCAAGAACCTAGATTGAGGCTTTGGCTGGGATTAGGTTTAATAATTGGTTTAGGAATTAATTTCCATTACGGCGCCTTTGTTTGGTTTTTGATTGCTTTTGGGTTTTGGTTGTCTGGGTTAGTTAAGAAAAAGTGGAATTTTATAGCCATTCTATTTCTTTTTGGAGGAATAGTTATTGGTGATCTGCCCTGGTTTGTTTTTGAATTGAGACATGACTTTTACAATCTCCGGACGGTAGTTCTCTTTCTTAGTCATTCTCGAGAAACGGAAATTGGTTTTCGTTCCTTTATCTTTCCATTGATACCTTTAGTTTTCTGGGTTTGGGGTATTTTTATTTCTTTTCTAAAAAAGAAAAGTGAATTTCTAGCGATACTTTCATTCGTCTTGGTTTTTAGCGCCTTTCTCTTAATGATTGACTGGAATCAAACAGAGGGGCTAAGTATGCCCAAAAACTGGAATGTTTTGAGACAGCGGGAGGTGGCGAAGATGATATGTGAAGAGATTGGTGATTATCCCTTTGAAATAGCGGCGACAATCAATGGCGACACAAGGGCGACTGACCTTCGCTGGTGGTTGGAGCGGGAAGATTGTCAGCCGATGGGCGTAGAGGGCTATCAGTCAGCGACGATTCTTTATCTGGTTTCTACTTCTACCCGAAACCCCGAGGACGAAAAAGTTTACGAAATTAATTCCCTTCGGCCTTTTAAGATTGAAGAACAAATTGACCTCGGGGATAATTACATTTTTTATAAATTAAGACGGTTACCTAAAGAAGGATGAGAATTAAAAAATTATTGAAAAATAAAAAGAACCGCTATTTTCTCCTTTTTGTTGTCATTACTCTTACTTCGTTTTTTCTTCGATTTTGGCATTATGAGAATGTGGTTAATTTCTGCCTTGATCCTCCCTTCTTTCTTCATGAAGTTAAGGACATGGTTGATTCGGGGAGGCCGAGATTAATTGGGCCGATGGTGGCGACTAAAGTAGTCGAGGGCAGATTCTTTTTTACTGGCCCGTTTTTTTACTGGCTTTTGGCCCTGCTGGGAATTGTTTTTAACTGGAATATTGTTTCCATGACCGCTTTTTTTACCCTCCTTTGGGTGGGGACTTTTGCCTTAATTTACTTTTGGCTGAGAAAAAGATTTAGTAGAGATATTAGTCTCGCTGCTTATGCGATTTTGTCATTTTTGCCAATTTTTATTTCTTATTCTCGGATGATTTGGAATACTCATTTCATCCCTCTTTTCGGAATTTTGCTTTTATGGTTTTTGGAGGAAAGAAAGAAAAGAAAACTCAACTGGTTTTTAGCGGGATTCTTTTTGGGATTGGGAATTCATGTTCACTATAGTGCTCTTCTTTGGCTTTTAATTTTGGCCTATTATTTAATTCTAGAACTAAAGAATAAAGATTTTACTTTTAAGAATTGGTTATTTTTGGGAACAGGAATAGTGATTGTTGAATCACCTCTAATCTTATTTGAGTTAAAACATGATTTTTATAATCTCCGAACGATTATTTTCCAGATAAAAAATTTTCAGTTATCGGCGGGCTATACTTTTGGGGTTTTACATTATTATTTGTTTCCCCTGATTCCTTTAATTTGTAAGTTTTATGGTTTGGTTTTAGAAAAGCTAAAGATCCTCATAAACTCAAAATTGATAATCGCCTTAGAAATAATTCTAATTAGTTATTTATTAATGGTTGCAATCCATTCAAATCAAGAGCTCACTTATTATCCTTCTCATTGGAGTCTTGAAAAACAAAAGCAGGTAATCGACTTGATTATTAAAGATAATGAAGAGACTTTCGAAGTGGCGGCGACGATTGATTCGGATACCAGAGCTTTAGAATTGAGGTGGTGGTTAAGAGAAAAAGGGATTGAGCCTTTAGGAGTGGAAGAATATAATTCGGCCGTGGTTCTCTATTTAGTTGCCCCCGAATCCAGACCTCCAGAAGAGGAGACAGTTTGGGAAATCCAGAGTCTCCGTCCTTTCAAAATTGCCAAACAAGTCGAGCTAGGCGATGGCTACATATTTTATAAATTAAGGAGGTTACCCAAAAATTAACAAGAAAAAACTGATTATCGCCGCTTTTATTTTTATTACTCTCATCTTTTGGTCAATCAGGTTGTGGCGTTTTGAGGAGCTGATGATGTTTTCTTCTGATCAAGCCCTTTTCATGAGTGATATCTGGGAGATGGTCCAAGGGGGTAAATTAAGACTGGTGGGACCAATGGTGATTACTAAAATAGAGCATGGAAGAGGATTCTTTACTGGCCCACTCTTTTATTATCTTTTAATTCCTTTGGCGATTCTAACGGGCTGGGATGCGATTTTAATGACAAAAATATTTATGGGAGTTTGGTGGCTAACGGGAGTAGGATTATTTTTTTGGATTGGGAAAAGCAAGGGTTGGCTAGCTGGAATCTCTGCTTTTGCAATTTATTCTGTTTTCCCCTATCTTCTTAAATTTAATCGTCTTCTTTGGAATCCAAGCCTTTTGCCTTTTTTGGGAATTTTTCTTTTTGCGGTTATGGGTTTTCTCTGGCAAAAGTCAAAACCCTGGCTTTGGTTTGTTTTGGGAATGATTGTTGGCTTGGGGATTAATCTTCACTATAGCGCCTTTGTTTGGGGGTTGATCGTTTTCGGTTTTTGGCTTTATGGACTTTGGCGAAAACATTGGGTTTTCTGGACATTTGCTCTTTTTATTTTTGGTGTTTTGCTCGGTGATCTACCTATGGTTATCTTTGAGCTTCGACACAATTTTTATAATCTTTCGACAATGATGCTTTTTTTGTCAAGAAGAGGTAGTCAAGAAATAAAAGGAGGGATTGGTATTTATCATCTCTTGTTCCCACTTTTGCCAATTATGTTTTGGGTTTGGGGAATGATTATTTCTTTTCTCCAAAAGAAGAGTCTAGTTTATGCCTCTTTGCTTTCAATTCTGGTTTTTTTG